>JAISQE010000010.1 GCA_031274425.1 Synergistaceae bacterium | reverse complement strand
GCAATAGAGACCTTCGGTTCCAAAGTCAGTACTCACATGGTCCGGGCGATCCGCGAGGGAAAGTTTGGAGTCGACGAGCTTGTCGGGGCTCTGCATAACGCGGATGGCGCAATTCGCAGCACGGCAGAAGAAACTGACGGATTCAGCGAACAGTGGGCCAGAACGAAAAACGCGATCAGTATGGCGCTGGAACCGCTGGGCACAAAGATTTTATCGGTGGCGGAGAAGGAATTGAAATCGTATTCGGGATGGCTTGAGAAAGCAAACCTGGACCTCAGTGAAGGGACGATCAAATTCGCAGCCTATGCGGCAGCACTAGGACCGGCGACGATTGCTATAGGGGCTTTTGTCAGCAGCATAGGGACTCTGATAAAGGCCACCAGTACTATGAACGCCCTGATGCTTAGTACCCCATTTGGTTTTATGATGACTTCCATTGCTGTGCTGGTTGGAGGGCTCGTCACTCTGGAGAATACGTACGGCAAAATCGGAGATGCCGCTGGAAAAACAAAGCAGGAAATAAAAGATTTGGCCGACGCCACGGAAATTGCGACACAGCGTGTTCTTGAAAATGCTAATGCCAACCCTTGGGCGGTGATGGGGGTGTCTGCTTCAGGAAGAGCTGCCCCAACGGAAGACGACATACAGCAGGTGGTCAATAAGCGTGTACAAAATGCAATGAAAGAAAAGAGAGTACAAGCTGCTTTAGATCAGGCCGAACGTATCAGGAGATCAAAAGACCCTACGGTAGAGCCGGGGGCTGCTGCGTTAGCCAATATTGTTACGGACCCCGGGAAATTTGCCGGCTATAAAAACAAAGGCAAAACCCCCATCGAACTCTTCGCCGAAGGCGTCCGTGACCGCATGAAGTACATGGACGAGCCCGGCGAGAAGTTCCTTGCGCAGATCGAGGAAATGCAGGCGAAGCTGAAGCCGTTGACGAAAGACTGGAAGGCATTGGCAGACCTGAAGATTGACATTAACGATGACGGTTTCACCAAAAAAATACAGGAGATGCAGTACCAGATTCAGTACCTCAATAAAGATGGGAAGGAGTTTCTTCCCGATCTGGAAAAAATGAAAGACCAGTTCAAGCTGTCGCTGACGCAGAAGAAACAGCTTGAAGACGCTGTAAAAGGCATCATGGAGAAACAATGGTCAGATTTGTCATGGGATTTTTCTCAGGGGCTTTTGCAGTCCGGCGAATATGCGCGACTGCTGAAATCTGAGATCGACAACCTCACCCGGGGAACGGAGGAGTGGAAAAACCGTTTTGCTGAGCTGCAATCCCTCAAGGGGACCGAGATCGATAAAGCCATTGAATCTCTGTCAAGGCAGTTTGATACCGGGAAACTGAGCAGCGCTGAATACGAATCGGCGCTGGCGAGCCTTGCCGGACAATATGCGGATTTTCCCCTTGCCGTTCGAAAAGCGACCGAAGAACTGAAGATGTTCCAGAGACAAACTGAAATAACCGCCGTACCCACGGGCCGCGCGCTCTCCGATGCGTTGCGAAACGCAACGAAGGAGTTCAGGGAGCTGGAGGGGCAGGGCATTCTTGGAGTCGTCGACGGGTTCCTCCGCGCGTCCATATCCGGCGAGGACTTTGGAGCGTCGCTCAGGAAGCTTGGAGAGGACGTTGTTTACACGACATTGCGAATGGTAATTTTGAATCAGGTCATGCCGATGTTTGGCGGGGGCGCAGGCGCAGGCAATGTATTATCTTCCGCGTGGGGCGCGAACAACTCTGTTGCGGGCAATTATTTCGGCAACGTCAGCGCCGAAGGCAACGCCTTTCCGGGCGGCAACGTAATCCCCTTCGCCAAAGGCGGGGTCATTCCCCGCCCGACGGTCTTCCCGATGGCGGACGGCGTGGGGCTCATGGGCGAAGCGGGCCCGGAAGCCGTTATGCCGCTGGAAAGAGATTCGAGCGGGCGGTTGGGGGTGAGGGCCTCAGGGGGCGGCGCGCCGATCGTCAACATCACCATTGAAAACCAGACCGGGGAACAGATGGAAGTCGAAACGACGGGTGTCAACTGGGATGAACGTATAGGAGAAATCAGCGTCAACGCTGTTGTGAAGAACATCGGGAACAATGGGGTTCTCGCCAGAATGCTGAAATCCCGCAGATGAGGAGGTGCACAGGTGCCCACATCCAACAACTGGCCGAGTATTCAGCTTCCGCTCAACCTTGACGAGACGACCGAAGACCCCGTTATTCGCTCGGAATTTGAAAGCGGCATCGTCCAGACGCGGGCGCGATATACGAGAATGAGGGGAGTCTGGGCGCTGAGCTGGGCGAATATGCGGGGAGCCGATTACAGAACGCTTCGCAGTTTTTATAAGCAAATGAAAGGCGGGGCGCTGTCCTTTAACTGGACGCATCCACGGGACGGCACGACATTTGAGGTCCGTTTCAGGGGCGCTCTGAATTCGAAGCACACCATCATGGACTGCTATAACGTGACTCTCACTCTGGAGCAGGTGTAACATGCTGAATTTATCGAACATCGCAAAGCTCGAAAAGAATAAACTCGTTGCCGACACTGCGTGGATCGTATTGCTGGAGATCACGATCAACCCAGGCGTCATCCTGCGGCTCTGCCACAACACCGACGATATTGTCTGGAATGGCGAGACGTGGATTGCGTTCCCCTTCGAGTTGGAGCCGCCGGTGCAGACGGCATCGGGGGAATTGCCGCGCTTCGCCGTCCGCGTGTCGAACGTGGGCCGCACGGTGGAGGGGTATCTGGAGCAGGCAGGCGGCGGCGTCGGAGCTGCCGTCAGGATGATGGTCGTCATGTCCTCGCACCTGGACCAGATAACCCCCGTGGACAGTCTGGAGTTTTCCGTCCAGTCCACGAGTTACGATCAGGCATGGGTGACGTTCACGCTGTCCGGGGCGATCAACCTGTCCCGTCGGGTTCCCGAACGCCGATTCCTGAAGAATTTCTGCCCGTTTCGGTATAAAGGCCCGGAGTGTCGTGCAACGTCGAGCCTGACGACCTGCGACAAAAGCCTGAACGCGTGCCAGGCGCGGGGCAACGCCGAACGTTTTGGCGGCGAACCGGCCATCCCGATGGGCGGTCTTTACAATGCGCGTGACTGACCTGACTGACCTGACGGGCCTGATAGGGAAACCCTTCATCGACGGAGGCCGGGGCCCGGACGGGTACGATTGCTGGGGCCTCGTCTGCGAAGTGTTCCGGCGCGGGGGAATAGAGCTGCGAGATTACAGAGATTTTAATCTCTCCTGCTACGACTCCGAGGGGTTCTGCGGGCTCTTTGAAAAAGAGAGCCTCCGGTGGACGCGACACGAACCGCCTGATATTCCGGTTCCCGCCGTCGTGACGATACGGTTCAATCATCCGATATTCGTGAACCACGTCGGAGTTTACGTCGGCGGCGGAAAATTCCTGCACACGCGGGAGAAAACAGGTGTATGCATCGAGAGGCTCGACTCGCCATGCTGGAGGCACAAAATCGAGGGGTTTTATACGCCAGAAGGGGGGCATAACGATGGCGACTCCGGAGGAAAATTATGAATGGTTTAAGGAGAACCTGCTCTTTTTGGCGCAGGAGCATGAAGGACAGTATGTGGTTATCAAAGATAAGGCCATGATCGGTTTTTATCCTACATTTGACGCAGCTTTTCGCACAACCTTGAAAACAGAGAAGCCAGGGACATTCATAGTGCAGTTATGCACCATGGATGAGTCTAAAATTATGCGCGTGTTTCATTCAAGAGCGTGGAGAATAGCAACCCCACTGGACTTCCTGTAGAAGACAGCCCGCTTCGGCGGGCTTTTATTTTGGACTGCAACGCGAGGTGAACCCATGAACACGCTTCCGGCGATTATTGAGCCGAGCAAAAATATAACGCTGGTCGTTCTCCACAACCCCTTCAGCCTCTCGGACCGGACGATAACGACCGTTGAAACGTCCATCGATTTAAGTCTCGCAACGTTCCTCGAACAGCACGCGCCGATCGGCGGCGAGCAGGAATATCACGCCAGCATCAACGGGAAGGTTTATGCGCCGGAGGAAATGGGGAACGTCTTCGTCGTCCCGGGCGATTATGTGGTCGTCTGTCCTGTCCTGCGGGGCGGCGGGGGCAGGAGCAAAAATCCTCTGGCCATACTCGCGGGCATCGCGCTGGCCGTGGTATCGTTCGGCGTGAGTACGGCGGTTACAGCGGCTTATGG
>JAISQE010000073.1 GCA_031274425.1 Synergistaceae bacterium | reverse complement strand
AATATACTCCCCGATCTTGGGGCTTCCGGTGGGAGCATGGCAAAACACTGCTCTTCGCTTAAAGGTGCTCTTTCTTCTTCGATTTTGTCCAAAAGATCGCCGTATTTTTCTCGAATCCTGCGTGCATCTTCTTCGGCCGCCTGCGTCATGTGTTTAGCCTCCTGTAATCCGTATTTAGAGTTTGCAAGGCCCCTGATATCGCAGACTCTAAAGTCGAGAATAGCTTAACACCGTTTTCTCCGAACAGTCTATTGCGAGGCGCTATTTTTTTGCCTGTGAAGTCACAGCGGACATAGCGCGTCTGCCCGCAATCGCGGCGACGGCTCGCTATCATAAACTGCTTGTCCCGGATCTTCAGGGACTTTTCGTGGAGTCTTGGGTGATCCGCGAGAAACGATTGCCGCGCTTAACGCCGGCAAGGGCGTGGAGCACGAATTGATCGAGTTCGGCGATGAAGAAAATTTGGTTCGAAACGGCCTGGAACGACTACTTTTATTGGCAGGGGCAGGACAGGAAGCCCCTCGAAAAAATCAACTTGCCGCTGATAACCGTTCAAGCCCGAGATGAACGGCCAAAATTTTGAGCGAAAAGAGTCTCCTCTAATACTTGAAATATTTTGCGATGGGGTGTTTTCTTTGCGCTCTGGCGAGAGCGCGCAGGAGGTTTTCTCTGAGGGCGGATAAACTTTGCATCCCCTCCGGCAAGGGGGTCTGAGCCAGGATGTTGTTTTTCAGGCGCAAAACGCCGTTGCCCGTCTCCTCGCCCTCTAATTGAAGATCGTAGGGAGCCATTTCCATCTGAAAATCGCGGTCCAGAAATTCTCGGACCCGTTGGAGAAGCTCGATCGTAAGGTCGTTCTTCGCTCCCTCCCACACTCTCACGTCGTCGACGAACAGCCGCGCTTTTTCCCCTTCTTCCCGAATGGAAGTCCGGAGCAGATGAAGAGGATGTTTCCTTTCCAACGCGATACGCAGTTTTTTTAGTTTCTCGCCCATGCTATGGACTCGCTCGATGGAATCGGGGTGATCCATATAGATCCCATACTCTCGAATCGGCTGCTTCATTTCCTCGTGCATGAACCCTTCCATCAGAGTCACCATCGCCGAGGGGGGGTAACCCGCCGCGATCAACACGTCCAGTCCCATACTGTCCGCCTCTTTTTCGAATTCGATGGAGTACGCGCTGTTGACGGCGACCTGCGCTACCTGAGCCAACACGGCGGGGGCCATCGCCCCTCCGCTCGCCAGAATGACGGCCAGGGCCGCCAAGGTGAGTTGATTGGTTTTTGCCGCCATCTTTATCCCGTGATTCTGGTCCACGTGGATCATTTCATGGGCCATGACTGCGGCGATCTCGGCATCGGAGTGCAAAAGCTCCAGCATTTTCGAGGTGAAAAAGATGAACCCGCCGGGAAGGCAAAAAGCGTTCGGCGTGTCCATGCGCACGATGCGAACCTCGTAGGGAATTTCGCGCTTCAAATGGGGCTTGAGCGTGTCCACGATCATGGAAAGGTGAACGAGACGAGCTGGGTCCGCGATGAGCTCCCAATTTTTCTCTATCGCGTCGACTGTTTTACGGCCTATCTTTCGTTCCCGGCGCACCTCGGGGTCGAGAATTTGCTCATCTTCCGATATGACGCCGCCGCCGGAAGAACGAAGGTCATTTTCCTCCGCCCGGCAAACGGGAACGACGGCATAAAACGACATAAACACGAACAGGGCGAGGAAGGCTTTTAAAAGTAAAAAAAATTTATTGATCGGAGCCAAAATATCCTCCGCCCATTTTCGCGTAATTGATGAACGCCGAACGCCCGTGCGTGACCTGCAACATTTTGCCTCGCAATTGTTCTACGTGTTTTTCGAGTTCTACCTGGACGGTTTTTTCCGCCTCCATCAAATCTTCGGCTGCGGACCGGGTTTTCAATAAAATTCGGTCGAACTCGACGGCCTGTTCTCCGGAAAACAGCGTGGACAACTTCTCCCAGAAACCCGAGGTCCCTCGCAGTTCCTCAAGGCCCAACATAGGCAGAGCGTCCAACCAGGTGTCCGAGAGCAATTGCAGTTGAGCGATGACGTCCTGCTTCTCCTGTAGGATCGAAAGCAGCTTCTCCATATCGCCATCGAGAAGAATGGCCTCCAGCTCCCGGGAGACCATTTTTCTTAACCTGTTGTATATATTCAGCTCAAGGCCCAGCAGGTTTTTGACTTTGTCCAGAGTGTCATCCCGCAATGTTCAATCCCCCGGCTTGAGCTTTAGCGGGCGCGGCGGCCGCGCGGGTTTCGACTGTCGGAGCCGTTTTCAGCTCTTTGAGGTTCAGATTCCCTACGACTTTGAGGTCTTCGTCCTCGGGATGGGCCGCCTGATATTCTTTCAGCAACTTCATCAACGCCTCCTCCCAGGTTTCCTTGAGGTCCTCCAACATCGTCAGGACGGTATGGATGTTCTTGGGGTCTTTCTTGACGTTGGCCTCCACGAGCTGCTGGTACATGTAATCGTAGAGGCGCATCAGGTTTTGGGCCATCTCTCCGCCTTTCTCGGTATTCAAGGTGACCATCAGCTCGCGAATGACCTCCTGCGCCCGGAGAATTTCCCGATGCGCCAAATCGAAGTCCTGGGTTTTGTTGTTGCCCGTTTCGAGCGCGGCCTCCGCCATACGGCAGGAGCGGATGCCGATATCGTAGGTGATGAGAAGAAGCTGCTCTTTCGTCGCCGTCGAAATCTGTGTGCTCTGGTACGTGTACTGCGCGCTTTGAGATTTATTGTCCACCATAAAATCGATCCCCTTTCACTCTTTTTTCGGATATTTCCGGGGGAAACTTTTGTCTTGCAAAATTCATAAGGGTCCGATTCGAAGGGCGGCCGACGAACGGAAAGAGTCGAGCGAATCGCTTCGAGCCTTCGAGCAATCCCGGCTCCGCTGACTCAGTCGACTTTGGTGAGGAGAACCCGGTGGCGCAACTCCTCCACGCACGCCCTGTCGCGGGGAAATTTTTCGGGGTGAGTGGCGCATTCCCAGTTACAGGCCATAGCCAGTTGGACGACCTCCTCGGGGGAAGCGCGCTCCGCCATGGCCGCGATCATTCCGGCCAAAAGCGCGTCCTCGACGGCATAGATATAGAGCATCTCTGAGCTTTGGCTTTCGGCGATCCAAGCCCCTTTGGAGAAGGAGAAAATCACCTTTTCCCTGGAGAGCGAGGCGAGCACCCATTCCGTTCCCTTGCGGTGCAAGGCCTCGGCCCGCGCCATGAACAAGTCGATTTTGTCCTGGGGCGCCGTTTGAGACATTTCCAGACGGGGAGCCTGATAGTCCAGTTTGACGACGCTCGGGGCCTCCTCCAGGACGACGTCCAGATCCTCGCTGTTAGGATGCAAAATGGTGGGAATCGAGTTGTTTTTCGCGTTTCGTATCAAAGGCGCGTAAATGGAGTTGTCGATTCCCGGAGGCAAGGACCCCCCCATGGAAATTCTTTCGACGCGCCCCAAGGTGCGTTCGTAATTTCTCAAAAACGCGGCCTTGTCATGACGGGGAATTTCCAACCCCACCTCGTGCAGGCGCGTTTCGACGTTCTTTTCGACGTCGGTGATGCAGACGTTGATCCGGGTTTCCCCCTTCGTGTGGATGAAGTGCGAGGACACTTTTTCCCTCCGAAGGGAATCCAAGATGTACGAGGCGTTGAATCCAGCCAAAAAACCCGTCGCTATCGACGCCTGCCCCAGCCGGCTCAGGATGATGGAAATATTGATCCCCGCGCCGCCGGGGCTGCGCCGCGAAACGTTCGCCCTGTATCGACCGCCGGGCCGCAGGTCGTTTATAATGAAATCCAGGTCTACGGCCGGATTGAACGTAACCGTCAGAATCATGTCCGGGGTTCGGCTTTTACACGCGGAAGCTCATGCCAATACTTTGGCGACGTCGGCTTCCGAGGCGACGGGGGTCACCTTCGCGACCGCGCCGGAGCGAAGCTCGACGAACGCGGGCAGCCGAGAGGAAACGTCCAGTTTTTCGATCATGCGGCTATTTTTATAGCCATCGATGATCGGAAGCTTTTTTCCCCGCGCTTTGGCCAGTTTTTCGGCTTCGTTGGAGAGGTGCGCCTGGTTCGCGTCGATGCTGGTGTAAAAGAACGCCGTCACGGACTCCGGCTCCAGCAGGACGGATCGCAGGTGGAGCTGCTCGTTGATGTAAGCGGACGCCCCCATGGCGGCGACGGCTCCATCGGACGCGGCCGTGACGACCTGGCGCAGGTGCTTGCTGCGGACGTCGCCCGCGGCGAAAATGCCCTCCACGGAGGTCTCCATATCCTCGTTCGTGAGGATCCATCCCTCTTTAGTCGCCTTCACCAAGCCCTTGACGCACTCGTCGTAGGGGGCCTGCCCCACGAACATGAAAACGCCCGCCACCGGCAGGTCGGAAATTTCGTTGGTTTTGACGTTTTTCAAGACGATCTTTTCTACGGCTCCGTCGCCCTCAATTTTTTCCACAACGCTGTTCCACACGGGAACGATCTTGGGGTTGGCGAGGGCCCGTTCGATGGCGGCCCGGTCGGCGCGAAACTCGTCCCGGCGATGAACGATATAGACTTTCGACGCGAACTTCGTCAGGTAATCCCCTTCCTCGACCGCGGTGTTGCCGCCGCCCACCACGGCGACCTCCTCGTCCTCGAAGAAAGCTCCGTCGCACACGGCACAGTAGCTGACGCCCTGACCGATGTGCTCGGCCTCCCCCGGACAACCCAGGCGGCGGAAATAAGCTCCCGTGGCGACGACGATCGCGTCGGCCTCGATTTCTCCCTTATCGGTGACGACAACTTTAGCGCCCCCGCGCAGCTCGATTTTTTTGACGTCGACGGGACGGATTTCCGTGTTGAATTTGAGGGCGTGATCCCGGAACATATTCCCCAGCTCAGGTCCGGTGGTGTGCTGCACGCCCGGCCAATTTTCGATCTCCTCGGTGGTGTTGATCTGTCCGCCTGTGGCTCCCCGTTCCAGAAGCAACACGTCAAGCCCCGCCCGGCGGCCATAAATCGCGGCCGCCATTCCCGCGGGACCGGCGCCGATAATGACAAGTTCTCTTTTTTCCATAAGGCATCTCCTCCTTCGAGATTATTGTATCATGAGGCATGACGCGAAACATACGCGTAATCCTACGAGGAGGTGTCGTATGAACATAGCCGTTTTTGACCTGGAGACGAACGGGATGGCGGGCTCTTCCGTTCTCTCCGCGTCTTCCATCGTTTTTGACGACGGAGGGACCATTTTGGACGTTTTCAATCGCTTCTATCTGCCCTTGGAGCGTCCCGACCCTTACGCCGAACGCGTCCACGGGCTCACCCCCGGAAGGCTGCTGGCGCTGCGGGAACACCTCGACATCCCCTCTTACTTCGTCGAGGACTGGCCGGACCTGATCGAATTTTGGGAAGCTCGGGACGTGGAGGGCGTCGTCGTCCACAATCTGTCCTTCGACACGGCCTTTCTTCCCGAGATCGCTCAAGGAGCGTTTCTCTGGTGGTGCTCCATGAAGGGGCTCACCGCTTATTGCGCGATCCCGAAACGTCCCGGCAGCACGCGAGGGGCGGGAACGTTCAAATGGCCCAAGTTGGGGGAGGTCACCGACGTCGTATGCGACGGGCCGAACGCGCTGGAGCCCCCCAAGGCCACGGAAGACGTCGAAAACGAAATAGGGGAGGGGGTCTCCCACGTCTCCCTTTCCGATTGCTTCGCGCTTTATCGTGTGGTCAGCCGCATCGCGAAACATCGGGGGGACCTGCTGCAATTCGCCCCTTTCGTCACTCTCTTCCGGGCTCCCCGGGTCGTTGAGAAACGCGCTTTCCCCGACGTCTTCACGAGAACGGGGATAACGCGTCCGCGGGACGACTTCGTCATGGACATTCTGGCCTACGAGCGCAAACTTCGATCCGTCGCGCGGTCAGCCTCCGCGAGGCGGGTGACGAGAACCTGATCGATTTTATAGTTGTCGATGTCCATAACCTCGAAGCTGTAGCCGCCGAAATTCACGGAGTCCGTTCGGTGCGGAATCCGCCTCAGCATATAAGTCAAAAATCCGCCGATGGTCTCGTAGTTCTCCGAGTTGGGAAATTCATCGATCTTGAACACGCTCATCACGTCGTCTATCGGCGTGGCTCCCTCGATCAGCCAGGAGTGGTCGTCCCGTTTCATGATCTGCTCTTCCTGGCCTACCAGGTTGCCCATGAGCATCGCCATGATATCCTTCAAGGCGATGATCCCCACGACCAAGGCGTATTCGTTCAGCACCACCGCCAGATCTTCGCCTTTGCCCTTGAACTGATCCATGGCCTCCGCCAAAGTGAGCGTGTCGGGCAGAATCAAAGGAGGCCGAATCTGCAGACCGCTCTTCAACTCCAGACTGCGCCCCGTCAGGACCCGTTCGAGGAGCTCTTTGGAGTTCACGTAGCCCACGACATGGTCGATGTTTCCCTCGCAGACGAGGTAGGTGGAGTGCGGATTGTCCGCCACCTTTCTCTTGATTTCCTCCTCGCTCTCGTGAAGGTCGAAATACACCACATTCTCGCGCACGGTCATCGCCGAGGGCACGGTGCGGGTGTCCAGTTCGAATACGTTGCCGATAAGCTCTTTCTCCTGATTGCGCAGGATCCCCGCCAAGGCCCCGGCCTCCATCATCGCGTAAAGATCGTCCGACGTGATGTCGTCCCTTCTCCTTTCCGGCATTCTCAGAAGTTTGAAGACGGCGTTTGCCAAGGAGTTCAGGCTTTTGCTCAGAGGGCTGAAGATAAAAATGCATTTCTTCATCGGGTCGATCATACGCAACGCCACCGTCTCCGGCCAAGCCATGGCGATGCGTTTGGGCATCACGTCCGCGAAGAGCACGAAAGATAAGGTCACCAGAAGAAATGAAACGACGCCCCCGATCCTTTCGGCGACAAAAGGCGACACAAAATCGGGGAAAACGCCGGCTATGGAGGGCGATAAAAAAGCGTCGCCCACGATGCCCGCGAGGATCGCGACGGCGTTCAGGCCGATCTGCACCGTGGTGAAAAACATCCCCGACTGCTCTTGAAAGGAAAGGATCTGAGACGCGCCGGTCTTGCCCTCGCCCAGCAAAACCCTCAATTTCGTCCGACGCGAAGCCGCCAAAGAGATCTCCGCCATCGAAAAGAAAGCGCTGACAACAATCAAAAAGAATACCACAATGACCCCGTTCAACATGGACAGATACCTCCTTTGTCCCGGATGCGGGGCTAGTTTAACACATGTGCCGAAGAGATCATTTTACGCCGGATCTCATTTCGGTCCGAAACTCCGCTATGCCGCGCCGCTCGTCGTCTATCGCCAGACCCAATAGCACAACGTCGCGATAACGGTTCGCGTACCCCGTCTCTACGATTTGCCTCATCGCCTCATCCGCCGCTTTCTTCGCATCCG
>JAISQE010000026.1 GCA_031274425.1 Synergistaceae bacterium | reverse complement strand
TACATTATGATGGATACATCATATATTGTCAAGAGTTTTTCTTTATAAATGAATGATTCTCAAAAGATTTCTGTGGGACTTTCAGAATGTAGTAAGAATCATGGGCGGGAGGTATAGTTTATCAATTTCCGGTCGAGCGCGATGCGGATGACATCCGCGACGTTGTCCGCGTCCAGTTTCGTGTACAATGAACTTAGCGTCATCTTGACCGTGTTGATCGACAGGTCGTGACTGGCGGCAATTTCCGACCGCGAAAGACCGTGGTACAGATCGTTCAAGACATCCGTCTCTCTGGGCGACAGAGTCGTGTCATACGCTCCTTCGAGGTTATTTGCTCTTTTATATTCCGAGACAACGAGAGCTAATCGTTTCGCGTATGTCGTTGCCTTCCGGTTAATCACTTCAAGCCATTGACGGGGGATAGCGCAGTTCCTGTCCCGCATCGCCGTGGCGGTGAGCGTGCGCATATCCTTGCCCAATTCGATAAACGGCATCGTCAGATCATTCGACAGCGCTAAGTCATACGCTTCCCGCAAGGCGAGCAACGACGCGTCTCGTTTTTTGATCTGGTACTTACAGATGGCCTCCAGTACCTTCATCTCCAGTTTTCCGAACAACACCTCGTTTGGAGCCTGCCCGCTTTCAAGAAAGGACAAGAGTTCATCGTATCTCTTATTGGCGTAATAGTACCTCGCCTTGATGCAGTTCCCGAAATTCGCCTTGAAGATGGCAAGGGAACCCTGTTCGAAATTGCCCTTCAGCCAGTTCGCGACAAGCTGCGGTTGCCCGAAAGTCGAATAGAGCCAGCTCGATACGATGTCATAGGTGATGAAACGGGTGCTGTATTCGCTTATTTTCAACTGCGCTTCCAGGTCTTTCACCAACCCCTGAATTCGCTCGAAGTCCCCCTGGGCGACTCCGATGCGCAAGAGATAAAACAGCGCCCGATTTCTCACCTCATATTGACTCCGCGCCTCCGCTTTGGAAAGCGCCTGTTTGATCAATCTTTCGGCTATTTTCAGGTCGCCTTTGTAAAATTGCATTTCGCCTCTTGCCAAATCGTCCAGCCCGTACATGCAGCCGTTTAAAATATTCACCATATGTGGAATCGCGCGAGTCAACGTTTCTACATACTCCTCCATAGCGCCGCTTCTCGCCGTACCGACTTTGGAGGCCCAGGCATCCAGGCTGATGTTCGTCACGGGGCCGAATTCGTTGTACGGGCTGAGTTGATAATAATAATCCGCCTTCTCCAGCAGAACATCAAAGTTGCAACGGTCGGTCCAGGGAAGCGTGAAATAGTTTATAAAACCCAATGCCTGATACGCGCTGCATAGGACACGATTGTTGAAATCCGAGTTTGGCAGGGTCGAGTATTTTCGGATTCGGTCGTTGTTCTCCGCGACGGCCTCCTCATAGCGACCCAAGCTTACGAGCAAGCGAGAACGCTGGAGGGGGTAAAAAGCAAATTGCTCCAATTGCTCAGTGGGGCCATTGTCATAGATGTCGAGGACAAATTTTGCCTGGTTCATCGGAATTTGCAGAGGAAAATGGTACAGAATTTTCATGATGGGCTTGTATTTCCCAGCTTTGTCGTAGTACGAG
This sequence comes from Synergistaceae bacterium, assembly GCA_031274425.1. Taxonomy (GTDB): domain Bacteria; phylum Synergistota; class Synergistia; order Synergistales; family Aminobacteriaceae; genus JAISLU01. The sequence continues at coordinate 7,267 of JAISQE010000026.1, read as the reverse complement.
ATGGCGTCCATCTTATAGTCGTTTTTATTGCACCAGCGCGCCGCCTTCAGGTACGTGTCGCACTTTTCCTCCTCCGTCAGGGTCTTCTGCCTTTGCCTCAGGTAATCGAGAAACAGGTGATGGATCAGGTACGCGTCCAGATAACTATCGTAGCGGATGAAAGAACTGATTTTTTTCATCTCGTCGACGAGAGTCTCGTCCTCGGCCAGAATAGAGACCAGAGCTGTCGAAAGGCGGTCGATCAGCGACAGACGAAGCAAAAAGCGCTGCAATCTCTCTGAATTTACAAGAAATATCTCATTCTCGATCATTCTGAAGATATTCAGCTTCATCGCGATGCTCGCTTCCCTGCTGTGGGACGGCGCTTTTTTCAGGGACAGGCCGATCAGGTGCAGGGAAAACGCCCACCCAGCTGTATCGTCGTAAATATTGGAGAGGTCCTGCGAAGACAAGGGAACGCCGAGCAACTGAAAGTATCGCGCTGTTTCTTCCTCAGTAAAGCGAAGATCGTTTTCGCTGACGCTGAAAACAAGACCCTTGGAGAGCAGACTGATTGTGCTGATGTCCGGCTCCATCCGTGAAATCAGGATCGTCGTTATGTTATGGAACGGCAACTGGACGGACCGCCTGATGAACTGGAGCACCGACCTGTCTTCTATCAGGTGGAAATCGTCGAATACGATCACATTTTTTTCGCTTGGCACGATCACATTTTCCAAAAAGGAGAGATATTCCGTGAATTGATCGTCCGCCTCCGGGAAGCCGGCTTCCCGGAGGCGCTCCGCGAAACGCCTGTCACGCAACGCGACCGTGCACACAAAGTTTTCCCAGAATCGTGTACCCAAGTTGTCGCGTTCGGAAAGCTGTATCCATGTTGTCACCGCTTCATATTGCCGGAGAAACGAATAGACCGCCTGCGTCTTCCCATAGCCCGCGCCAGCAGAAACCGTGACGAGCGGGCTTTCTACAGCATCCCTGAACAGCTTGTTAATACGCGGCCGTTCCAGGTAAGTTCGATTTTCGGGAGAAATCGTCGATTTACTGTGCAATATACGGCTTCTCATTTGGCAGCTACACTTCTTTAGTTCGTATTCTATACGGCTCCACACGCTTCATGACAGATTAAGCGCAAGTATAAAAAGACATAAATAAGCAACATATTTATGAACATTCTCAAAAATCTTATATGAAGTATACACGAACCAGAATTAAAGGCAATACATATCCGGGTGTATTTCGCGATTTTTTTTATTCATGTAGGGGTGTATTTTGCGATTTTTGAGTGCTATGCGCGCAAACCCGCGTAAGGCCCGGTGCGCGCATCAACGCGGTGGACGCCTGTACGCCCAGAGAAAGCGACAGCGCGCCGGCTCTGGCGTAGTCGCGAAATTTTTTAGAAACAGCCGGGAGTCGGTCTTTAAAGAGTCGGGAGATTCTCAATCCATTAAAGGCGGGGTTGGTCGGTGAAACCCATTATGTTGGAGACATTGGAGATATCGGAGCGAGGGGCGCAATAGACGCCCCTCGCCAAAGACTCATATCGCCTCGCTCCGACACAAAACAACAAGCTTCACCCTTCAACGGGGTCGTGTTATTCGTTCCAGCTGCACTCCACGTATTTGACCACGTTGAGGTAATACTTGTAGTTCAGTTTTTTATCGTGCGCCAAGGGCATGGTCCTGAAAAAGAGCGGCGCGTAAACGGCATCGTCTTGAACGATCTCGATCAATTCTTTGTAATATGCCTTTCTCTGCGCCTCGTCCAAGGTTCCCTTGCCCAGGGCAAACAGCTCGTCGACGCGAGGGTTCGAGTATCGGGCCTGATTGGTGCTGCCGATGAACTGCGACCCGTAGACGTTGTCGAAGAAAGCGAAGTCCGGTTCCGTCGTTCTGCCCATGATCGCGATTCCGTAGTTGCCGGCAATGGTGTCCGCAATCCAGGAAGCGGTTTCGCGCGCTTCGATGGTGGAGGTGATGCCGACGTCGGCCAAGTTGGCCATCAAGACCTGGGCGGTCTTCTCGAAATACGTCCCCCCAACCGTCAAGATCGGGCCCGCGTCGAAACCGTCGGGATAACCCGCCTCGGCCAGCAGCGCTTTTGCCTTTTCCGGGTCGTAATCGTATTTGGGACAATCATACGTAGCGCCAAATACGTAGGGCGACTTCGCCAGCGTGTAGGTCGCCTCCGCGAGCCCGTCCCTCGCCATGATGATCATGTCTTCCTTGTTGATGGCGTAGTTGATCGCTTGGCGGACGAGCTTGTTGTTGAAGGGCTCTTTTTCGTGATTGTATTCGACGTAACTGACGTGGGTGTACGGTCTGTCGATGGTAACCCACTTGTCCTGGGCCACGATGTCTTTCCAGTTGGCGGTGGGAACGTCCAGAATATCCAGTTCTCCCGCCTCCAGGGCTATTAGCTCCGTGGAGGGGTCCAGGATAACCTTCCAGCGCAAGGTCTCGATGGTGGCGGGGGCGCCCCAGTAGCCGTCGTATTTTTTCAGCGTCGCTCCGACGTTGAGCTGATGCGACTCGAACTTATAAGGTCCCGTTCCGCAGGGCTGGTCTCCCACGTCTTTCCCCGCCGCCTCGTAGTGCTTTTTGTTCACGATGCCGATATTGTTTAGGCCGGTCAAGAAGGCGGCGTTCGGGTACTTCAAGGTCATTTTGACGGCGTAGTCGTCCGCTTTGCTTACGGAGTCGAGGGAGTCCAAGTATAAAAGCATGTAGGGAGATTTCTGCGCGTTTTCAAAGGAAAAAACAACGTCGTCAGCTTTAAGCTCCTCTCCGTTGTGAAACGTGACGCCCTTCCTCAGGTGAAACGTATATGTCAGGTTGTCTGAGGTCACCTCGTAACTCTCGGCGAGAATGGGGTGACTGACGGCGTTGTCGTCCGTAAAATACAGGGGCTCGAAGATCTGTGTGGTGACGACCTTTTCGACGATCAGGGTATCGTAGTGGGGATTGAACGAGCGAAAAGCTTGTGGGACGCACAGGTTGAGATCCGTGCGTTTTGCGGCCGCCGCCGGGGCGACGGCGAAAGTACAGAGCGCCCCCGCGGCGAGAACACAGGATAAAACGATCTTCTTCATTGTCGTCAACTTCATTGCCAACTTCTTCATTCCTAACTTCCTCCTTAATATTTATTTAATATTTTGCCAGGATGCAATTTGTGAAATGGCCTGGCGAGATCTCTTTGAGCGGCGCGTCCGACGCGATGCATTCCGAGCGAACCCTGGGGCACCGAACCGCAAAACGGCAGCCGGGCGGAGGGTTGACAGGGCTTGCGACCTCGCCCCCTAGAACCTCCGCTTTCTTTTTGCGCATGGCGATGTCGGGAACGGGTATCGCGGACAGGAGCGCTTGGGTGTAAGGATGCGCGGGAGCGGTGAAAAGTTCTTGCGACGAGGCCCGTTCGACGCATTTTCCCAAATACATGACGGCGATCTCGTTAGAAATATGCTTCACCACGGAAAGGTCGTGGGTGATGAACATGTAAGTCAGCCCCATCTCGGCCTGCAGGTCCATCAGCAAGTTCAGGATCTGAGCCTGTATCGAAACGTCCAGCGCCGAAACGGGCTCGTCGCAGACGATGAACTTGGGCTTCAGGGCCAAGGCCCTCGCGACCCCTATTCTCTGACGCCTGCCGCCGTCGAGCTCGTGAGGATAAGCCCCAGCAAGGCGCTCGGCAAGCCCCACGATATCCATGAGCTTCGAAACCTCGTTATAGACCTTCGTTTTTTTGTCATAGACTTTATTCACGATCAGAGGCTCCGCGATCAGCTCCTGAACCGACATGCGCGGATTCAGGCTCGAGTAGGGATCCTGAAAAATAATCTGCATTTTGCAGCGTTCGACGCTCATTTTTTTCTTGTCGTACTCCAAAATGTTCGCGCCCTCGAAAAAAACGGCTCCCCCGGTCGGCTCGGTCAGCCTGAGAATGGTCCTCCCCAAAGTGCTCTTTCCACAGCCGGACTCCCCCACGACTCCTAGGGTCCGTCCCGCGTCGATTTTCACGTCAACGCCGTCCACGGCATGCAGAAAGCCCGCGGGGACTTTGAAATACTTTTTCAGATCCTTTGTCTCAACCAGCGTATCCGACATCGACAGCTCCTCCTAAAAAAGATGACAGTAAATGGAGTGAGTCCCGTTTACGAAGGCGGCCGGTTCTTTTTCCTCGCAAACATCCATGCGGCGCGGGCATCGAGGCGAAAACTTACAGCCCTTGGGCAAATCCGTAGGGTCGGGCATGAGACCAGCAATGGGATTCAGGCGAGCGGTCTCGGCCTTCAAATTTGGAAGCGAGCCGAAAAGCCCCACGGTATAGGGGTGGTGCGCCGGAGCGGTGAAAATATCCTCCGCCGAACCGATTTCGATGACCTCCCCTGCGTACATGACGCACACGTCGTCGCAGGTTTGAGCGACCACCCCCAGGTCGTGGGTGATCATGATCATCGACGTGTCGAGGCGGGTTTTGAGCTCCTCGATCATTGCAAGAACCTGGGCCTGAATGGTGACGTCGAGGGCGGTGGTGGGCTCGTCAGCGATGAGAAGCTCGGGCTCGCAGGCCAGAGCGATGGCGATGACGACCCGCTGTTTCATGCCCCCCGACAATTGATGCGGGTAGTCCTTTTTTCTGGACGCTGGGATCCCCACCATCTCCAGGGTCTCCTCAACCTTGGCCGCGATTTTCGCGTTGGGCCTGTTTTCGGCGTTGTGGAATCTCAAAGTTTCCCCTATCTGATCCTCGATCGTCAAAATAGGATTGAGAGCCGTCATGGGGTCTTGAAAGATCATCGAGATCCTAGCGCCCCGAATCTTGAGCATCCTGCTTTCAGGGCAGGACAGAAGGTTCTCGCCCTTGAACAGAATGGAGCCGCTTTTGATTTTCGCGGTCCGCTCAGGGAGAAGCCGCAAGATCGAGAGCGCGGTAGTTGTCTTTCCAGCGCCGGTTTCCCCCACGATGCCCAGGGTCGATCCTCTTTCGAGGCTGAAACTTATGTTGTTGACAGCGCGAATGGTTTCCAGGTCGGTTTCGTAAGCGACCGTCAAGTTCTTAATTTCAAGCAAATTTTCGCTCATGCTGAAATCTCCTTCGGTTTCCAGTTCGGCTCAATCCCTGAGTTTGGGGTCAAGGGCGTCTCTCAATCCGTCGCCGACCAGGTTCAAGGCCAGGGCCGAGAGCAGAATACACATTCCGGGGAAAAACAGGAGATACGGCTCCGTCCTCATGTACTCCCTGGCCTCTGAAAGCATGGCCCCCCACTCCGGGGCGGGAGGCTGGATGCCCATGCCGATAAAGCTCAACCCGGCGGCCAGGAGCATCATGGAGGCGATGGACATGGTGGCTTGCACGATGATGGGACCCATGGCGTTGGGCAGAACGTATTTGACGATGATCCTGAAGTCCGGGGTGCTGTAGGACCTTGCGGCCTCAATAAAATCCTGTTCGACAAGCGTCAAAATGACGGAGCGCACCAAGCGGGTGAAGGAGGGGATGTTGGACAGGGTGATCGCGATCAGCAGGTTGCGCATACCCGGCCCCAGCGCCGCGATAATCGCCAAGGCGAGCAATACGGTGGGAATGCACATGAAGACATCCATGAGCCTCATGATCACGTTGTCGAGTCTACCTCCGTAGTACCCGGCCGCTGACCCGAGGAATCCCCCTATCAGCGTGGAGATGAACGTCGTAACGAGGCCGATGGTGAGGGAAACGCGGGAGCCGTGCAGAATCCTCGCAAACACGTCCCGGCCGAAGCCGTCCGTTCCAAAATAATGTTCCGCGGATGGAGGTTGAAGCCTTACCTTCGCGCTCTGCTGGGTTGCCGCCTTGTACGGAGTGATAACGCTGGCGAAAGTTGAAACCGCGGCGAAAACCACCAGAATCGCGAGCCCCAGCATAGCCGTTCTGCTTTTTTTCATCCTGCGCCAAACTTCGGCGGCTTTACTTCTCTTTTTTGACTTGATTTCCATGATTCATCTTCCTCGCCCGTGAAAAATCGATTTATCGGGAGTACTTGGCTTTGATGCGCGGATCGATATAGGCGTAGAGAATATCCACAATCAGCACGACGATGCAGAAGAACGCCGCGAAGAGGATCGTCGTAGACAGGACGGTGGGAATATCCTTGAGCCTGATGGAGGAGACGATGAGGGTGCCTAGGCCCGGAATCGAAAAAACCGTTTCCGTAATGACGGTTCCGCCCAACAGGTGCCCAAAATTGATGCCTAAAACGGTAATGACGGGCAGCAATGCGTTTTTAAGCGCGTGCTTCCATATGACGACGCGGTTCGTGGCGCCCTTGGCCTTCGCCGTTCGGACGTAGTCCTGGCGGATCGTTTCGAGCATCGTCGAGCGCGTCAACCTCAAGATGCCACCCGCGCCGTTGAGGGCAAGCGCCACTGTCGGCAGGATAAAGTTCTTCCAGGTCCCTATTCCATTCGTGGGGAACCAGCCGAGCTTTAAAGAAAAAACGTAGGTCAGCATCATCCCAAACCAAAATATCGGGATGACCGCGAAAAACATTGCGAACACCGTCAAGACGTTGTCCAGTAGGGAATATTGTTTGACCGCAGCGAAAATACCCAGCGAAATCCCAATGATGGAGCTGAATATTACCGATAAAACAGCCAACCACAGAGTATTGGGAAGCCGAGACCATATTTCGTCGAAAACGGGTTTTTGCGTGCGATACGAAGTCCCGAAGTCGAGCCTCAGCACAACGTCCGCAATGTACTTCACATAGCGGACCAAAAAGGGTCTGTCGAAGCCCAGGTCATGGTTCAGCTTGTCAATGGCTTCCTGTTGGGCGTTTTCTCCCAGAATCAACCTCCCCGGGTCTCCGGGGGTCAGCGATATAATCGTGAAAATAATGAAAGAAACGCCCAAAAGAATAGGAACGGTGAGGAGCAAACGATGAACGACATACTTATACATGCAGGATCCCCCCGCTCAAAATTCAATAAACATTCAAGCTCAGGGGGCAGAACCCACTCTAAGCGGCCGATGAAAAAACTCGGCGACCGGCCAATCCATTTCGCAGCTTCGCTAAACCTGCGGTTCGTTGCTTATCGCTACCCGACCCCCCTGAACGCCTCGCTCTTGCGCATGGGCTGTAAGAGGCTTTTTGGGGGGGCGGATACAAAATTCATATCGCTGTCATTTAGAGAGGTATTTTATCATACTATTGTAAATCCCCGCAAAATTTGAGAGTGCTGAGTAGCCATCCACGATGGCAAGCCATCACCAAACGGAACGAAACCGGCGG
>JAISQE010000006.1 GCA_031274425.1 Synergistaceae bacterium | reverse complement strand
TGCCTCGGCATAGCGTACGCGTGTTGCGAAGATCTAGCGGGTTTCAAGCCCATCTTCCCCAGTCCCGCCGGGGGTATGGATCTGTCGAATATCGAGGAAATGGTCCACAGTTACGGCAGCGACCTTCTGATTTTGGTAGGCGGAAGCCTGTTCACCAGCGGCGAGGACCTGGTCTCAAATTGCCGCAGGTTCCACGACGAGACGCTGCGGGCGAGCTTAAACAAAAGCTGATTAAATGGGATGTCAAACGGAACAGAAAACTGAGCCAGTTTCAGGAAAGCGGAGACGGGATGTGTTTGTTTCGGGCTTAAAGCACTCTTTCCGTCCAGCGGCGAAATTCTTCCTCCGTGGCGAGGACGTCGTGCCCGGGCGAGACCGCGCGGCGGACGCCATGGGAATAATCTATGCCGGCCTCGTGAACGTCGTAACGCAGGGCGACGCGGTCTCTTTCCGTTTGGGGGTTGGGGCGCGGGATCGCGCTCAGCAGTGCCCGGGTGTAGGGGTGGATCGGCGACTTGAAAATTTCCTGGGTGTCCCCGGTCTCCACAAGCCGGCCCAGGTGCAGCACGCCGATGCGGTCGGAGATGTATTTGACCATCGAGAGGTCGTGGGAAATAAACAAAAAGGCAACGCCGGTTTTTCGCTGGATGTCCTTCATCAGGTTGACGACCTGGGCCTGTATCGACACGTCCAAGGCACTAATCGCCTCGTCCGCTATGATCAAGTCCGGGTTCATGACCAGGGCCCGGGCTATGCCTATGCGCTGTTTCTGACCGCCGGAGAACTGATGCGGGTAGCGCTGCGCGTGTTCCCGCGCCAGCCCCACGCTCTGAAGGATGCCGTAGACCTTCTCCTCCCGCGCGGCGGCGGTGGGGCAAAGGCGGTGGATGTCCAACCCCTCCGCGACCAGGTCCATTACCTTGCGCCGGGGGTTCAGGGAGGCCGCCGGGTCCTGAAATATCATCTGCATTTTGGTGCGCAGCATTTTTTTCGTATCCCTGCCCAGGGGGCCGGAAATCGGGCTGCCGTTGAACTCGATCTCGCCCGACGTGGGCTTGTAGAGGCGAATGAGGGAGCGGCCGATGGTGGACTTTCCGCTTCCGGATTCCCCCACCAGCCCGTAGGTCTCCCCTCGGACGATCTCGAAAGAAACCCCGTCTACCGCCTTTATCGTGTATCTTCTGTTGATCTTGAAATACTGTTTCAGGCCGGAAACCCGAAGCAAAAGATCCCGTTCGGCCACATCATCCACCTCCTTTATAACATGGCGTCTTCGCGTAGGGCGGACAAGCCCATCTTGCTCAGACGGGGCGCTTTTTCATGCAGGAGCCACGTGGCCGCGTAATGGGTCTCCGTGATCTTGAATAGGGGCGGTTCCAGCCTTTGGTCGATCTTCAGCGCAAATTCGTTGCGCGGGGCGAATGGGTCGCCCCGGAAGTCCCCCAGCAGGTTGGGAGGATTCCCAGGGATGCTGTAAAGCTCTCTCGCGCTTGAGGTTTCCAGGTCGGGCATGGCGGAGAGGAGCCCCCAGGTATAGGGGTGTCTGGGGTCGTAAAATACCTCCTCGGCGGTTCCGGTCTCGATGATTTTCCCCGCGTACATGACCGCGATAAAATCCGCCACCTTGGCGACAACGCCCATGTCATGAGTGATGTAGATGACGGAGATGCGCAACGTCCTCTGGATGTCCTTGATGAGCTCTAGAATCTTCGCCTGGATGGTGACGTCCAAGGCGGTGGTGGGCTCGTCGCAGATCAAAATATCCGGCTTGCAGGAAAGGGCGATGGCGATGACCACCCTCTGCCTCATTCCCCCGGAGAGCTGGTGGGGGTAGTTTTTCATCCGCTTCTCGGCCTCGTCGATCTCCACCAGCTTCAACAGCCTGACGGCCTCCTGGTAGGCCTGGGCCCTGGGTATTTTGTAATGAAGGCGCATCCCCTCCATGAGCTGGTTACCGATGGTCATCGTGGGATCCAATGAGGTCATGGGATCCTGAAAGACCATGGCGATGTGCTGGCCGTTTATCTTTCGGCGCATTTCCCTGCGGCTCAGCCCCAGAAGGTCGCAAGAGGTCTCCTGCCCCGAGGCTTCATAGGTGAACGCGGCGGTTCCAATCACCGCCGCGTTGAGGTCTAGGAGGCCCATCAGGGCCTTGACGGTGACGGACTTTCCGCTGCCGGACTCTCCCACCACGGCAAACGTCTCGCCCTTGTACAGGTCGAAGTCCACCCCCCGGACGGCGTTTACCTTCCCTGACGAGGTCGGAAAGGTCACGGAAAGTCCGCGAACCTCAAGAATTTTTTTCCTGATTTTAAGCTCAGGGGAGCAGAGCCAGCTCGGCCCCTGTGGGACCCTAGCTACCCCCCCTAAAACCCCTGACGGGTTTTTTACTTCAATATTTTCTTTCCCCATCGCCTTATTGCCCCTTCATCTTGGGATCAAGGGCGTCGCGCAGGCCGTCGGCTAGCAGGTTGAAGCTCAGCATCAGCGCCGCCAGAACCGTTACGGGGAAGAAGATCATGTAGGGATGCGTCGTGAGCGATTTAAAAGAGTCGGCGATAAGCGAGCCCAGGGACGCCAGGGGCACTGGGATGCCTATACCGATAAAAGCCAGGAATGCCTCGGAAAAGATTGCGTTGGGGATCGAAAACATCGACATGACCAGGAGCTGCGCGAAGATATTGGGCAGGACCTCTCTGAAAATCAAGAAGAAGTGGCCGGCCCCCAGGGTTCTCGCCGCAAGGACGAACTCTTGTTCTTTGAGCTTGATCATCTGCGCTCGCGCGACGCGGCTCATGCCTATCCAGCCCGTCATCATCAGCGCCAGGATGATGCTGGTCAGCCCGGGTTTGAGCACGATGATCAAAAGCGTCACGATGATCAGGTTGGGGATCCCGTTGAGCACCTCCACAAACCGCTGCATGCACATGTCGACCTTCCCACCGAAGTAACCCGAGACCAGGCCGTAACCCATGCCGAAAAGCATGTCGATCAGGACCGCTACCAGGGCGATAAAGAGGGAAATTCGGGTGCCCGTCCAGGTTCTCGTGAACAGGTCCCGCCCCAGGACATCGGTGCCGAACCAATGGTAAACGTTTTCTCCCCCCTCCAGCTTTTCATATTTATTGACCACGTTGAGGCCCCTAGATGTTTTGATCGTCTCGACGCCGTCGAACAGGCCGAGCCTCTCGACGCCCTGTATTCTCGGCGCCATATTGTCGCGGCCGGTCAGCTGCTGGTCGTAGCGGTACCCGCTGACCATCGGGCCGATAACCGCCAGGGCCGTGATAAGGACGATGCAGCAAAACGCGACCGCCGCGCCCTTGTTTTTCGAGAGGCGGGAGAGGATTTCTCTTCCACGGGAGTACTCCGGTAGGGGCTCGGCGGCGGAGTACTCCACGCGCCCGAGGAAATCGAAGTCCCCCGGCTCGAACAGGGTGACCTCCTCGTCCGCGGAACTCATGACGGTTCCTCCTGGATCAGACGAACCCTGGGGTCGATGATGCCGTACAGGATGTCCACCACCAGCATGACGCCGATGTAAAGCGAGCTGTAAATAAAAGCCATAGCCGCAATGACGCTATAGTCGTTCGCCTGGATCCCCTGCACCAGAAGCTGCCCCGCTCCGGGGACCGAAAAGATGCGTTCCGTCACGAGGCTGCCGGTCATGAGGCTCACCACCAGCGGGGCCAGGATGGTGATGACGGGGATGAGCGCGTTGCGCAGGGCGTGCCTGAAGATCAGGTTGAAGCCGTCGATTCCCTTGCTTTCCGCAAAAAGCATGTAGTCGGAGTCGAGGACCTCCAAGAGCTCGGTGCGGGTAAAGCGGGAGATGCTGGCCATGGTGAAGAGGCAAAGCGCCAGAGTGGGCAAAACCGAGGACCGAAACGGGGAGCCCTCCTGGTACAGCATGGGAAACCATTTGAGCCGAAAACCTAGGCTGTAAGAAAGTCCCAGGCCGAACACGTAGGAGGGGACGCTGACTCCGATCACGGAGAGCGTCGTGCCCAATGTGTCCCAGATGGTGTTGTGCCGAAGCGCTGCCGCCGTCCCAAGGGTCAGCCCCAGCAGCGTCCCCAGGAGTATGGCCTGTCCGCCTATCCGCATGGAGACGGGCAAGCGCAAGCTCAAAAGCGTGGATATGGGGACGTTAACGGCGATGGCGTAGGACACGCCAAAGTCTCCCGTCAACATGTTTTTCACGTAGTGGAAGAACTGCACGAGGACGGGCCGGTCGAGACCGTATTTGGCGCGAAGCACCACCACCTGCTCCGGCGTGAGTCGTTCGTCGTTGAAGGGAGAGCCGGGCAAAAGGCTCATCAGAACAAACAGCGTAAACAGGATAAACAACAAGGTGACCGCCGCTATGAGGATCCTGTTGAGAATGTACTTTTTCATCTCGCCCGACGCTCCTTATTGAAAATCAAGGGGGCGGAGCCCGCTCGGTTTCTGCGGAATCCTAGCTTCGCTAAATCTACGGTCCGCTGGCTCCCCTAAAACCTCTTTACCCGAAGCCACTCTTCGGGAAACGATCTCTGTCACTGCGCCGACTACTTGAAGTCGGCGTACTGGTAGAGGACCTGCGTTCCGGTGGAGCTGAACGTGATGCCCTTCAGCCTGGAGCTGACCAGGTACGCGATGCCCTTCTGGTAGACGGGGAAAATCGCAGCTTCCTCGCCGATAATTTGCTCCGCGCGCTTTATAGCGTCGAGCCTGGCCGGAATGTTGTTAGAAAGCGTCGTGCCGATGGCGGCGACCAGGGTGTCGTACTCGGCGTTGCTCCAGCGGCCGTAGTTGTACCTATTGTCCGTTGTGAACAGGTCTAGGTAGGTGGTGGCGTCGGGGTAGTCCGGGCCCCATCGGGTCAGCCCGAGCTCGTAGTCCCCGACGGTCATGCGGTCCACACGGTTTTTCTTGGGCATTTGCTCGATCTTGATGGTGATGCCTGGAAGTGTCTCCTGAATCTGGGCTTGGATGAACTGCACGGCGTTGATGGTGTCCTCCGAGTCCTCCACCAGGATCGTGAAGGTGAACTTGTCCGTGCCCAGTTCGGCCTTCGCCTTTTCCCAGTCGGCTTTGGCCTGCTCCTTGTTCGTCTTGAGGAAGTCGCTGGTGAGCTCCCTCAGATCCTTGCCCTCCGCCGTGACGTGGGTCTTTTTGGTGACCACGTAATCGGCGGGGACGGAGCCGTCCTTGAGCACCGTGCCGACGAGGACGTCCTTGCTGAAGGAGGTGGCCAGGGCGCGGCGCAGGTTCAGGTTGTCGAGGCCCGGCGTTTTCAGGTTGGGGGGAATGAACCACAGGGCACCCGTCAGGACGGGGGTGTACTCCGGGTCGTCCCGGAAGAGCTCCACCTGTTCTCCTCCCAGCGCCACCACGTCCAGGTCGTTGTTTTGGTAGGCCAGCGTGGTCTGTTGGTTGTCTTTGATGACCTGGAACTGCACTCCGTCCAACTTGACCTTGTCGGCGTCGACGTAGTCGGGGTTTTTTTCGAGCGTTATGGAAACCGCGGAGGGCTGGTAAGAGGTGAGGCGGAAGGGACCGTTGGAGTTGGTGGTCTCCGGGGAGGTGCCGTACTTATCGCCTTGTTTGCGGTAAAATTCCTCGTTGACCGGCAACAAGGACGGCATGATGAGCAGGTGCTCAAAATAGGCCAAGGGCCTTTCCAGCGTGATCTCCAACGTCTGGTCGCCAAGAGCCTTTACGCCCAGCTCTTCTTTTTTCTTCTTGCCGTCGATGATCTCGGCCGCATTGGCCACGCCTGCGGTCTTGAGGATGTACTGATATTGAAAGCCGTTGGCGGGATCGACGAGCTCGCGCCACGCAAAGACGAAGTCGTGGGCGGTGACCTTGTGGCCACTGCTCCATTTGCCCTCCTTCAAGGTGTAGGTGTAGACGAGTCCGTCGTCGCTTTTTTTCGCGTCCTTGATAAGGCCGGGCTCCGGCACGCCCGAGGAGTGAGACTGGTACAGCCCGACGCTGAACGCCCGGATGACCGTATAGGCGATGACGTCCGTGGCCACGTGGGGGTCTAGGCTCGAAACCTCGTTGTCGAGTTTCAATCTGATGTATTTGCCATTGGCGGCCATGCCCGTGCCGCCTCCCAAGGCAAGAAGGACCGCAAGAGCCAGGAGCAGCGCTGTTGTTCTCGTGAATATTTTCATTCTGTTTTTCTCCTCTCGAGTCGAGTTTCTATGGTGAAAACTGCCGCAAAAAAATGGAAGCTTCGTCAAAAGCTTCCAAGAAGGTCTGTCATTCCGATGTTTTCCGCCTCTCCCTCATGAAAAACGGGTACTGCCCCACAAGCGACATCGCATGACGACCCCTTGGACCGTACACATCATACATTTATCCGCGAACGCTCCACCGCTCAACCTGAACCGGGACATCTCCAACACCTCCTCTCCGTTATTATTTAAGTCGATAAGTTTAATATATAATGAGGCAATATAGCATGATTTTGGGGAATGTCAAACGGCGTGCCCTGCCGAGGCAAGGGAGGGGCGCTGGCGGGCGAGTTTTTTGGCAAATTTTTTGTTGACATTTGCCCTAATCATGGTATAGTCCCCTTCAATATTAATTAAACATACTAATTTTATATATTATAAAAGGAATGATTCGCGTGGCTCTGTGTCTTCGTGGAAATACCCAGACGAGAAGGTGTATGGAGCCGCGAGCTTCGAGAGGTCATTTCGCTATGTGATGCCACGGATACGTTCATGATGGATTCTCTCGAAAGCTTGCAGCAGACCTCCTGGGAGCCCTCCGGCGTTCCCAGCTTGGCTGCGGCTAAGAGTGTCGCCAAGAGCGACGATGGTCTTACGTACACCTTTAAGATCAGGAATGCGAAATGGAGTAGCGGAGCCCCTGTGACGGCACATGATTTTGTGTTTTCTTGGCGAGACCTCATCGACTCCGCCAATGGCTATCAGTACGCGTTTTTCTTGAGAACGGCGTCTCTCCTTAACGCGGACGCCATTCTGAAAGGCCAAAAGCCTGTTGAAGAGCTGGGCGTCAAGGCCATTGACGACAAAACGCTGGAGCTGAAGTTGGAGCGCCCCATTCCTTATCTTGATAACCTACTCGCCTATCCGGCTCTGTTGCCCATCAATGAGGCTTTTTACAAGGCTCAAGGCAAAAATTACGGTACTTCCCCCGAGACGATCAACGGCAACGGCGCGTTTGCGCTGTTTTTTGGGGTAGAACAACATTCTCATGTGCCCTTTTGTCAAGTAATAAATTGCAAATTTTTATCCGTTTCTATCCAGCACGAAACCGCTCGCAACCAACGAAATGCTCGTACAACGTCTTATTGAGGCTGCCCGGCCGTTCTTGACATCTTTCGTGAAGGCGTTGTATACTCCTGTCGATCAAACTTATAAAGTAACTATGATATATATATTTTATGAGAAAAGGCGGGACAAGGATGAAGCCGTTCGATTGCATCGGTACGCGAATGCGGATGATGTGTTTCCAAGATGTATGTGCCATGTGATGCCGCGTACTTAGAATGCTTCCGCTTTAACGAAGAGTTTCAAAACTGCGAGACAGGCAGTCCCTCTTGGAAGCTTCCGACGGAGCTTCCAATTTTTTATAGGGGAGGTGGTATCGGGTGAAGGCTGCGGTCTGGCACGGCTATAAGGATGTGCGCATCGAGGAAACGGAACGCCCGAGGGCGTCGCCGGGGCATGTTGTGGTCGCGGTCCGCTACGCCGGAATTTGCGGGACGGACAGACATGAATACGTGGGGCCGAACTTTATCCCGGTCGAGAAGCCCCATCGCTTGACGGGGAAAACCGCGCCTCTGATCATTGGGCACGAATTCAGCGGAGTGATCGACGAGGTAGGGGAAAACATCTCCGGCTGGAAGACGGGGGATAGAGTAACGGCCAACGGGACGTTGAGCTGCGGTAAATGCGAGGCTTGCCGAAACGGGCGTTACAACGTCTGCGAAAACCTGGGATTTCTGGGCGTAAACCTGGACGGCGCTTTCGCCGAATATGTGGAGGTCGAGGCCGCGCGGCTCTTTCGCATCCCGGACGGAGTGCCCCTCAGAGACGCCGTTTTGGCGGAACCGCTGGCCTGTGGGATCCATGCCGAAAAACTTCTCGGCGGCGTGCGGGGGCAGGATGTCGTGGTAGTCGGTCCAGGAATTATCGGCGTCGGAGCTTTTTTCGCGGCCCGGCAGGCGGACGCCCGCCGCCTTCTGGTCATCGGCGTCGGCAGGGAGCGTCAAGCTCTGGTCGAGAACGGAGGCGGCTCCTATTTCGACCTGAGCGACGGGGACCCCGTAAAGGCGGTGACGGAGTGGTCGGAAGGGCGATTGGCCGATGTCGTTTATGAATGCGTCGGCAGCCAGACGGCTCTGGACGGGTGTATTTCCATGCTCAAGCCGCGGGGGAAGTTGATGGTCATGGGCGTTTTTGAAAAATCGCCCGCGTTGCGCATGAACGACTTCCAGGAGGGCGAGCGTCAGCTCTTCACCTCGCAAGCGCACACGGACGAGATCGCGGAGGCCCTCGCCCGCATCGAGAGCGGGCAAATCGACGCGAAGAGCCTCATCACCCGCGAAGTAACGCTCGACACTCTGGTGAGCGACGGTTTCGAGGAGCTTCTGGCCAACGGGGAAAAGCACCTCAAAATCCTCATCCGGGTTCGGGGAAAGGAAGATTGACAATGGAAAGAATCGCGAGTTTCAGCATCAACCACGACGTCCTGCAAAAGGGAATGTACGTCTCCAGAATCGACGGGGATGTCGTCACTTACGACATCCGCATGGTCAGGCCAAACGCGGGGCATTACCTCGAAAACGCGGCGATGCACACTTTCGAGCACCTCTTCGCGACATTCGTCCGCAACTCCGAACACTCCGACTCCGTGATTTACGTCGGGCCGATGGGGTGCCGCACGGGTTTTTACTTCCTGATCCGGGACGCTCTGACAAACCAGCAGGCGCTCGACCTTTTCCGAAAGACCCTGGAGTTCATCGCGGCGTTCGACGGGCCGATCCCCGGGGCGTCGAAAAGCGCGGAGTGCGGAAACTACCTGGAACACGACCTGGAAGGCGCGAAGGCGGTCGCCGCGGATATCGCCGCCGTGCTGAAGGACTGGACCGCCGCTGACATGACTTACAAAAACTGAATTGATTTAACTTACGACAGGGAGGAATTTTATTATGAAAAAGCTGTACATCGCACTGATGGTTCTCGCGTTCGTTCTTTCGTCCACGCTAGCCGGGTTTTCGGAGGCGGCCGACGCCAAGCGGGAAAAAACGTCACTGAAACTGGCGGCATCCCCCGGCCCTTACGGCGATATGTTCGACGAGGCCATCGCCCCCTATCTCGAAAAGAAATACGGCTATTCCGTCGAGGTCATTGAGTTCTCCGACGGCACTGCGGCCCATCAGGCGCTCATAGCCGGGGAGATCGACATCGCCATCATCGGTCACCTGTTCTATGAAAACTTCTTGGAGAAAAACCTGCAAGAGGTGTTTACTCCTATCTATGTGGTGCCGACGGCGGGCGGCGGCATCTACTCCCACGTCTACAAGTCGCTCGACGAGGTCAAGGACGGCGACCAGTTCGCCATCCCCAGCGAAGCCTCCAACCAGCCGCGCGTGCTCGATGTCGCGGAGAGAGCGAAGCTCATCGAGCTGGACAAGAACGCCGACCCGGACCTCGTCACGGTCGCCGATATCGTGAAGAACCCCCACAATCTGAAGTTCGTGGAGGTCGACCGTTATTTGACGCCCAAGGCGCTCGACTCCGTTCAACTCTCGTTCATTTACGGAAACATCGCGTTCGCGTCCGGCGTGGACCTCTCTACGGCGATCTACGCCGAACAATTGAAAGAAGAGTACAAGAACTGCCTGGTGGTTTACGGTCCCAAGGCGAAAGAACAATATGTGAAGGATATTCAGGAGGCGGCGCTGTCGGATGAATTCAAGGCCATCCTGGGCACGCCGAAATACGCTGCCTTCCAGTGGCCCCTCAAGTCCATTCCCGACAAATTTTACACGGATCAAGGCCTGGAGATTCCGAAGCCCTGATGATTTCATTTCGGAACGTGGATGTGAAGTTCGAGACGGACAAGGGCGTCGTCCACGCGGTTCGGAACGTCTCTTTCACCATCGAGAAAGAGAGCGTGTTCGGCGTTATCGGGGCCTCCGGAGCGGGAAAAAGCACTCTGCTGCGTACGATCAACGGCTTGGAGAAGCTCGCGTCCGGCGAGGTGGCGGTTGACGGGAACATCGTCAACCGCCTCTCCTCGCGGCAGCTTCGGGAACACCGGGAGCGCATCGGCATGATTTTTCAGCATTTCAACCTGATCGCGAGCAGAACCGTCGCCCAGAACATCGCTTACCCTTTGAAAATAGCTGAAAAAGGCAGGGCGTTCATTGAAACGCGCGT
Source organism: Synergistaceae bacterium (assembly GCA_031274425.1). Lineage (GTDB taxonomy): Bacteria > Synergistota > Synergistia > Synergistales > Aminobacteriaceae > JAISLU01. The sequence goes on along the minus strand of JAISQE010000006.1, from coordinate 22,986 downwards.
CGATGAACTCCTGAAGCTCGTGGATTTGGAAGACAAAAAACATGCTTACCCGGCAAAGCTGTCCGGCGGGCAAAAGCAGCGCGTGGGCATCGCCCGCGCTCTCGCCAATCACACGAAAATCCTGCTCTGCGACGAGCCCACCTCCGCCCTGGACTCGGAGACCACCCGCGTCATTTTGCAGCTTCTCAGGCAATTGTCGCAGGAACTCGGCATCACGATCGTCATCATCACGCACGAGCTGGACGTGGTGAGCGCCATCTGCGATAAAGTGGCGGTCATGAGCGAGGGGCGGTTGGTGGAGACCGGCAGCATCTACGATGTGTTCACCAGCCCGCGGGAGGAGTACACCAAAAAACTGCTGGACACTCGGTACGATTTCAGCATCCCTGAGGAAATTCTGGAGAAAATCCGCCGAGTCAACACGGAACAGGGACGCTATTGGAAAATCGTGCGGCTTGATTACATCGGGGAGGGCGCCAACGAACCGGTGATCTCGAGAGCGTCCAAACGTTTCGACACCGAAATCGATGTGATCCACGGGAAGATCGAGTACATCCAGGGGAAACCCTACGGCAGAATGTACGTTTCCGTTTGCGGCGAGCGGACGGAAACCGAAAAAACGCTGGCTTGCCTCGCTGGTCAGGTGCGCTCCATTGAAACGCTTTACGAAGCCTCATAGATTTGCCAGATTGGAGATATCTTGATGAGCAATCGATTTTCTTTTGTCAACGCGCTGCGCGGCGCGCTTCTGGAGACGGCCTATATGGTTTCTCTGTCGCTCGTCATTTCCATCGTCCTGGGCACGCTGCTCGGCTATTGCCTCTACGCTACCAGCAACCGTTACCTCATGCCCAACCGATACGCGAACTCAATCATCGGTTTCACCGTCAACATGGTGCGGTCCATGCCGTTCATCATCCTGCTGGTGGCGGTTCTCCCCTTGTCGAAAGTGGTCGCGGGCACCATGGTCGGCCCCAAGGCAATCATCCTGCCTCTGGTCATCAGTTCGACGGCGTTTTTCTCCCGGCTCTCCGAGTCGGCTTTCCGCGGCGTCAACAAGGGCGTCGTCGAATACGCGCTCTCCGCCGGAGCGAACAATGCGCAGATCTTTTTCACAATCTTGTTGCCGGAGGCGGGTTCCACTCTGATCAGCGCCGTCACCGTCGCAACCATCGCCCTGCTCGGCTCAAGCGCCATGGCGGGAACCGTGGGCGGGGGAGGAGTGGGGCATTTCGCCATCAGCTATGGGTACGAGCGCTTCCAGACCCGGATACTGCTCGTCTGCATCGCCGTTCTGGCCATCATCGTGCAGGTCATTCAGTTTATAGGCGACCTAGCCGCCCGGCGAGCGGACAAGTCGTAAGGACACCGTCATGCGGCCTTTGAGCAAGCGGACGGACGTTTTCCGTGAGTCGGGAATTCGCTCCATGACCCTCAACGAAAATTACGCGGGGGCGATCAACCTGGGACAGGGCTACCCGGATTTCGATCCTCCCAGCGCCCTGATCGAGCGCCTTCACGGCCCAGGAGTCCCACACCAATACGAGTTGACGCCGGGCTCCGTCGATTTTCGGAACGCGCTCGCGAAAAAACAGGAACGATCGCTGGGGCGCCCCATCGACCCGAACACCGAGCTTTTGGTCACGAACGGATCCACCGAGGCCATGATGGCCGTTCTTATGACTCTTTTAGAGCCGGGCGACGCCGTTGTGGTGTTTTCGCCCTATTACGAGAACTACATCAGCCAAGCCAAGCTGCTGGACGCCTCGGTGGACTACGTGGAGCTAAATGGACGGGATTTTTCGATAGACTTCGATCGTCTGGAGGACGCCATGCGCAAACGCCCTAAAGCGATGATCCTCTGCAATCCCTCCAACCCGACCGGTAAAGTGTTCAGCCAGAACGAACTCGCGCAAATCGCGGCCTTGGCCGAAAAATACGACGTTTACGTCGTTACCGATGAGGTATACGAGCATATCGTGTACGACGGGCTCGAATACGTATACTTTCAGACTCTTCCCGGAATGTGGGAGCGAACCATCGCCTGCGGCTCGCTCTCGAAGACCTACGCCGTCACCGGGTGGCGGCTCGGTTACGTTACGGCGCCCTCCGTCGTCATTCAGCGAGCGAAGAAGGTACACGATTTTCTCGCGATCTGCGCCCCCGCGCCCCTGCAATACGCGGCGATCGCGGGGCTGTTGCAGGATCGGCGCTATTATGACGATCTGACAAGGCAGTACCAGCGCCGCAGGGATCTTTTCACGAACGGGTTGAAATCCCTGGGCTGGGAGATCAACGTGCCGCAAGGAGCCTATTACGTTCTGGCGGATATTTCGCGTTTTCGGCCAGAGGGCGATCTGGCTTTTTGTCAGACGCTCGCCCGAGAATACGGCGTGCTGGCCGTGCCCGGCTACTGCTTCCGGAGGGAAGATCGCACCGACGCCGTGCGTTTTCACTTCGCCAAAAAAGAAGAAGCCCTGACCGAGGCGCTGAATCGCCTCGAACGGCTCAAACCGCGATGACGGAATTTGGGAAAGTAGACGGCGGGATTCTGCGGGCGCTCCGCAAAATTCTTGGAGGGCGCTATGTGCTCGCCGACGAGGATTCGAGGCGTCAATACGCTCGGGATCGAACGCCCATGAGCCGGGAGTGCGTTGCCGACGCGGTGGTTCTGCCCGCGGTAGCGGAGGAGATCGCCTCCGTCGCGGCGCTCGCCAACCGCGAACGAATTCCCCTCGTGCCGAGAGGCGCGGGAAGCGGGCTTTCCGGCGGATGCGCCCCCGTCTGCGGCGGGATAGTCCTCTCCCTCGAACGGATGAACGCCATCCTGGAGTACGACGCGGCCAATCGCGCCCTCACGGTCGAGGCGGGAGTGCTGACCAATAACATCGACGAGTACCTGCGGAGCGAGCCGTTTTTTTATGCCGGGTTCCCCATGAGCATTCAGGACTGCATGATCGGCGGCAACATCGCGACCAACGCCGGAGGGGGCAAGGCCGTCAAGTACGGCGTCACCGGTGACCACGTTCTGGGACTCGAAATCGTGACGGCGGAGGGAAAGCGGGCCGTCCTAGGCGGCAAAAACCGCAAGGACGTGGCGGGTTACGACTTGAAAAGGCTGGTCGTCGGTTCCGAGGGAACTCTCGCGATCGTCACGAAGGCCGTTCTCTCGCTGGAACGGCGTCCGGCGGTCACGAGGAGCGCCCTATTCTTCTTCGGCGAAAACGGCAGGGCCGCGGAGGCGATACTACGAATTCTGGCGTCCGGGCAGCCTCCCGCCAGTCTCGAACTCATGGACCGCCGTGCCTTCTCCGCCTGTAATCGCTACGCGGGGAACGTGTTCGACTTGGATCTCTTCGGTCCGCGCGAGATAAGCTGTGCCGTGCTGGCGTCATACGAAGAAGACTCTCTAGAGACCGCCCTGCGCTGCCTGACGGAGGCGGCGGGACGGGTAGGGGACCTGACCGCCGCCCCGGCCTTCATCGCCGGAGATCAGCGGCAGGAAGAGGACATCTGGAACGTGCGCAAAGCCCTAGCCGAGGCAGACCACCTGTACGGCTCGGTGGAGGTCGTCGGGGAGGATATCGTGGTTCCTTACGCCTCCATGCCCACCTTTATCGAAAAACTGGGCGAAATAGAATCGCGCCATCGTGGGGTTATGCTCACGAACTGCGGGCACGCCGCCGACGGGAACTTGCACACCACTATTCATCGGATGCCGGAGCTTTCATCGGAGGAGTGGGGGGAAACGCTCGAGCTGCTCAAAGAGGAAATTTACCGCGAGATGCGACTCTTGGGCGGAAAGCTCACCGGAGAGCACGGGGTGGGCAGCAAGCGCGTCCGGGATTTCGCCCGCGTCACGGACCCCGGAGAGATGAGCCTGCTCCGTGCCGTCAAAAAAAGCTGGGACCCGAATGGGATTCTGAATCCGGGGACGATATTCTCGGCCGAATCGCCATAGAAGTTGACACGCGTGAAATCATGGGGTATCATTACGGTATGCTAATTCTTATGAAATAGCTATGCAATATATATTTGTAATATGTTAAAGAAGGGGGGTGAGGAAGATGAGATTGTTATTGTGGAAGATAAAATTGTTGAAGATAAGATTGTTCGAAAGGGTCTGTAACAGTATGCGAATGTCGATGACGCGCTTCCGGGACGCCTGCGCTTTTCGATGTTGTACGCTGAATTTGCCTTCGTTTTGACGGTGTTTTTCACGCGAATTGCATCAAAATAAGCAGGTGATCTTGGAAGCTTCCGGTGGAGCTTCCATTTTTTATTTCGATTTTTATTCCGACAGCCCGCGCGCAGTTTCTGAAGGTATCCGTTGTTTACAGGCTGAGCAGATTGAGGAGAGATATGGATGTCATTGCGGAGTCTAGAGACAACGGGTGAATCGAACCCTGTTCTGGAATTGAAAAACTTGTACAAAACGTTCCAAACAAAGACCAATACGGTGGAAGCTCTCAAAAATGTCTCCATAAGCGTGAACGCGGGGGATATTTTTGGAATCATCGGCCTGAGCGGCGCGGGTAAAAGTACGCTGGTGAGATGCGTCAATATGCTGGAGAGGCCGGACAGCGGAGGCGTGTACGTATCGGGAAACAATATCGCCACGCTGCGGGAAAAGGAACTGCTGCGAATCCGCCAGAAAATCGGCATGATTTTCCAGCAGTTCAACCTCCTGAAGTCGAGAACAGTGTATGAGAACGTCGCTTTTCCGCTGCGCTATCTGAAAAAAAACAGGAAGGAAATCGACCGGAAGGTTGGCGATATGCTGGCTATTGTCGGGTTGACGGACAAGGCTCGTGACTATCCTTCCCAGCTCAGCGGAGGGCAGAAGCAAAGGGTCGCCATCGCCAGGGCTTTGGTGACGGACCCGAAAATCCTTTTGAGCGATGAGGCGACATCCGCCTTGGACCCTCAGACGACGGACTCCATCTTGAATCTGCTGAAGGAACTCAACATGAGATTCGGCCTGACCATCGTGCTTATCACCCATGAGATGGACGTGATCAAAAAAATCTGCAACAAGGTGGCGGTGCTGGAGTCGGGAGAGGTCGCGGAACAAGGCGCTCTATGGGACGTTTTCGCCAACCCATCCTCCGATATCGCGAAGAAAATGCTGTCCGGACTGTTCAAGCTCGACAACATCCAGTACATCCTGGATAACGTCGATATCGGCCATTTATTCCGGGGGAACCTCGACGGACGCGGGGCTTCCAAGCCCGAATGGGGATGGATCGTCCATCTGCTTTTCAAGGGCGAAAAAGCCAACAACGCTTATATCGCCTACCTTGTCAAAGAGTTTGGAATTGATGTCAGCATCCTTTATGGCAATATCGAGATTATCCAGCTCTCCCCCCTGGGGAGCCTCTTTGTCGCGATGACCGGCGACCGCCGTCAAGCCGGGAAGGCGCTCGATTTTTTACGGTCGGAGGGCGTGGCGGTCCACATATTGAAGGAATACGAATATCGGGATAAACAGGAGGAGGAAGACCTTTGCTGAGTCGGATCGCGGCGTATTTTCCCAATGTCGTCGAAATGCAGAGCGACCTGTTGAAATCTCTCAAAGAGACATTGCTTATGGTCGGGATTTCGGGCGCGCTCAGCATGTTTTTTGGAATTCTGCTCGGCGTCGTCCTCGTCGTCACTGCGGAAGACGGCTTGTACGAGAACAAATGGTTCGCCGGCGTCGCGGGGAAACTGATCAACGTGTTCCGCTCGATTCCCTTTGTGATCCTCATCGCCCTCATGGTTCCCTTCACCCGCCTGGTGGTCGGGACCTCCATCGGCCTGAAGGGAGCGATTCTGCCCATGGTGGTAGGGATCGTACCGTTCATCTCGCGCGTTATGGAACAGGCCCTCTGCGAAGTGGACAAAGGGGTTATCGAAGCGGCCAGGAGCATGGGGGTTTCGAAACCCTACATTGTCGTCCACGTTCTTATCCGGGAGGCCTTGCCAGGCATCATCCGGGCGATCGTGATCAGTTTTATCAGCCTGATCGGTTTCTCGGCCATGGCCGGAGCCGTCGGCGGCGGCGGGCTGGGAAGTTTCGCCATACGGTACGGATACGCCCGCTACATGCTGGACATCACTGTCGTGACCGTGCTGATCCTCCTGCTCATGGTCAACGTACTGCAGGGATTGGGCAACATGATCGCCAAAAAAATGACCCACTGAAAATCGAAAGTAATTCAGAAAAAATCGAAAGGGGTATCGTCATGAACCGAAAAACACAGTCTTCGCGCCGCCTGTCCCGCGCCATCGCCGTTACGCTCGTCATTGGACTTCTCTTTGGAGGCTTTGCGGCCACGTTTTCATCCGCCGCCGAAAACCAGCCCAACATCGTCAAGGTAGGCACGACCAGCGACGAGCCGAGAATCTGGAATGCCGTCCAGAAAAATCTGGACGCGGCCGGGGAAAACATCAAAATCGAGATCGTGTACCTCACGCCCGCCAACCCGAACGAATTTTTAGCCGCGGGAGAAATTGACCTGAACGCCTTCCAGCATTACGCGTATCTGAGAAAGAACATCTCGGACCTGAAGCTGGATCTGACCGCCATCGGAGACACTCTGATCGTTCCGCTGAGCCTGTTCTCCAAGAAAGTGAAATCTCTGGACGAGCTGAAGACGAAACAGACCCTGAAGATCATCATCCCCGACGACGCCGTCAACCAGTCAAGAGCCCTGCTAGTGCTCAGAAACGCCGGTTTGATCGAAGTCGATGAAGCGGCGGGGACATCGCCCCTGATCAGGGACGTCAAATCCAATCCCTTCAATATCGAGTTTATCGAGATCACCGGCGCGCAGATTCCGCGCTCCCTCGATGACGCGGACGCCGGCATCATCAACTGCGGCTACGCCACGGACGCGGGGTTCGACCCCGTGAACGACCCGATCTTCAAGGACACGATAGACCTCAAAAACCCGGCGCAGCAAGCATTCATCAATATCATCGCCGCCAGGACCGCCGACAAGGACAACGAAATTTATAAAAAGGTCGTCAACGCCTATCATCAGCCGAACGTGGCGGACGCTATCCGGGAGGTCTACAAAGGCGCTGCCCTTCCCGCGTGGGAATAGAGTCGTGAGTTCGGCGTTTCTGCCTCGCAGTATAGTGAATTGAAGTAAAAGGCCTAAAGTTAGAATAGCTAAAAACAGTTTTTTAAAGGGTTTAACTCATTTTCACCAGTACGTTCTTTTGTTAAAGCACTATAACGCCGAACTCAGTGCACTCTCTGGCGGACTAGAGGTGTAAGGGGCAGTGGAAAAAACACGCATTTGTGCAATTTGTAGTCAGGCCAGGTGGCTTAAATGACGCGGCAGCGTCATTTTTCTGTTTACATATTTTTTTACGGGGAGGACTATCGCGATGGTGGGGCATGAGGAGTACGGATTCGCGACGAGAGCGATTCACGAGGGGCAGGGCAACAATCCATACGGAGCGCTGGCTACGCCGATTTACATGACTTCGACATTTTGTTTCGAAAATGTCGATGATGGAATGAAAAAATTTTCCAAAGAAAAACCGGGGTTTGTATATGGCCGCAGTGGAAATCCGACGACGGCAGCTCTGGAGGCAAAGTGCGCCGCCATTGAAGAAGGAGAGGCCGCTGTGGCGACTAGTTCTGGAATGGGCGCTATTTCCTCCGTTTTCATGTCCCTTCTCAAAAAGGGAGATCACCTCATCGCCGGGGATACACTTTACGGCGGCAGTGATTTTGCCGCCCATCATCTGCCCGAATACGGCATCGAAGTCACTCGCGTCGATACCTGCGATCCGGCGAAGGTATCGGTAGCCTTCCGTACCAACACCAGAATTGTCTACATCGAGTCGTCGCTGAACCCTACTCTGAGGATCAATGATATCTGTGCGTTGGCCGACATCACGCATGAGCGCGGAGCTATTCTTGTCGTGGACAACACCTTCACTCCTCCTCCGATGTGTTTCCCGCTGCGGCTCGGGGCCGACATCGTTCTACACAGCACAACGAAATACCTGAACGGACACGGAGACATCATTGGCGGCGTAGTCGTAGGGCCAGCGGACATGATAGGCAGCATCCGCCTCATCGGCCTTACAAAAATTTGCGGCTGTCCCGCAAGCCCAATGAATTCTTGGCTGGTCCTGAGGGGGATGAAGACCCTTGATCTTCGTTTTCGCAAGCACTGCGAAAACGCGATGACCGTGGCGAAGTGGCTAGAAACTCAGCCGGAGGCGGAATCGGTGTTTTACCCAGGCCTCCCCTCTCATCCACAGCATGAGCTTTCAAGACGCCAATTCATGGAGGGGCTGTTTGGGGGAATGGTCTCTTTCGAGGTAAAAAAACCAGCGGGCATGAACCGCTTTGAGGCGACGGAAAAGGTCATGAATTCCCTGAAACTCTTCGCCGTGGCTGTCAGCCTCGGCGATCCTGATTCTTTGGCGGAGTTCCCGGCGGGCATGACTCATCTGATCGTTCCGAAAGAAGAACGGGAAGCCGTAGGCATCACTGACGGCCTGATTCGCCTGTCTTGCGGGCTGGAGGACGCCAAAGATCTCTGCGGCGACCTGAAGCAGGCCCTGGCCGCTATTCGATAACTTTTCCTGCAGTAACTGGCAGGAGTTCACGAAGGTAAAGCGACACAGTACTGTACATCTGTAAACAGATATGTCGACTCCTTCATTTTCCTGCGTCTTCTGGATTCTTTCTCCGCCGGCGCCGCCGGTATTGGATTATTCATCAGCCTCAGAAGAGAAGGACATGGCAGGAAAATTTCCGCGTCCCATGCGGCAACAACTTTTGATTCGATTTGATCCGTATTCGCCAGCTCCAGTTCAGTTCCTGCAGGCGACGCATCAATTTTTTGCTCACAAAACCCCTGTTGGCCCAATGGAGAAGTCCATATTGACACCTTTACGGCGTGTGTTATAAAATAAATAAAACATATAATACATATAAGACAGCGTTGTTATAAATAAATTTAAATAGATACTTCATTGAGGCGGAGAGTGACACCTTTTTTTCGTAGCGAAACCGAACATTTAGAGCCTGAACGGATACAAAGTTCTTATCTTAATTGAAGGAAAGTTATTTGAGGAGGAATTTCTGTCATGAAGAAGAGTAAGTTGCATCGGAAATCTTTGCTTTTCCTGGCATTACTATGCGCGTGCGTTTTTGCCGGAAGTAGTACGCCTGCGTTGGGCACAGAGCACGTCTTGGCTATAGACTTGGCGACCGAATCCGCCACTCTTGACCCAGGCTTACAATATAACACTGACAGTTACACCGTTTACAGGAATATTTTCGATAATTTGCTGCATAGGGACCCGCAAACTTTGGAAATCATTCCGTGGGTAGCGGAATCTTGGGAACAAAAAGACGAGTTGACTTGGGCTTTTAAGATTCGCGGAGACATAAAGTTTCACAACGGTGAGAGTTTGAAGGCGAGTGACGTCGCTTTCAGCATCAATCGGATACTGGACAAATCTTTCCGCAGCCCGCAGTACTCCAACTACAGCCAAATAACGTCATGCGAAGCGGAAGACGACATCGTCACGATAAAAACGGAAGCGCCGAGTCCAACGTTGCTCGCTCAACTTGTCAACCTCAGCGTCGTTCCAGAAAAATACGTGCTGGAGCAGGGGAACGAAAAATTTAACTTAAATCCGGTCGGCAGCGGGCCATATAAATTTGTTAATTGGCAAAAGGGGAGTCAGATCGAACTGACAGCTAACGATGAACATTGGAAAGGCAAACCGCAAATCGTAGGCGCTGTATTTCGTTTTGTTCCTAACGCCGCCAGCAGGATCGCTGATCTCCAATCGGGTCTGGCGGATGTCATATTGAACCTCAATGCCGATAATGTGGAAGCGCTGAAGTCCGACGGCGCGCTCCAAGTGTTGTCTTCTCCCACGGAACGCGTTGCGTTTCTACTTTTTAATTGCCTGAGAGACTCGTCCCCAACCAAGGCGGTTAACGTGCGCAAAGCTATAGCTTACGCCATCGACCGAGAGGCGATCGTTACGTCTCTGCTTCGAGGATACGGAAATCTCGTCAAAGAAGTCTTGACTCCGTTGTCTTTCGGTTATGACGACACCGTCGAGGGTTTTAGCTATGATCCTGAAAAAGCGAAACAATTGTTAAAAGAAGCCGGACTGGAAAACGTAAGTATCACCTTCATCTCGTCTCCGGCCTATGATCAGCGTGTTGTTCAGGCTGTACAAGGAGACCTTGCGAAAGTCGGTATTGGCGTGAAAATCAATATCGTTGAACAAGCGATCTACCTGAAAACGGTCCAGGACCCAGCGCAGGAGTGGGGAGACATACGCTTCGGCATATGGTCGAGCGGGACAATGGACGCTCACGGTACGCTGGTTCCGCTCTTCCACACAGGAACGCTCTGGAGCAGTTTTTCCAATTCGAACCTTGACGCGGCGCTTGATGCCGCGGCCAAGATCACGGACAAAGAGGTGCGTTTGCGAGAGTATAAAAAAGCCTTTCAAATTTTGCAAGAGGAAGTTCCCGCTATTGGGCTGTGGCAAAACTATACTCTCAGCGCGGCTTCCAAACAACTCGAATGGCAGCCCAATGCGCAAGAGAGCTTCTTTATACAAGATATGAAATGGAAGGATTAAAATTCTTGTCCGTTAACATACACGTCTTTTTCAAATGTGTCTTTATTTGATTCGTAGATTTTTTCAGGCTTTCGTATCGATAGTGGGGATTTCGACCATTGTCTTTTTTGCCCTGCATCTTTCTGGCGATCCGGTGAGGCTTATGGTCCCACCGGATGCCACTTTAAAGGACATGGATATCCTGAGACACGAACTGGGACTGGACAGACCGTTATACATTCAATATGTGGAGTTCTTTGAAAACCTTTCGCGAGGCGATCTTGGCCATTCCTACGTGCAAAACCGACCGGTATTGGACATCATCCGGGAGCGTTTCCCCTATACTGTTCGATTGGCTCTGGCGGCGCTTTTGATTTCCGTCGTTACAGGAATTTTCATCGGTATCGTAAACGCTGTTTTCCGCGGTAAATGGATTGAGAAAATGTTTGTGCCTTTTATCTTGATCGGACAGTGTCTTCCAGCTTTTTGTGTGGGAATTTTGCTCATCATGCTTTTTAGCGTGCAACTCCGCTGGCTTCCATCAACGGGGGCAAGGGGGCTCAAGTCTTTGATTCTGCCGTCTATCACGCTTGCGTCGCTTTCCATCGCCTCCCTCGCTCAAGTGACGCGAGCGAATATGTTGGAGCAACTCGAACAGAATTACGTTCGAACCGCGCGAGCCAAGGGCGCTGGAACGCCTCGGATCGTGATATGGCATGTCATACGAAACGCTGGTATTCCCATCATCACGCTTGTCGGATTGGAGACGGCCAATCTCCTTGGAGGCGCTGTGGTCACCGAGACAATTTTTGCGTGGCCCGGCCTGGGCTTGCTCACCATTCAAGCTATCAATGCGAGGGATTTTCCGTTGGTGCAGGCCATAGTGTTATTCGTATCGATCATTTTCATCGCCGTAAATTTTTTGACGGACCTGCTGTACGTCATTGTCGACCCGAGAATCAAGCTGGAAAAAGAGTCTGCCTGAGATGAATTCACATCGGAAAAAACTGCTTCGCGTCGCGCCTTTCTTCGTCGTTTTTTTCATTTATGTGTTCGCGGCGCTTGTTCCCGGGACTTTCTCGGGCAAGTCTCCGACACTGACGAATCTGGGACAAAGATTGCAAGCGCCGGGATATGTCGCCCGAGAAGGCGAGGTTTACAGGCTGGGAACGGATGAATTGGGCCGAGACATTTGGAGCCGCCTGGTTTATGGCGCGCGAGTGTCCATGAGTGTTTCTTTCGCGTCGGTGTTATTGTCGGCGACCATAGGCGGAATGCTGGGTGTCGTCGCGGGCTATTTTCAAAATGTGTCGGGAACGCTCATCATGAGAATAGCCGATGTTTTTCTCTCCATCCCGTTTTTCCTGCTGGCCATTTTGACCGTCGCCGCGCTGGGGCCCAACCTCGTCAACCTCATCGTTGTCCTCGGTGTCGCCCGCTGGCCTCGCTATGCAAGGGTCGCCCATGGAAAGACTCTCACCACGGCAAACCAGGATTTTATAAAAGCGATCGTAGTCCTCGGCGCTGGCCCCGGAAGAATTCTACTGCGACATGTTCTACCGGAAATCGTGCCGTCCCTAATTGCCTTGGCCACCGTCGAAGTTGGGCGCATGATTATTTTCGAAGCTTCGTTGTCGTTTATAGGGCTTGGGATACAACCTCCCGAGCCCAGTTGGGGATCTATGCTCACCCAAGGGCAGTACTATCTCTCCCAGGCGTGGTGGCTTTCGGCTTTTCCCTGTCTCGCCATTTTCTTTTTGGCGTTGTCCGTGAATTTCATCGGCGATTTTGCTCGTGACGCGCTGGATCCAAAGATCGAATAAGCTCATTTCATGATCGACAAAGTGCCAATGAAAAATCCGGCACTGGCGCATAAACGGACTCTAGCTATTTTAACTTCGAGCCTTTGATTTCAAATGTTGATGGTATGAGGTGATTTTCGGCAATGGAGAATATGTTAGGTACTTCGGAGTTCAGAAATAAACGAGTGGTGATTACTGGAGCCGCTGGAATTTTTGGTATTTGGATCGCTGAAGCTTTCGCGGCGCATGGCTCGCGGCTTTGCCTCACGGATATTCGCGACGAAAAATTGACTGAGGTCGCGAACCGGGCGTCATTCAAAGACATCGATCTTCTAGTATGCCCCGCGGACCTGACGAAGCCGGATTCCATCGCCGAACTCTGCGCTTCGATCGAAAAAGAGTACGCGACTCCAGACATTCTCATCAATAACGCCGGGCTCTACACACGCCACAAACTCCTTGACATGACCTTGGCCGACTGGGAAAAGATGATGGCGGTCAACCTCACCTCTACGTTCCTCCTGACGCAAGCGGGAGCGAAAATGATGATCCATGAACACGTCGAAGGATCTATCATCAACATCAGCTCGGGGGCGGCGGTAGGGGTTAGCGTGGGTGGCGGAGCTTATTCGACTTCCAAAGCTGCCCTCGCGATGTTGACGCGCGCGTGGGCTCTTGAACTCGCGCCACACGGCATCAGGATCAATTCTGTTGCGCCTGGGTTCGCGCCTGGCAGTGAGGTGAGCGGGTTGCCCGAGGAACACGTTAAAAACATGTTGAATTCCATACCCCTGGAACGAACATCGGGGCCTAATGACGCTTCGGAGGCTATATTGTTCCTTTGCTCGTCGAAAGCTTCATTTATAACGGGAACCACATTGAGCGTCGACGGCGGCAGAACGGCCGGAACGTATAAAAAAGCCCCGAAGACATCTCCGCTGAGAGGAGAAGCTGAATCATGAACACTGCGCAATACCGGTGGCCGAACGGCAAAAAAGTCGGGGTGATCGTCAGCATAGATTTTGACGGCGAGGTGCCGTATCTATGGAGGACCCGGAAGTCTCCTCCTGTGGGGATCGGGGACCTCGAACAGCGTCGCTTCGGGCCGCGTCAGGGAATTTACCGTATGCTCGAGCTTTTCAAGCTATGGGAAATTCGGGCTTCGTTTTTCATTCCAGGTTTGATCGCGGACAAATATCCTAACGCCGTCGAAAAAATAGCGGAGGGCGGGCATGAAATAGGATTACACGGCTACCGACACGAGCGGGTAGACGAAATTGACGCGGCGGAGATGGAAGAAACGCTGCAAAGAGCCCGGGCTTCCATCGAACGAATTGCCGGACAGAGGGATATGGGATATCGCTCCCCTTCTTGGGAGATGACGGACTATGCATTTCAGGTTCTGCATCGCCTCGATGTCCTCTACGACAGTTCGCTCATGGGAAGCGATCACCCCTACTGGGCGGAAGGCTTCCCTGAGATTCCCGTGCAGTGGCTGCTCGACGACGCGATTTTTTACCGCTACTCTGGGCCTCCGAGTTCGCCGCGCAATCCAGGCGACGTTGTCGACCTCTGGCGGAGAGAATTTGAAGGGCTAAAACGATGGAACGGTCTTTTTCTAGTGACGATGCACCCGTGGATCAGCGGCAGGGCCTCCAGGCTTCAGGCTGTGGAGGTTTTGATCGAGCAAATGAAACAAGATCCCGATGTGTGGTGGACCACGTGCGGTGAAGTGGCGGATTATCACCGGAAAACTTACGCTGACGAATTCCATGAGAAAGTGAGTTATGACATTGAATAACCCACGGGCGAACGAGACGGTGCTGTCGATAGAAGGCTTGTCTGTCGCTTTCAAGAAAGGAGGGCGCTCGATTCGGGCGCTGCGCGAGGTGAATCTGAATCTCAAGCGCGGCGAAATCCTGGGATTGGTAGGAGAGAGTGGATGCGGTAAGAGCCTAACCGCGCTTTCTGCTATGATGCTCCTGCCGGAAAACGCCTTTATCGAGAGCGGAGAAATCAAAGTGAACAATACCGCTCTTTCGCGCATGCCCGAGAAGCAGTTACGCAAAATAAGGGGCAACAATATTTCCATTATTTTCCAAGAGCCCATGACTTCTCTGAATCCGCTAATATCCATAGGACGCCAGATTCAGGAATCCCTTGAACTTCATCGGTGCGTGCCGCGAAAAGAGATGCGCTCACGAGTCATCGAACTGCTGACTCTGGTGGAGATTCCTGATCCAGAAGCGCGTTACCGCCAGTTTCCTTTCGAATTTTCCGGCGGTATGCAGCAAAGGGTCATGAGTGCTCTTGCCCTTGCTTGCAACCCTCAAGTGCTGATCGCCGACGAACCGACTACAGCCCTGGATGTCACCATTCAGGCCCAGATATTGAAACTTCTGAGGAATATTCGTGACGTTTATGGAACGGCGATTTTGCTCATTACGCACAATATGGGGGTCATAGCGGACACCGCGGACCGAGTTGCGGTCATGTACGCCGGCAAAGTGGTCGAAACGGCTCTTGTGGAAGATATTTTCGCGCAACCGTTCCATCCATACACCGACGGGCTTCTCAGTAGCATCCCTACCATGATGGGCGACCGCGATCAAGAGCTCGTTTCGATCCCGGGCGGTGTCCCAGACCTGGAAAACCTGCCCGAAGGGTGTTCGTTCCAATCTCGGTGCCCGAGAGTTTCCGACGCCTGTAAACGCGACACTCCCCCTTTGTTAGAACGCAGTCCGGGCCGTCAGGCAGCTTGCTGGAACCCGATATTGGTGGTATAAATGAGCGAGATGCCGTTATTGTCCGTGGAAGGACTCAAAAAATATTATACAGTGAATACATTTTGGGGCCGAAAGCGCTTGATCAAAGCCGTCGACGCGGTGAGTTTCCAGGTACGGACTGGCCGGACTCTCGGATTGGTCGGAGAGAGCGGATGCGGTAAATCAACGGTAGGAAAGACTCTTTTGCGCCTGGAACGAGCCAATTCGGGCAAAGTCGTCTTTGACGGCCAGGACATATCGAACCTCGAAGGGAAATCACTTCGCTCGCTGCGGAAAAATATGCAAATGATCTTTCAGGATCCGTATTCCTCTTTAAACGCGCGAATGAAAGTACGCGATATTCTGGCGGAACCGTACCTGATTCATGGCTTGGCCGGTGGCGCGGAACTTCACGGGCACGTATCGCGCCTGTTGGATATGGTCGGTTTTTCTCCTGAAACTGGCAATAAATACCCGCACGAGTTCTCCGGAGGACAGCGCCAACGGATTGTGATCGCCAGAGCCATTTCCCTAAACCCCAAATTCGTGGTGTGTGACGAACCCGTCTCCTCTTTGGACGTCTCGGTCCAGTCTCAGATCATCAACCTCTTTAAACGCCTGCAGAAGGAATTGGGTTTGGCGTATTTGTTTATTTCCCACGACTTATCAGTCGTCCGCCACGTCAGTGATGAAGTCGGGGTTATGTATTTTGGTAAAATGGCTGAACTCGGGAATGTCAAAGACATTTATGAACAACCCCTGCACCCGTATACTCAAGCGCTTCTGAGTTCCATTCCGATTCCAAACCCTATCGCGCAACGTAGCCGAGAGCAAATCTTTTTGATGGCGGATTTACCGAGCCCGTTCAACCCTCCGGACGGTTGTCGTTTTCATACGCGTTGCAAATTTTGTAGCCCGTCGTGCCTCTCTTTGGATCCGGAATGGAGGGAAGTCCGCAAAGGTCATTGGGTGGCCTGTCATTTATATTAGACGATCGGAGCGCCGCCATAATGCGCTCGTTGTTTTCCAACAATATATCCACTTTGGTCAGAACCCGGCTATTTTGTCCGTCCATGATTGGGATGTTGCTTCTCGCTTGTGTGAAATTCAATCCGAGGCTGCTGAATAACCCGATGTTCCGATAGCGATGCCCGCCGCCACGGGATCTTCGATTTTCAACGCTGTCTGGAAGCTGGGTTTGTGGTGATGGAGGGGAAGTACCCATCCGCCCTCTACATGAAACAACTCAAGTCATAATCTTGCATCGTCGTTTTCTTCGAAGTCCAATTTCCCCGTATGAGCCTTCAGGTCGTCATATTCTTTCACATCGTATCCTATGGCGCGGTATCCCCGCTGTCGTTTTCCGAACATCTTCAATAGCATGGGGACTCCATCGTCAAGGTAATCGTAGATGACGACTTCTTTTTTGCTATCGTTCAGGCGATGCAGGCGTCCCGCGTATTGGGCGACGGTTCCTTTCCAGGAGATGGGAAGGCAGAGAAACAGCGTGTCCAGTCGGGCGTCGTCGTAGCCCTCTCCCAGGTATTTTCCCGTCGCCACGAGGACACGCGGTTCGTCGGGAGGAATTTTCTCCAAACGAGCGGCGACTTCACGGCGTTGCCTGCCACTCATTCCGCCGCGCAGGGCGACAACATTCTGTACGTGGGGGGCCAATAACGCAGACAGGAGATCCAGATGATCTGTGCGCTCCGTGATGACGACGGGGTTTCTGTTTTGTTCTATAGCCTTCAACACGTCGGCAGCGATCATGGCGTTGCGCCCCTCGTCTTCCGCGAGGGCTCTATAGAGATCGTATATTTTGAGGTCTTCTTTTGCTGCAATCGCTTCCGGCAGGATAAAATCCGTTCGCCGGACGAGTACGTGGTGTGAAAAAGGCCGTTCCCGCGCCTGCTGTCGGTCGTCCACTTTGTAACGAATGGGGCCGCACTGCATGAAGATGATCGGATGATGTCCGTTTTGACGCGTGACCGTCGCCGAAAGGCCCAGAATGTATCGGGCCTTGCTCCGGCGGATGACGGCCTCGAAGCTGGTCGCCGCCAGATGGTGACACTCGTCCGCGATCACCTGCCCGTAGTCTGCCACGATGTCGTCCACCTCCTTGTTCGTGTAAAGGCTCTGGATCATGGCGACGTCGATATTTCCCGTGATCTGCCTTTTCCCGGCTCCGACGCGGCCTATCGCCTCGGGCGGCACTCCCAGAAACGTGGACAGGCGCGCGACCCATTGCTCCAAAAGCTGTGTCCGATGGACGAGGACTAGGGTATTGACCCTCCGCTTCGCGATCACATAAGCAGCGACGACTGTTTTTCCAAACGCGGTGGACGCGCATAAAATACCCGTATCAAAACTCAGTAGCGTACCTGCGGCTTTCTTTTGCTGTGGGCGCAGTTTCCCCGTAAATTTGAGGCTCTTCCCCGGCAGGCGTTTACCGGAGAAACGCTTGTCATCAATCTCCACTTCGACTTTGTGCGCATCAAACAGTTGTCGGATGTCGTCCAGGCAGCCCCTTGGCAGGATCAGGTGATTCGTGGATTCATTGGAGCAGGAGATAATTCTTGGTTTGTCCCTGGTGGGAAGGCGCATAGCCTGATTTTTATAGAACTCGGGGTTCTGGAACGCCGCTGTGCGTATCAGCCGATTTCGCAGAGCGGGCGTCATCTCCGCTTTGTTGATGTAAATACCATCGCTGAGCAAAAGCGTCAATTTTTCGGGGAGGGGGCCCCCGACGGGCTGCCGCAGAGGATTATAAGAAGGGGGGAGTTCCCAGGGGCGTTCCCGTTCCACCTCGTCCTCGATCTCCACAACGCGCACCCCAAGGACGCGCCCGGTCCTCTCCGCGTCCGCGACGATGGCCTCGACATCGAGGCACGGCATTTTCCGAAAAGAGGCAAGGGCCGCCCATTGATCTTCCCAGGGCTCAAAGGTATCGGGATTGATGAAAAGGCTGTTTCTGCTGGCCCTCGGTCGTTTTTGAAGAGGCAGCGCGATGAGGTTGCCGAACCCTCCCTGGGGGAGCGTGTCTTGATTGGGAAAAAATCGGTCGTACGACCTGAAAGCGAGGTTGGAGTAGCGCTCCATGGTCTCCGTCAAAAGAAACGCGCCCAACTGGCGGGCCGTCTTCGCCGGGAGAGGCTGCTCGAAAAAAATCCAGACGTGTCCTCCATTTCCGGAGCGAGAACGCTCCAGACAGGCGGGCACGTTGAAACGTCCACAGGTGTCGAGGTAGGCCAGGGCGTCTTCTCTCCACAGCTCTTTGTCGAAATCCACGGCCAGAAAACAGCAGGTCTCATCGAGAAGGAGAGGATAAACACCCATCGTGAAATCCCTGTCGGGTCTTTCCCCCTGAAGGTGCCCGCGCAGGTGAGCGTCCAGCATGGCCGGCGTCACGGGGATAAAATCTCTCGACTTGCAGACGGTGCATTTCACTTTGGGCTTAAAGCAGATTCCTTTTTTCCATTCGTTCGCGCAGGCGGGTTGATAACCTCCATTGCCTGTCCTGCCGCCTTCGAAGCGCCGCGGAAAAACGTCCTCTCGCCCGCGAAACAGGTTGCCGAAAAGAGAAACTTTTTCCTCGGGTGAAGAGCGATTCGTCAAAGGCGTCACAAGAAGAGGAGGATTTTCAGGCAGACGTGATTCATCGCGTTCATGAAGTGCCTGGGTAAGCCGTTCCCGGCGCAGGAGCAACATTCGCCGCGACTCGTCCAATCGCCGCAGATCGGCCTCGACGGATTGCAGTTCCTTCAGAAGAGTTTCCCGTTCGCCGGGCATTTATTAAGCCTCCAATATTGATTTTTCATCGCCGTGAGGCGTCTCGCTTTTTTCCAACACGGGCCTGTCCGCCGCGGTCATTCGCTATTTTTATTCTCACCTTTGAGAATTTGCCAACACCCGCTATATGGAGAACCAATCCGGGCAATAGTGCCATTTTCCTTTAACCTTGCTATTTCACGCAATGCCGTACTCCTGCTTTTTGAGATGGCTTCGGCAATCTGATTCACTGTAACGTGACTGTTCATTTCAATTTGCTCCAGGATAAGCCGCTTTATGGTTTTTTTAGATTCACCCATGGTGTCAACCCTGGTTCCATTGTCGGTCTCACTGACGCCAAGGTTGGTGTCAGTGTTGGTTTCATCGTCAACGCCATAGTTCAGATTATAGAGAGTCGTGATGAACCATGACTCGTCCGAGAAAAATTATTTTGTACCCGTTTATGCCCCTTTGTGCAAGCGACGCTTGCACAAATTTCGAATGAGTTTACGGTTTAGAGATCGTGAGCCCCAATAATTTTGTTTCGTCACGCGCATTGCTGAGATTCAATATTTGCGCATTTTGCAACGCGGCAAAATCTTCTTCAGACATGTGTTCTTTCATGGAACTGAAATTTTCGTGGATCAACGAGACGATATACTGTTTTCCCGTACTTTTGAGAGCCTTTAAAATATAGGAAAACCATTTGGCTCGCGGAGCGGAGTCGTTATCGGAAAATAAGCTGCTGTCGTGCCAAAGAAAATTCATCCTGTGATTTTGCCCGTACATAAATAATAGCCAATCAAAACAGACAATGCGAGCACTATTGATTCCCACAGACTCGCTTCCGGCCAATTCGACGTTAAAATTGAAACGCAGTTGACTGTCTCCGATATTATTCTCTAACACAAGACCAGAGGCAGCATTAGGATATATTCGCTCTGTCAGCGACGCATAAATACGGCTATAAGAAGCCAAGGGTGCCGTGTCTTTATAAGCTGCCGCTAACGCGTCATCTGCAGCCATCCGTTGCTTCAATTCCAATCTCTCTTTTTCGAGCCTGTCGTCAAATTCGGCAAAAGCCATTAGCGAAGCATATTGTTCTTTAAAAGTACTCAGCTGGGATGAAACCGCCGCATATTCATCCAAAGCTCTTTTCCCCGTCAAATCTTGGAAAATACTTTCTCGTTCCGTTGTAATTGCGTCGCGTAACGTGTTTTGTGTCTGCATTTCTGAATTGATGCGGACGAGATCGGCTTCCAAACGTTTACGCCGATTTTGGATCATATCGGCGTGAAATTGCTCCACGGCCGCTAGATGTTCCAAGGCTTCCGGTTTAAAAAAGTGCTCCAGTCCTTCATATAAGCGGAGGAGTTCCTTTTTGGAAATATCGGGCTCCACCTGCAGCAATGATTCAATGTTGCTTTTTTCGTAAGAAAGCCGAACGATTTTTTGATCGATTTGTCTTATATGCTCTGTTTTTTTATTGGCTTCGACTTCCAATTCTCGATAGTCTTCGGCGACGACAAAATTTGCCAGGTCTTCTTCCAGTCTTTCGATTTCCTTTTGTAGATGATTTATCTGGGTTAAAGGCTTAACGCCAGAATGCGATACTTTTTTTAGTATAGGATCGTTTTCCCAGAGTTTTTTGCTCTGCTCAATCTGCAAAATCGCTTTCTTGTGCTGTATTTTCCCTAGAATCAGAGACGGATCAACGCCTAACAGATAAAGAGAGCGCAAAGACGCAATTGAGTCTGGTTCTCTGCTGGTTCTTTCCGGGTACAGCCAGTCTTCCTCTTCCTTTCGGGCGAAACGCGAAAGAAGAGAACGAAAAGAAACGTTGTTTCCCTGGGAAATTTTTCGAAACACGCCGCTATCGTCAAGCCACTCTCTATATTTTGCGAGCGTTATGGGTTTTTCATCCAGCCAAATTTTTTTGCCATTTCCACTCCGAACCACCGCATGTTTTGTTCCGCCGATAGAAAATTGAAGCTCAAATTGAGCATCAGGCAGGCATTCTTTGACTGGAGTAGGAGCGTCTGAGCTACCAAGGCAAAGATGCACAAGTCTTAACGCGAGCGTCTTGCCGGAACCATTGGAGCCTCCGCCGCTCGTGGTTGATTTATCTCCCAAAATAAGAGACAGTCCCGTGGGATTGAATTTAACAGATCTAAACTTCTGATTATTGGCTGTCAATGCTATGAGTTTCATGACGTGACTCTTTGTATGTGATTTTCACCAACCAAAGTCACCTGCTTAAGAATGAGGAGAATGTCAATCGCCAGAACCACTTCTGTAAAATTGGGTCTGATAAGCCACGTCGACTGAGAAGAATTCAAGAAGCTGTACAATCCGTCAACGGTCATAGGCTCCACCAAGACAGCGCGGATATACCCCGCCAACCCCAAAAGGGACTCGCAAAAACGTACATGTTTATGAGGCGTCAAAGCTCCCAGGTGGCTCATAGATATCACAGCTTTCAAAGTATTTTGCAAAGATAATTTCGGCCGCCGCGCGATAGGATGTATAGTGTGAAGTCCCACGGGCTTCCGATGGAATGAGTTCCTGCATCATCCACACATACCGCGCGTCCGAAGCGTCTTCTCGCTCATTGGAAATTTCCCCTTTACTCCTTTGATACAATTCCTGGAGCGCCGGGACAATTTTTTGCGCGTGGCCACGACTGTCGCTTAAGATATTGTCTATTTCGCCGACGTAGTGAGAAGCAAAGTCCATTCTCGCTTTCAGCTCGTCGCTCAATCCATTGAACTGTATTTTAACCGAAAAGTCAGGATGTGGGGCATTCAGATAAGGAACGATATCGTGATCTTCCTGAGCTAATTTTTTCAAAAGCTCTGCAAGAGGAGAGAGAATTTTTTCCAATGCCTCCGGTACGTCATTCAAATTCCCGACAAAACGTATTTTGTACTTCTCATTGAGTCTGTCGAACATCTCCAAAATTTGATACGTATCTATGACGCTGGCCTCTTCCAAGTTGTTTTCTTTTTTGATCGCAGCCATAACCTTTTGCAGATCGGCGGAAACAGGCTGCATTCGATTATTGAAAACAAAGAAAAATTTTCTGATGGGAACTAAACCGTCCCAATTTTCTTTGAGCTTCTTGAAGTCTTCTTTCGCTTTTTTGACAGCATAAATTTCGGGGTTAATGGAATTGATTTCGGGGGCATAAACCTGATAGTAAGCTCCTTCCGTTTCAATCCATCCATCGTTGCCCCCGTCTCCCTTGAAAGCTGAGGCTCTCACATTGCGAAATCCAGGATAATATATTCGCATCAAATCACCGAAAAGCCGTTGGAAATCGGTTCCTTCCGCCTCTAGCACTTCTGTTTTGAAAGCGGAGCGATATATATGTGTCGGCATTCAACCCTCCAATTTCAGCCTCTCTTGGCATGTATTCCCTAATAATTCGGCCTATCCGCATTCTTCACCCTCGGCAACCCCTCAACAATCCTCACGGTCTCGATGCTCACCATAATAACCGACAGCAGCAAATTGAGGATATAGCGCGGGTTGTTATGTTCCCGTGCCCAGTCGTTGGGGTCGTTTTTGATCTGGCTGGCTTTATCGACCGTAACTTGATAGCGTTCCATTACCCATTCTATCGCGGATTTGCCGTTGACGACGTAATCATACGCGACAAAGGGGATGTTCGTTATCGTGATGTGCGAGTTGTATCGGATGCCGGTCCTGTCGCCCTTTTCGATAAACCGCATCTTATCGACGCGAAAATCCCCGCTTCCCTCGCCCGTCACGACAATAGCGTATCCGGTTTTTTGGTTCTCGCAGTTCAGGTGCAGCTCGGCCAGTTCCCGTCCGGCCTTGCTGAACGCCCAAAAATCGGCAGGTTTGTCCACCAGAGGAATACGTGGCAGCATCTTCTTCAAATCTGCCGAAAATTGTTCGCGGTAGTCTTTGGAGTGCAACAGGCCGTAGACGTAATAAAAAATATCCTCTTTCGTGACCTTGGGGCCATAGCGATCGCGGCATTGGTTCAAGATGAAATCCGTCACCCCGTCCCGGCGGAT
>JAISQE010000181.1 GCA_031274425.1 Synergistaceae bacterium | reverse complement strand
TATGCTTCTTCAAATGATAAAAAAACATAATGAACTAGTTATTACAAGAATTTTATTGTGCCATGGTTTATATTAGTCAGTTTAAATTAAGATTAATTTTTACCGTGAAAATCCATGATAAAAAAAGCTTCCGCCGCCTACAAATAAAATGACAACCACGCATACTATTGCTACGATCTTTTTGGTAGAGATACCGTCATGCGAATCGTCGCCATCATATCGATATCGATATTGATCACGTGATGAATTCGACGCCATAACAGGAGGCTGCGGAGGAGTTAAAGCTGATATATCGGCTCCGCATGAAGGACATGGCTGCGATGGGTTCACGATCATGTAACCGCAATTTGGGCAAACAATTATTGGCATAATAATCCTCCCTACCAACATTCTTCTATAGCGTTTTCCTGCTCACGCTTCAAGCGGAGAGCTGACTTTATCGTATTTCTCCAATGCCGCTTATTTATTTAAAATTCTTTTTGCTATTCTCTAGGTATCTGATCTTCTGGAAATGGACCATATATTTGACCGTTTTCGGAATAACACCATTCTCGCATCATACTAATCACCTTCTCCGTAAAGTTTCACTCGAAGGCGGCATGTGTGATCCTGATAGGCACACGACAGCAACCCCTCGCGGTGAGCCGCGAGAGAAGCGATGAAATTTTTGTTTACAGGATAAAAGGTTAGAGAATACGCCGCAACGGTTTTGCGAAAGGGTAAAACCAAGCCTAAAACATTGTGGGGATATCGGGAGACGCAGCTCCCTGGTTTTTAGAACACAGCGAAGCCCGAAGCCCGAAGCCCGAAGCCCGAAGCCCGAAGCCCGAAGCCCGAAGCCCGAAGCCCGAAGCCCGAAGCCCGAAGCCCGAAGCCCGAAGCCCGAAGCATTATGGCTGGATTCAGCAATTTGTCAAGCGTATTTAAGCTTGTTTTCTCTTGAAACTTTCCCATAATGCCGCTCCTTTTGTACCGTAGCTATCCCAATTATAACACGCATTTTTGATTTTTAACGCTTTAAAATTGGACACTAGCTGACCCCTCTACTATATCTACTATATCTACTATATCGTCGAGGGCCTTTTACGTTTTCAGGTCACGCCGCCCGGCCTCCTGCAAGGATTCGAGATGATTCTATTTGCGTCATCTAAACAAGTTTTCGCTCTTTTTACGTTTTCGTCCGGAGGTTTCCTCGGGCCTCCATGCCTACTTTGGCCCATTTGTAGAATGCCCCGTACAGTTCGTCCACGTCGATCGGCTTCGTAATGTGGTCGTTCATCCCGGCGGCCAGGCTTTTGTCGTAGTCTCCCTGCATGGCGTGGGCCGTCATCGCCACGATAGGCAAACGGTCTACCCCGCAGTCGGGGAGGCCGCGAATGTGTTTCGTCGCCTCGAGGCCGTCCATAATCGGCATTTGAACATCCATAAAAATCAGGTCGTATCGTTTGTTTTTGACGGCCTCGACGGCTTCCTCTCCGTTGTTGGCGACATCCACCCGCGCTCCCTTTTGGTTCAGGAGCTCCAGAGCGATTTCCTGATTGATCAGGTTGTCCTCGACCAGGAGAACGTCCGACTCCAGAACGGGCTCGTCCTCGCCCTGCGGCTCCCGCTCATCGTCGTCCAACTGCCGCTTGCGGTCCAAAATTTCGATCAGGGTGTCGTAGAAATCCGAGCGACTCACCGGCTTGGGAATAAACCCGGCGAGTTTCAGCCTGTCGCAGACCTTGCGCCCCTCTTCGGCGTCGTAGGCGGATACCATCACCACGTGAGGCCGTTGGCGCTCCTCCAGCTCGCCGTTCATGCGCAGCACGGTGCTCTCGCCGTCCAACTCGGGCATCCGCCAATCGAGGATGAAGAAAGCGTAGGGGTCTTTTTCGTCGATGGCCGCACGCAGCTTTTTCAGCGCCTCGAACCCCGAGTCGGCGACGTCGACCCGCAAGTCCAGCGACGCCAGGGTCTCTTTCAAGATCTCTCTCGCCGCCTCGTCGTCGTCGGCTACAAGAACCCGCAGTTTCCGAATGTCGACGATGGAGGACGAGTTGTTTTCGCTTTCGCCCACCTCCATCTTGACCGTGAAACGGAAAGTGCTGCCCTGGCCGACGACGCTTTCCACCTCGATGTCGCCGCCCATGGACTCGACCAGATGCTTGCATATCGACAGCCCCAGCCCGCTGCCGCCATATTTGCGCGTCGTCGAGCTGTCCGCCTGAGTGAAGGGGGTGAAAAGGCGCGCTATTTGTTCTTCGGTCATGCCGATGCCCGTGTCGCTCACGGAGAAATGAAGGCGCACCGTCTTGTATCCTTCCCATTCTTCCACCGGCGCGTCGGCCGAGGCGTGGAGCACAATTTTCCCTCTTTCCGTAAACTTGATCGCGTTGTTGCAGAGGTTGATCAGGATTTGACTCAGGCGCAGAGAGTCTCCTATCAGGTATTCCCACGTGCTTTTGTCGATATCCAGCGAGAACAGGATATTTTTCGCCTCCGCGTTGAACGCGATAAGGTTCCACAGGCTTTTGAGCATCTCCGACAGGCGGAAGGACGCTTTTTCCAGCGTCAACTTACCCGCCTCGATCTTCGAAAAGTCCAGTATGTCGTTGATGATCGATAGAAGCGACGTGGCGGCGCCGTGGATCTTGGTCAGGTAATTATGCTGCTTCTCCGTCATTTCGGTCTGCAGACACAAGTGGCTCATTCCCAGAATGGCGTTCATGGGGGTGCGGATTTCGTGGCTCATGCTGGCCAGGAAATCGCTTTTCGCGCGCGCCGCCCGCTCGGCGGCTTTTTGGGCCCGGGTCAGGTCGGTGACGTTGACGATCCAGGCCAGGAGCATTTTTTGACCGTCGTAAAAAAAGTACCTCAGGGAGATCAGGGTGTCGTACCTATTCCCGTTTTTGTCCCGCAGCTTCATAGGCCAGTTGTTGAGCGGCTCTCCGCGCTTGACGGTGGCGAGGGCCAGGTCTCGTTCCTCCGCTTTGGCGAAAATGGAAACGGAGGGGTCTCCCGCGGAAATGCCCAAAAGCGCCGTTCCGTTCTTGTTGATGATGTGGATTTTTTCGTCGACGATAAGAGCCAAAATGATGGGGGTCGAGTCCAGAACGTTTTGAAGCTGTTCGCGCTGCTGCGTCAGGGCGCTCTGAGCTTTTTGCTGATCGCGCAGGTCGTAGGCGCTGACGAGGACCAGCCGGCGTTGGTGCACATGAATCGGGGTCACGGTCAGCTCGCAGGGGATGAGGTTTTTGTCGGCGTCCATGTAGATCCACTCCACGCCGATCGTCCCCTCTTCCAAAGCCCTGTTGACGATTTGAGCGTATCGTTCGGAGGAAGGGGTTCCATCCGGCTGGAAAGCCGGAGAGAAACGCATGTAGTCCTCCACGACCTCTCCTTTGTTCCGCGCCTTCAAGATGCGTATCATCGCCGGATTGCAGTCCATTACCTGGAGGTCGTCGGCAATGGTGATATACCCGTTGTTCGTCGTTTTATAAATGGCGTCCATCATCTCGTAGGTTTCGATGATGTTGGTCAAATCGGTGAACGCCAGGACGAATCCCGTCTGATACCCGTCGCGCACCACCGGAGCCACATAAAGATTGACGGGAGACCAACTTCCGTCTTTTTGCATAAAACCTATGCCGGGGACGTGGGATTCTCTTTTCTGGCTCAATGCCATGCGGAGCGGGGAATCGGCTTCGGAGCAAAGCTCGCCGTCGCGGTCCACGTGGGGAACGGTCGCGAAAAAATCGGCGGAGAGGAGCTCCTGAGCGGTTCTGTTCAAAATAGAGAGCGCGGCTCTATTGGCGAAGGTCACGCGGTGCTTCATGTCCAGCTCCAGAATGCCCTCGGAGATGGAGTCCAGGATCAGCTGAACGTGTTCCCGCGACTCCTCCAACGCCTCGGTGCGCTGTTTGACCAGCTCTTCCAGCTTCAAAGTATAAAGGTTCAGCTTGGCGTCCGTCGCGCGCTGTTGCGCGTCCTTGGACTCCAAAACCTCCGCCATCTCGTCGAAGGAACGGGCCAACATCCCGATTTCACCTAAGTCGTGGTCGACGTTCGAACGCGTCGTCAGCTCCCCCGCGGCAAAGCGTTTCGTCGCCGCCAAAAATTTTTCGAGGGGAAGGGCCAGGTAACGGGTCCCGAAGTGAACGGCGAAGGCTCCGCTGACCACCATGACGTAAAGCATCAAAAGCGTGCTGTGGGCGATGGCCGAGGAGGTGTTCCGCAGAGCGTCCTTCTCGTCGTAGGCCGCCAGCACGGTGGCGTAGGGAGCTCGATTGGGGTCGAAACGCATGTGCGCGAAACCGGTGACCCGCTCCACGCCGGTGCTGCCGGTCGTCCGAATCCAGCCCTCGTCCCCTTCTTGGGACAAAATTTGCCGCCAGAGCTGGGGCTCGATTTTCTCGCCGTCGCTGTCCTCCCGGCGGACGGGGGGGTGGCGGAAAATAAACGTTCCCGCGGAGTCCACGAAGGAAAAGCTCCACTTGGGCGGGAAGTGATGCAGTTTCAGGACCGTGGAGTAATAGTTGACCCCCACGAGGGCGATCAAAGCGTAACGGGGATGGGTCTCCTGATCGGGCATCAAACCCAACACGTAAGGAATGATCCTGTCCGTGTAGGGCGGCAGGCGGATGCTGGGCAAACTTTCCACATTCAGGCTCAGGGGGTGCGGCAGAATGTTCGCCACGTTCTTCGGCGCGGAGGACGTCCCCGAGGCCAGAACGTCGCCCGAGGCGTTCACCAACAAGATGTCTTTGTATATTCCGGCGACTCTAAACTGATTTTTGAACAGATCCTCGCAGGCCTCCCAGTCCATTTCCCAGAGGATGCTCAGGCGGGTGAAGCGTTCGAGAAAATCCTGCACCGTGGACGTCATGGCGTGTTTCGCGGCGGCCAGGCCCCGAGCCGTTTCCAGCGTCGTCACCGCGAGAATCTCTATGACCTGATTCTCGTTGCGTTTTTTCAACCATTCGAAAATAATCAAAGAAGGAATCGCTGCGCATAAAACCATGATCACCAGCATCAGCCGTATACCAGGCATTTTAGCTTTGCGCAAAATGGAAAACATCGTTACCATCCTCCTCAAGGCTGATTGTATCACACCTCCCCGCCTAAGGCCTCCCGTTCCATCTCCGCAAATCGCTCCAAAACCAGCGCGCGGCGTTCAGAGCGCGATCGTATAGAGCGCGCGCCTTTTGTCGTTTGTCTTTGATCTTTTGAGGAAGCGGGGGGAAAATGCCCAGGTTCGCGTTCATCGGTTGGAATGCCCTTTCCCCGATTTCCGCGTTCCGCAGGTAGTGCAGCAAAGACCCCATGGCGGTCTCCCGCGGCCACTCGGGCAACGGTGCTCCCTCCAGAAGCCGGGCGGCGTTCACTCCCGCGACCAAACCCATCGCCGTGCTTTCCATGTAACCTTCGACGCCCGTGATCTGGCCGGCCAGGAGGAGGTCGCGAGGCTCTTTTTTCTTCAGCCTCAGATGCTCGTCCAGCACGGCGGGCGCGTTCACGTAAATATTTCTGTGCATCACGCCGAAGCGCACAACGTCGGCGTTTTCCAGCCCGGGAATCATTCCGATCAGCCGCGATTGCTCGCCCCATTTCAATCCGGTCTGAAAGCCCACGAGGTTGTAGAGGGTTCCCTCCCGGTTGTCTTGACGGAGCTGAACGACCGCGTAGGGTTCGCGCCCGGTTCTCGGGTCGGGGAGCCCCACCGGCTTCATCGGGCCGAACCGCAGCGTGTCCACGCCCCGCGACGCGATGATCTCGACGGGCATGCACCCCTCGAAGTACGCGTCTTTTCCGAAAACGACTCCTTGCTCGAAACGGTGCGGAAGCGCGCGTTCCGCGCCGGTCAGGGCCTCGTAAAAGGCCAGGTACTCCTCTTTGTTCATGGGGCAGTTGATGTAGTCGTTGCCGCGCCCGTACCGTCCCGCCACGTAGGCTTTTTCCATGTCGACGGATTCGTGGGTCACGATAGGGGCTACGGCGTCGAAGAAAGAAAGATAATGGTCTCCGATCAGGCCCTGCAACGCCCTCGCCATCGAGGGAGACGTCAGCGGCCCCGTGGCGATCACGGCCGGGCCGTCGGGCAGGCTCGCGACCTCCTCCCGCGTCACCTCTATGAGGGGGTGGGACTCGACGCGGGCGCTCACTCGTTCGGCAAAGCGTTGGCGGTCCACGGCCAAGGCTCCCCCGGCGGGAACGCGGGAGAGATGGGCGCACTCCAGGATCAACGAGCCTCCGAGCTCCAGTTCCGCCTTCAGGATCCCCGGGGCCCCGGAGTCTCCCTCGCCTCCGAAGGAGTTGCTGCACACCACCTCCGCCAGGTGCGCGGTGTGGTGGGCCGGCGTTTGCGCGAGAGGACGCATTTCGAAAAGCCGGACGCGGAAGTCGCGTTGGGCCAATTGCCAAGCGGCCTCGCACCCTGCGAGGCCGCCTCCGACAACGACGACGTCAGGAGTAAACGCGCGTTCCAATTTCATTGCTCCGATTCATGCTTCAATTCATACTTCTCATGCTTCAATTCATGCCTCATGTCTAGCTTCATGCTTCAACGGGCTCTTCCTGTACTTTATAACCGCAGTCGGGGCACAGGGTCGTTTTGCCTTTTTTGTGGAGGACGGCTCCGCATTCGGGGCATTTTTCGCCCGTCGGCTGATTCCATGAAACGTAGTCGCAATCCGGGTAACGCGAACACCCAAAAAAGGTCTTTCCCTTTTTGCTGCGTCGCCTGACGATCTCACCGCCGGCGGTTTCCCCGCATTTGGGGCATTTCACGCCGATCACCGCCAGAATCGCACGGGTGTACCGGCATTCGGGGTAACCGTTGCAGGCGATGAACTCCCCGAAACGACCACGCTTTTTGACCAGGGGCTTGCCGCACTCCGGGCAGTCCTCGCCGATGGGCTCCGGCTCCGGCAGAGGCACTTTCTCCGCGCTTTTCGCCACGTCCACGGTCTCCGAGAAATCCTTCCAGAACTCCTTCACCACGTCCAGCCACTTGCGTTTGTCCTCTTCGATCTCGTCCAGCTCTTTTTCCATCTGGGCGGTGAAATCCGTGTCCACGATGGACGCGACGCTCTCGCTGTCGAAGTACTTTTTCAGAAATTCGTCCACGGTCATTCCCAACGAGGTCGGCTCAAGGCGCTTGTCTTCGTTTTTTTCCACATAGGCCCTGCCGTAGAGGGTTTCCACGATGGTGGCGTAGGTCGAGGGACGTCCGACGCCCTCTTCCTCCAGGGTTTTGATCAACGTCGCCTCGGAGTATCGGGCGGGCGGGCGGGTGAAGCGCTGTTCTTTTTCGGCGGAAACGAACGTCAAATGCTCTCCCGCCTCGGCCCGAGCCAGGAAATCGCCTTTCAGGTCCAGGGGCCATAGAGCGCTCCATCCCTCGAAGATCAAACTTTCTCCCAACTGCCTCAAACCCGCCCGTCCGGCGCCCGCCAAAAGCGTGGAGTTGGCGACCACGGCGTTGGTCATCTGCGACGCGACGAAACGCCGCCAGATCAGGTCGTAAAGTTTGAATTGATCCGGCGAAAGAGCGCTCTTCACCGACTCGGGCGTCAAGGAGACGTCCGTGGGACGCACCGCCTCGTGAGCGTCCTGGCTGCGGCCGGTGGCCGCGTAGACGTTGGGGGTCTCCGGCAGATAACGGGAATCGTACCGGGAGGAGACGTATTCGCGGCAGGTTTTTATCGCCTCCGCCGCAATTCTGAGGCTGTCGGTTCTCATGTAGGTGATCATGCCGGTGTGTCCGCGGCCGGGGAGGTCGATGCCCTCGTACAAATCCTGGGCGATGCGCATGGTGCGGCGCGGGGAAAGCCCCAGGCGGCGCGCGGCTTCCTGCTGCATACTGCTGGTCTTGAAGGGGGGCTGCGGCTTACGCTGGCTCTCCCGCAGGCGGAACTCCGAGACGACGATCTCGTTTCCTCGAATTTCCTCGAGAATCGACTCGGCGAACTCTCCGTCTTTGATCAGGAGCGGCATGCTGTTTTTCCACAAACTCTTGCCGTCCCAGCGATCCACCTTCAGCTCGTACTTGCGTCCGCCCGAGGCGTCCGCCTTCACCGTCACGTTCCAATACTCCTCGGGAATGAACTTTGCGATCTCCCGTTCGCGCTCGCAGATCAAATCCAACGCCACCGACTGCACCCGTCCGGCGGAAAGCCCGTAGCGAATTTTGTTCCACAAAAGCGGAGAGAGCGTATAGCCCACAAGGCGGTCCAGGATGCGGCGCGCCTGCTGCGCGTCCACCTTGTGCAAATCGATGACGTTGGGGTTGGCGACGGCCTCGCGGACGGCGTTGGCGGTGATCTCGTAAAAACGGACACGGCACTTTTCATGCAACGGCACGGACAGGAGCTCCGCCAAGTGCCACGCTATGGCCTCGCCCTCGCGATCGGGGTCGGAGGCCAGCAGGACGTTCGTGGCGTTCTGCGACAACGCGGCCAGCTCGTTTTTGATGGAGGCCTTGCCCTTGACCAGAATGTATTCCGGCGCGAATTTGTGCTCGATATCGATACCCATGCGGCTGCGAGGCAGATCCCGGATATGCCCCACGCTCGACTTGATGATGTAGCCCGGCCCCAAGATCTTGGACAGAGTTTTTGCCTTGGAGGGAGACTCCACGATGACCAGCGTCTTGCCCACAGCCGACGCTCCGCTCGGCGTTTTAGAGCCTGAGGTCTTAGAGCCCGAGGCTTTGGGACCTGAGGTCTTTGAACCCAAGATTTTAGAATCTGAGGCTTTAGTAGCGGGAACGCGCTTCGTCTTTTCCTCGGTCCCCGGATTTTCTTTGACCTTTGCCCGCTCTTTCGCGGCGGGTTTTTTTGCTTGGGCCGCCGTTTTCGTCTTCTTTTTGACCGGGTCTTCTCCCGGCGCTGTTTTCCGACTCGGCATCGTCAGCAAACCCAGGAGTTAAAAGGCGTCAGGGACGAAGCGAACGAAAATGGAATTTTGAAGGAGGGGTTCAACGTCACAGCGTGAAACAACGCCTCGAACGTCTGCACATCAACTGCCGCGCCGCTCATGGATCCAAGCGTCACAGCTTGTTGTATCGCGTTTTCCGTGACGTCCGACGACACAGACTGCGAATTCAAGAGGCAATACGCCATCGATTGCGCTTCCCAAGAAAGGTATCGGCGTTCCAAACGATGAAATATTCTTCGCGTACTGAACTCCAATTGTTCCGGTCCCGGAACCAGGGATGCGACGTCGACATATATATTATCCAAAAGCGTTCTCCCTTTCGAGGAAACACGGCTTTTTCGTTTTTCGCGAGCCGTTTTTCCTTTCGAATTTCTGCCCAAGCCCGGATTTATCGGACGCGGTCATTTTACTATATATACCATCTCGTCGCGCGTCAAGGCTCCAGAGTTCGAAAGGCCCGGAAATAGAATAATTACTCCGCTCTCAATTCCTCGCTTTTTTGGGCCGCCGCTATCGAGAGGTCGTAGGCTTCCTGCCGCTTTTCTCCCTCCTCGTGCAGCGCTCGCTTGAAGTAAAAGTCGGAGAGCCGTTCGTAAAGGGAGCCGAGAATTTTCCTATGGCCGTTTTGTTGGTCGCTCTGTTGGTTGTTCCGCCGGTCTTCCGCGTCGCATCGGGCGATGACGTCGACGATGAAGCGCACGGCCTTGTCGATGACGAGAGGATCGCGCGTCATCGACTCCTGGACGGCCAGGAATCGGCACAGCGCGTCCGCGGCCAGGAGATGGAGGTCCGCGAAGCGGTCGAACGTCCAAATGTCCAAGACCTTTTCGATTTCGTGAATCGCCTGCGCGTTGCGCGCCGGGTCGTGTTTTTCCCGCGCGATGGTGAAAAGAGTCATCGCCAGGTTGAAACGAACATGGGGCACGACTCGTGAGGGAGCCAGAGAATTGCTGATCAAAAAAGCCTGGTCGGAAGCTTCTTCCGCGGAGAGCAGGTCGGCTTCTTCCAGCGTCTCCACGTACCGCGCGGTCAGCACCTGCGCGATATCCAGATGGAGCGCCAGAAAGCGGTTCGGCTCTCTGCCGGGCCCCACCGCCGAAAGCGCGGCCCTCAGCATATCCAGCGCCTTCGCGCTCTCGTCCATATTGTTCAAGGCGTTTCCCAACTGGGCCATCAAGGTGACGCGCATGAAAGCGCCGTGCCGCGAGGAAAGCGCGAGGGCTTCTTCGAAAGCGCGCACGGCGTTTCCCATCAAGTCCTCATATCGTTCTTCCTGGGTTTCGTCGTCGAAGGCCAGGTCGGCATAAGCCCTCCCCAAAGCGTGCAGCGCGAGAATTTCCTCTTTCGAGCCCGCCTCCCCCAAAAGGCTGCGCGCTTGGCGCAGCAAGGGCAGCACTTTCTCGAACTGAGGCAGTTGGCTCAAACGGTACGCCTCCAGCATGAAAATCGACGCGCGGAGGTAAAGGCACCTGCCCGTCAGGTATGGATCGATTTCCCAGAGCCTCAGGCTTTTCAAATCGCTTTCGCAGTTGTTCAAAAGCCCCAGCGCCGCCTGCAGTTTCACCAGGTCTCCCAGGTAGCCGTCGATGGCCCAAAACGTGTACAGCTCAATCTCGTTCAAACGAAGGGAAAAGTTTGCTTTTAAAGGGGCGAGAGAAGCGGGGCCCCGCCCCTCAGCGAGCGCCTGGCGGCAAAGAGCGATCAGGCGTCCATACTCCGCGTCCGGGATCCGCTCGTCCTCCTGGCGGCAGCGGTCGAGAAACGCACTGGTCGAGGTCAGCGCCTCGTTCTCGATCGAAACGCCGGAGACCTCCATACTGGAGACTTCCATACTGGAAACGTCTAGACTGGAGACTTCCATGCCGGAAACTTTTATGAGAAATAGGGGAGAGCCCGAAAAAACCCCGATCGAAACGGCGCAGATTCCTACAAGCCTTACGGCGCTTTTGGCGCGAAACTTCACTAGACGCCCTTCCTTTCGCGTAAACGTTCGAGCGGAATCGGAACGGGCGCCAAAAAACAAACCCCGTCGGAAGAGTTCCTCGACGAGGCGCGTTGGTTTCTATTCCTCATATCAACACAATATTATATTCAAAACAATATCATACCTTAGATTCAGAACAATCCTATACTTTTTCCGGCAGGACGGCCTCGGCTTCGCCGCCGGAGATTCCCACTGGGGAGGGGGAGGCGTCGAATTCCACGCGCTCCGGGGGCGAGACGCGAACGACGTCCGTCTCCCGGTCGTCGAAAATAACCTCCGCTTCCATGCCCAGAGACGCCGCCAGCGACGCCAAAACCGCGCGCGTGTTCTCGTCCGCGCGGCGTAAAATATCGCTTTGCAGGGCGTCCTGTCGAACTTCTTCCAGGTTGTTGGCGATCTCCCGATTTTGGTCCTGGAGTTCGATGGACGTAAAAAAACCGGCTTTCTGATCGTAAACCTGAATGCTTTTCATGTCCGCGTAAAGATCCAAAAGCCTGCTGCGCGGCACGACCACACGGACCCGGTTGACGGCAAAACGTTCCGAAACGCGGATCTTCGAGAGATCGTTGCCGCAGGTGATCGTTCCGGAGTATTTCAAAATAAACTTACGTCCCGTTCCCGGCAGGGAAAATCCCAAGATGGCCTTGGAATCCTCGAAGAGGACGATAGACTGGAAATTCTGTCGTATCGTCGCCAGTTCCCTGACGTTCTTGATGCCCTGAAGCAACGTCGAACGCACAGACTGCCTTCCCGAATTCGACTTTCGCCTCAAAAGCCACACATTGACCGCCACAGAAGCAACAAGCAAAAGAGTTACGATAATACTCACGGGGAACCTCCGTTCTGAATTTTTAGTTTAGTATAGACACCGCCCTGGAATCCGGCGTTAATCTAACGAGGCAGTCCGATTTCGCGCAGAACGCGGTTTCGAACCTCAGGCAGAGAGAGCCCTTGTTCCTTCGCCAACCGCTTCAAATCGTCGTATTCGGGAGTGCTGCGGAGGGGGGTTTGTCCCATAAAGGCCGTCTTCACCCTCGAAGCCCCCAGCGAGGTCGCGATCTCTTCTATCTTATAGGATAATTTAACACGGTCAAGCGTTGTTCTTCGGACGCCCTGAGTCGTGGTATCGCGCAGGATGGAAACGGAAAAGGCGTCTGCCTTTTGGGGCGGGCACAGGCAACAAAACTTCACGCCTGGGCGTCCCTTTTTCATGGAGATGTTTTCGAGCCAGACGTCCAACGCCCCTTCTTCGAAAAGGCGTTCCGCCGCGAGTTCGAAGTCCTGTGGGTTCATGTCGTCGATGTTGCTTTCGAGCAGCGTCACCCGGTCGCGGTCCACTTCCGCGTCGTTTTTCGAGGCCGCGGAGTCCATCAGAAGCGCCCGCAGGACGTTCGGCAGGTCCGAGTCGCGAGTTCCGAGTCCATAACCCGACGACAGGATCGTTCCCTCGGGAAGCGCGCAAAATGCGTCGGCCAGACAACGGGCAAGAAGCGCGCCCGTGGGCGTCGTCCGCTCCATGGGCTCCCCCAGCGAGCAGACGGGCAGGCCGTGCAACAGAATCTCCGTCGCCGGGGCCGGAACGGGCAAAACCCCGTGGGCGCACTTGACGGTTCCCGACCCCACGTTGATGGTGGAGCAGAGCACTCGCGGCCATTCCAGCCGATCGATCAAAATGAAAGAACCCACGATGTCGAGGATCGAATCGATGGCCCCCACCTCGTGGAAGTGGATCTTGTCCGGGGTGGTGCCGTGCACCTTGGCCTCGGCCTCGGCCAGAAGGGCAAAAGCCCGCATGGCCTCCCGCTGGATGCGAAGAGAAAGGCCGCTCGTCGTGACGATGTCCTCTATTTCTTTCAGGCCCCTATGCGGATGGTGTTCGTGCGTGCGCACGTGAAAATGGGTTCCGGCGACGCCCCCTTTGTCGCCTTTTTCCAGGGTGATCGCGTAGTCCTCGGCCGACAGTTTCGTCATTTTGGCCAACTCGGACTTGAAATAGTCCAAATTCGGGACGAGCTCAAAAAGAGCCCCCACCAACATATCGCCGGCAATTCCCGCAAAACAGTCCAAGTACAACGTCTTCATTTCCGGTTACCTTCTTTGAGTGAGCGATTTGACGTCCAAGATGTTCACAATGCTTCGTTTAGGTCCTTCTGGCCCTGTTTTTGCGCTGTTTTCTGTAAGTTTCGCCCGCGAAGAAAACCTCCCCGACGCCAAGTTCTTCTCGCCACACCGCGGAGACCGGGCTTTGGGTTCGATCTCTTTCGGGGTCGGCGAAAACGCCGAAAGACGTCGTCCCCGTGTCCAGTCCCGATGGGGACGGCAGGGGGCGGTCGTCGAGAACAAACGACTTCTCGGTCGACGGGGCAAGGCGCAAAACGGCGCGCATTTCTTTCTCATTTTCTTTTCCGTTTTCTTTTTCAGCGAGAAGCTCGTGCAACTCGGGCACGACGCGAACGGCGTCGATCTCGGCCGCGAAGGCCACGTCTCCGCCGTATCCGACCTTCTCCAAAAAAATCGCGTGATCGGCTGTTTTGAGGGATGACTTGAAATCCTTCGAGCCCCTCCACGCGAGATGGGCCAACCGCGCGCCGTCGGCCAACCGCGTGTCCGGGAAATGCTCCGTCAGGTAGGCGACCAAAAGCCCCGCGCATAAAGTGTCGTCCCAGGAGGGACGCCCTTTGCGCCCGGAGCAAAAGATCCCGATACGATATCCTTTGGAAAGCGCCGCGTCGAGAACGGCAAAAGCGTTGCGGGCACAGGCGACCAACACGGGCGTTCCGGTCGAGGCGGCTTTCAGCATGGCTTTCGTTCCGTTGGTGGTTGCCATGACCGCGCAGGAAGCATTTTGAACCAATTCCGGCGTTATGCTCAAAGGAGAGTTCCCCAGATCGAATCCCTGGGGCGCGATGGCGTTTTGTTCCCCCATCAGAAGGGGCTCTTTGCCCTCTTCCTTCAGGGACGCGGCCAAGCGTCGCGCGTCTTCCACGGAGGCGGTCGGGTAAAGATCGCCGCCGCCCGCCGCAAACCAGCTCACCATCATGGTGCTGGCCCGCAATATATCGACGATCAACCAAACATCCACAACCGGCAGGTATTCACTCAGCGAAAGAATCACCTCTACCTGTACAGGTTTCGACATACCATGCCCTCCTCATTTTACTAACGTAGAGGATTATATCCCAGACTGCGCCGATACGGGACGAAACTCCCGGCACAAGTCAGTAAAAATACCTATACGATTCTATGCAATTCTATGTGATGTGAAAAAATCGCGGGCTTTACGCTCTTTTGTCGGGTTTATTACGCAAAACCGCCCGTCGCCCGCTGGGGCGGAGCGAGTTGCAAAGGCGCGGCCGGGAAGAGATAATACGAAAGGGAAGACAGCCGGAGAGAAAGGTTGGAATTGGGAAAAGGTTAAAATTGGGAAAGGGCGGAATTTTCATGAAAACGATCATGTGTTACGGGGATTCGAACACCTGGGGATTCAACCCCGAGGCCTACGACTTCGAGACCGGGGAATTCGATCGATACCCCTACGACGTGCGGTGGACGGGGCGCTTGTCCGCGATTCTGGGGGACGGACACCGGATTGTCGAAGAGGGCTACAACGGCAGGACCACGGTTTTCGAGGACCCCATTCGCCCCGGACGCTGTGCGCTGTCGCATTTCCCGGTTTCGTTTTACTCTCACGAGCCCCTCGACCTGATCGTCCTCATGCTGGGCGCCAACGATTTGAAGGACGTGTACGCCGCCCAGGCCAGCGTCGTCGGCATGGGGCTGGAGCGATTGATACGAGAATTGCGCTATGTGATTCCCTCCTCCCTCTCCCGCGACGTCAAACTGCTCGTCGTCAGTCCCCCCGAGCTCTTGCCCCTAAATGAAAAAGGCGAATATTACAGCGGATTCAGCGCGGCCTCCCAGGAAAAATCGCGGCGGCTTCCGGCCATTTACGAAAAAATCGCGGAACGGTACCAATGCGGGTTTTTGAACGCGGCCTCCTTCGTCTCCGCGAGCCCGATAGACGGCCTCCACCTGAACGCGGCCTCCCACGCCAGATTCGCGGAGGTCATCGCGGCAAAAACAAAAGAAATGATGGTATAGCGGCCGCGTACAGCTTTCCGTTTTTGAGTATGAAGGGAGGGCGGACAATGCCTACTGTAATGGAGAAAAAAAGCCCTTTTTATCCCGATCAGCCTGTCCCTATAGAGTTGTTTGTGGGGAGAGAAAACGAACTGGATCGCATTACCGAACGGGGAATGGGCCAGGTGAAACAGGGAAAATCGGTTTCTTTTTTTGTGCGCGGGGATTATGGCATAGGCAAAAGTTCTCTCGCGCGTTACCTCGCTTGGAAAGCGGAAACAGAGCACGGGCTTTTTCCCGTTTACGCCCAGCTTGCCGGCTGTAAGTCATTAAATGACGTTGCAGTGGCTATTTTGCAAGCCGTCATCGACGCGGAAATCTACAACCCCAAAAGATGGAAAGAGCATCTGGGTAAATTTTTAGGGGATTTTCTCGGCGAAGTGGAGATTATGGGGTTTGGCTATAATTTTGAGAAGTTGAGACAACAGGCCCCCAATATTGTGTCCCATCAAGGATTGTTGCACTTTTTACGAGCGATTTATACGAGAGTCAAACGCAGCGAGTCCTATGGGATATTTTTAATTCTCGACGAAATAAATGGAATGGCGTCTCAGGTTGATTTCGCGCAATTTTTAAAGGGCTTGTGGGATACGAACGCCGTGCAGAGCAAAGACGCTCAAGTTCCTCTGTTGCTAATGCTGTGCGGCGTCGAGCATCGGCGTAGGGCGTTGGTTGAAGCTCATGAACCCGTCAATCGAATTTTTGACGTCGTCGATATTGGGCACTTGTCTATGGAAGAAAGAGAGGTTTTTTTCAGGAGGGCGTTCGATTCCGTTTTTATGACATACGAATTGGAAGCCATCAAACATATGGCGATGTGGTCTTCGGGGTTCCCCAAGATCATGCACCTTATAGGGGACGCCATTTACTGGGCGCATACGGGCGAAAACCCCATCACGACGATTGAGGCGTCCAATGGAATACAAGGCGCGTGCGAGATAATAGGGAGAAAATATTTTGAGCCCAACGTCCTGCACGCGTTACAAAGCAAAGATTATGTCGCGATTTTGAAAAAACTGGCGGACATCGTAAAAGATTCATGGAGCACCGTATTTACGAGGGCGGACCTCAAAACGAAGCTGTCGCAAAAAGAGCAGCTCAAGATGGATAATTTTTTAAACAGGATGAAAAACATTCACGCGATAACTCCGACGGGAATTAAAGGAGAATACGCCATCATCAACAATATGATCTTTATGTACATCGTCATGAAATTTTCTTCGAAAGAAGCCTAGCGCTGGTTGTAAGCGTTCGAACCCCAAGCGCCCGGCTTCGTCAGGCGGGCGCTTGGGGAAAATTTACCGTTTGCCCTCGTTCGTCCTCAGGGCGATCACGCGGGGCATTCGAGAAGTTCTTTTCCTCCCATGTACGGACGCAGCGCCTTCGGCACGGCGATGGAGCCGTCTCCCCTCAGGTTGTTTTCCAAAAACGCGATCAACATACGCGGCGGAGCCGTGACCGTGTTGTTGAGGGTATGGGCGAAATAATTCCCTTTTTCTTTGTTTTTGACGCGGATGCCCAGCCGGCGCGCCTGAGCGTCGCCCAGGTTGGAGCAGCTTCCGACCTCGAAGTACTTGCGCTGCCGGGGCGACCACGCTTCCACGTCGACGCTTTTCACCTTCAGGTCCGCCAGGTCGCCGGAACAACACTCCAGAGTCCGCACAGGGATCTCCAGGGATCGGAAAAAATCCACCGTGTTTCGGAAGAGCCTCACGAACCACTCGGGGCTTTCCTCCGGCCTGCAGACGACGATCATCTCCTGCTTCTCGAACTGATGGATGCGGTACACGCCCCGCTCCTCGATGCCATGTGCCCCGACTTCCTTGCGAAAGCAGGGCGAGTAGCTGGTCCATGCCTGAGGCAGGCTTTCCTCGTCCAGAATCGAATCGATGAACTTGCCGATCATGGAGTGCTCGCTGGTGCCGATCAAGTACAGGTCCTCCCCCTCGATCTTATACATCATGTTCTCCCTCTCCGCGAAGCTCATGACGCCGCTGACCACGTGTTCTCGGATCATGAAAGGGGGGACGCAGTAGACGAACCCCCGGTCGATCATGAAATCCCGAGCGTAGGAAAGGACGGCCGAGTGCAAACGCGCGATGTCCCCCACAAGGTAATAAAACCCGTTTCCGCTGGTTTTCCTGGCGCTGTCCAGGTCGATCCCGCGAAACCTCTCCATGATGTCCACGTGATAGGGAACCTCGAAATCGGGGACCGTGGGCTCCCCGAAGCGCTCGACCTCCACGTTGTCGCCGTCGTTCCTGCCGATCGGCACCGAGGGGTCGATGATATTGGGGAGAACCATCATTTTCTCGCGGATCTCGGCGGAGAGTTTTTCCTCCAGGGCCTCCAGGTTCGCCAGCTCCTGGGCCATCTCCGCGACCAGGGTCTTGTTGCGCTCCGCGTCTTCTTTGCGGTCCTCCGCCATCGCGACGCCGATTTCCTTGCTGAGGGAGTTCCTCCGGCTCCTGAGGGCGTCGCCCTTTGTTCTCGCCTCGCGGCTTTGCCGGTCCAGTTCGACGATCTCGTCCACCAGAGGCAGCTTGTGCTCCTGAAACTTTTTCCGGAGGTTCTCCCTGACGAGCTCCGGCGTTGTCCGCAATAATTTGATGTCCAGCATTTCCTTTCCTCCCGCTTAAATAATTAGGTTAAAATGATTAGGGTTAGGATACCCGAGCCCTCGTTCAAGAACAATACTTTCCCGAAAAAATGGTTGCGCTGACAAAGAAACATTCGTGAGTCATAAGACTTTGGCAAATAGGACATTAGAATCATTTTTGCACCTATATTGATAAAATCTTCTCAAATAACTCAAAAAGGACTTGCATAATTTATAAAGGCTGTTAGAATGCAGAAAAATCTTCCCATGGAGGTGTAAGTTGTGACGAAGGCCGAACTTATTGATGGAATCGCTGAAAAACTGAACGCGAAGAAGAAAGACGTCACTCCGGTTGTCGAAGAAGTTTTCAGTTCCATCGAGGGAGCCCTTGCTAAGGGCGAGAAGTGCACGTTCGTCGGTTTCGGCGTATTCGAGGTCAAGGATCGCGCGGCTCGCGAGGGCCGTAACCCCCAGGACCCCACGAAGATCGTCAAGATTCCGGCGAAAAAAGTTCCTGTCTTCCGCCCGGGCAAAGATCTGAAAGAGAAAGTACTGGCAGTGAAGGGCAGCAAGAAAAAGAAGTAAACTCCGCGAGGGTCTTTATGCTGTTGAAGGCGGCCCCTTTATGGCGCCGCTTTTTTTATTGGGACCGTTTTACGTAAATAGCCGGTGTAAGCAGTGCGAACTTGATTTTGCGAATGAGGATGAGATAATACACGTCGTTCCCATATAGAGGGTACCCACGAGAGGAGGTGGACTCGAGAATGGCGGATCTGATCGACGAAATAAAAGCGGCGGAAGAGAAATCGACGAAAAACGTTCAGGAAGCGAAAGTCAACGCGGCTAAAAAATTGAACAAAGCCTTGGCGGACGCTGAAAATGCCGTCAAAGAAGCGAAGCAAGCGGCGACGAAACAGTTTCGCGAAAAAATTCAAATGGCCGAGCGAACGGCCGAGGCGAAAGCGCGAAGCGTCATATCCGAACGAGAAACGGCCGCCAAGGCTTTTTACGCCAAGCACAGAGAGAAGGTCGCGAACGCGGCGGCGTGGATAACGGAAGAGGTGATGGTGCGATATGGGCGTAGCTGAGCTCAAGAAAGTGGAGCTTTACTATCACAAATCCGTTCAAGAAAATGTCGCGAGAATCCTCCAACGCAGCGGCGCGTGCCAGATCATCGAATCCGAGGAAACGGGCCCGCGTCCGGCGGAAGTCGACGCTCGACTGACGACGTGCGAGGAACAGGAGACCCACATACGGTATCTGTTCCGGGCGCTGGGGAGCCACTATAAAGACCCGGTGTCGTCCATCGACCGGTTGTTGGGGGAAAAACCGTCTCTCTCCCTGGAGGAATTGGCTCAAATAGCGCAAGAAACGGATTTGAAAGAACTCGCTTCGTCCGTCAAAACGACGGAAACGAAGCTGAACGAACTGCGAATCGAGACGGCGCAACTTAAAACGAACGCCGGGATACTTTCCAAGATAAGGGGTTTTCCCCACCCGCTCTCCGTTTTGGGAGAGGGGACCCGCACCCTGAAAGGGGTTTTGGGGACGCTTTCCACGGCGCAGGCGAACACCTTGAAGGAGGACCTGGCGGCTTATTCGGACGACACGGAATTTTTCGTCGCGCCCCGAAACTCCAAGGACAAAGAGGCGTGGGTCGTAATCCTCTACGCGCGAGCGCGTGAACAAGAGGTGCTGGAGCTTTGCGTGCGCGACGGCATGACCATCGTCGAACTGCCCCCCTCCATCTCCGGGACCGTCGCCAGGGAATCCGCCAAGATCTCCGACCGACTGGCCGAACACGAACGGCAAGAGTCCCAACTTCTGGGGGACCTGGCGCAAACGGCCGACGAATGGATGCCGGCGGTTCAGGGACTGTCCGACTACTGGGGGATCCTGCACGACCGTTACCATGCCCTCGCCGCCAGCGACGCCACCGGCAGCACGACCAGGACGCGCTTTTGGATTCCGACGGAGGCTTTGCCCAATCTGCAAAAACAAGTGGAGGCCGTGGGGCCCGCCGTGGCGTTTGCCGTCTCCGACCCCACGAAGGAGGATCATCCTCCCACCCTCCTGAAAAACAACGCCTTCAACAGGCCCGTGGAGGCCCTCACCAACTTGTATTCCCCGCCTGTTTACGGTCATCTGGACCCCACTTCCCCCATGGCTCCGTTTTTCTTCCTATTCTTTGGCATGTGTCTGGGAGACGCGGGGTACGCCGTGGTGATGGCCTCGATCTTGTGGCTGCTCTTTAGAAAATACCGCAAGATGCCCGCCAGCACCAAGAATTTCATGCGCTTGTTCTATGCGGGCGCGGTGGCCACTTTCCTTTACGGACTCGTTACAGGGAGCTTCTTCGGAGATTTCATCGACGCTTTCCCCTTCATGGCCTTTTTGCGGCCTCTCAAAGAAGCGCTGCTCATCGTGGACCCGCTGAAAAACCCCGTGGCAATTTTGGGGCTTTCCCTTCTTTTGGGCGTCGTTCATCTGATGTTCGGGTTGAGCGTCGCCGCTTACGACGAGTTCCGCAAGAGCAATTATGCCGACGCCGTGGGGGGTAAAATATCGTGGATCCTTTTTGTGGTGGGGATTCTTTTTGTGGGCGGAGGAAGCATGCTGCCTCTTTTCTTTTACGTAATAGGCATAGGTATGGCGGTCGCCGGAGCGGGTTTGATATTCTGGTACGCGGGAAGAGAAGAAAAAAACATCTTCCTGAAGGTGGGACTGGGACTGTACGCCCTTTACGGCAGTACGGCGTATTTGGGAGACATTTTGAGCTACAGCCGCCTTCTAGCCCTGGGACTGGGGTCGGCGGTCATCGGGTCAGTCATCAACCTGCTGGGCAAGATGATCGCGGGTGTTCCCTTCGTAGGCTGGGTTTTGGCAATTTTCGTCATCCTGGGAGGGCACGTGTTCAGCCTCGCCATCAACCTGCTGGGCGCTTTCGTGCACGCCATGCGACTTCAATATGTGGAGTTCTTCAGCAAGTTTTACTCGGGCGACGGGGCCGCTTTCAGTCCTTTGACGTTTCAGACTCAGTATGTGGACGTTTTTGATGAAATTTGAATCGAGAGAATGCTTTTAACTTACGGAAGGAGTGCTTGAAGTTATGGAATTACTGGGACTTGCTCTAGCATTGTTGGGCGCAGCTCTTGCCGGCGGACTGGCGGGAGTGGGGTCAGCGATTGGAACCGGGATCGCGGGAGAGAGTGCTGCTGGCGTCATGTCCGAGGACCCTGGTAAATTCGCCAAATGCCTTATGTTGCAAGTGCTGCCTGGCACTCAGGGATTTTACGGGTTCATTATCGTGTTTATGGTGATTAACAAACTCCAACTGTACAGTACACCCCTTATCATTTCCTGGACTCAAGGTTTGATGATTTTCGCGGCTTGTATGCCTGTGGCTCTTGCCTGCTGGGTATCGGGCATCTTTCAAGGGAAAACCTCGGCGGCGGCGATTCAGATGATTTCCAAAAAACCCGAGGCTTCGGGTAAAGCTCTCATTTTGCCGGCCATAGTCGAAACATACGCAGTGCTGTCCCTTGTCACAAGCATGTTTTTGCTACTAGGGATCCAGCTCGGCTAGGGCGGGTGGCGCTCATGTCATTGGCCGACATCAAAGCGAAAATAAACGCGGAAACCCAGACTCAGATCAGGACCCTCGAAGCCGAGAACGACGCCCGCGTCTCGGCCATGAACAAACAGGCCGACAGTGAGGTCAAGGCCATCCAAACCTCGTACAAGGAGCGCTTCGCCAAGGAAGAACCGGAAATTCTCAAGCGTCGGCAGATCGTGGCGGAGCTCGACGCCCATAAGGTGGACCTGGGCGTCAAACAACGCTTGATCGGCGAGGCCTTCGAGGGCGCGCTGCGCATGCTGACGGAACTGCCCCACGACAACTATCTTTCTTTCGTCCATACCTTGATGGAAAAGGCCGTCGTAACCGGCGAAGAGGTTCTTCTGGTCGGCAAAAACGAACGCCATATCGACGGCGCGTGGCTCGACAGCTACAACGCCTCGCACTCCACGCGCTTGTCCTTTTCCGGCGACCGCCTGCCGATTTCGGGCGGTTTCGTGCTGAGAAACGGGAAGATCGACATCAATTGTTCCTGGGATATGCTGGTGGGAGACCTTCGTCCAGAGATCGAATCGGACGTCGTCAACCGCCTGTTCTCTTAAAAA
Organism: Synergistaceae bacterium; assembly: GCA_031274425.1. Classification (GTDB taxonomy): domain Bacteria; phylum Synergistota; class Synergistia; order Synergistales; family Aminobacteriaceae; genus JAISLU01. The sequence continues at coordinate 14,028 of JAISQE010000181.1, read as the reverse complement.
CATGAAACACGTTTCAACTATTTTTACTTTTTTGACTTCTTTGACCGCGGGCTCTTTGCTTGAATCAAGTAAATCAAGGGGGTGGCAACCGTGAGCTACGTGTACGCGGCGGCACGACTGCGAGCCATGGAAAACCGTTTTCTGGACGCGTCGTTTTTCTCCCGCCTCATCGACAGCGCCACATTGGAGGACGCGTTGAAGTCCCTGGGAGAAACCGTTTACGCCCAGTGGCTCGGCGCCTCCGAAGCGGGCTTCGACCAGGTCATCGACAGCGAGCTGGTCGCGACCTGCGACGAGCTGAAACGGTTCGTGCCCGACGAGGAATTGCTGGACATCTGCAGAATGCCCTACGACTTCAACAACGTGAAGGTCGTCCTGAAAAGCCTTTTCAAGGCGAGGGAGGGCGGCGAGCGCCGTTACGACCTGCTGACCAAGCTGGGGGCCGTGGACACGGACAGGCTGATCATGGCGCTGGAGGGCGAGGAATACGGCCTTTTGCCCTATGGGCTCGTGGACGTGATCCCGCGCTGCTGGACGATCTGGGAGCAGTCGAAGGACTCCCGGCACGTGGAAACTATCTTGGACGGGCATCTGTTCGCGACGATGCGGGGCACGGCGGAGACGTTGGGGGAGAAATTGAAGACGGCGGCGATCGTCGGCTGGGTGAAGCATAAAATCGACGCGGAAAACCTCCGGAACGCCGTGCGGCTCTCGCGGATGAACACCGACGCCGCAGCCGCTCTGCCTTTTTTCCACCGGGGGGGCACGATCCGGCCCGACGACGTGGCGAGGCTCATGGGCGAGCCCCTGGAGTCCTGGAGCAAGACGTTGTCCTACACCGACATCGGCGTTGCCCTGGAGGCCCTGCAGGACCGTTCGGACGTTCAATTCGCGCTTTCCGAGATATCGAAAGCCCTGGACGACTACCTGATCCGCGTTTTGGAGAAGGCCAAGTACGGCCCCGTTCCGGAAAACGTCATCCTCTACCTTTTACGCAAGGAGCAGGAGGCGCGCAACCTCCGCATCGCCCTGGTGTGCGTCGCCAACGGCCTGAACCGCGAGTTCGCAAGGAGGTTGTTGAGCCATGGCCGATAGCCCTTATAACGGCAAAAACGCGTTGCCCATGGCGGCCATCGGGGACTACGAAATGGTCCTGCCGTTTCAGGCCGTGGGGATAAAACCCGTCGTGCTGGACGCCGCGAAACGCGAGCGGTTCGGGCAGATTCTGGAGGACCTGGCGCGCGAACGCTACGCCGTCGTGTTCATTCAGGAGGACCTCTTCGTCGACTTCACCAAAAAAGTGGAGGAGATCAACGACGCCTACGACACCAGCGTGCTGCCCCTCCCCGGCGTCCTGGGCAGCACCGGCGCCGGCCTGGCCTCCATCCGCAACAGCGTCGAAAAAGCCGTCGGAATGGACATATTCGCAGAAAGATAACAGGGGGTTTCAGGGGGGCCAGCGAGCGCGAAGCGCGAGCGAGCTCCGCCCCCCTGAGCTTAAAATTAGGAGGCAAGAGTCATGCCCAATGAAAGACAAATTCAAGGGATCATAGAACGAATATCCGGTCCCCTGGTCGTGGCCAAGGGGATGCTGGGCGCCAGCATGTACGACGTGGTGCACATCGGCGAAATCGGCTTGATCGGCGAGATCGTCGAGCTCAAAGAGGACACGGCCTCCATCCAGGCCTACGAGGAGACCTCGGGACTCAAGCCGGGAGAGCCGGTGATCTGCTTGGGCGAACCCCTTTCCGTCGAGCTGGGGCCCGGAATCATCGAACAGTTTTACGACGGCATCCAGCGCCCGCTGGAGCTGATCGAGAAAGCGGCGAAGAGCCACTTCATCTCCCGCGGCATCAACGTTCCGGCCATCGACCGCTCGAAAAAATGGAAATTCGAGCCCAAGGTCAAGGCGGGCGACATCGTGGAGGAAGGCGACGTCCTGGGCGTGGTGCAGGAGACCATCATCGTCGAGCACCGCATCATGGCGCCCCGCGGCGTCAAGGGTACCGTCAAGAGCATTCAGGGCGGCGAGCGCACGGTGGAGGAGACCGTGGCCGTCATCGACGACAAAGGGACGCAGCACGAGGTGAGGATGCTCCAGCGTTGGCCGGTGCGTACTCCGCGCCCGGTCGCGCGCCGCCTGCCGCCCAACGTGCCCATGTCCACGGGGCAGCGCGTCGTCGACGCGTTTTTCCCCATCGCTCTGGGGGGAACGGCCTGCGTGCCCGGCCCCTTCGGCTCGGGCAAGACGGTGATCCAGCACCAGTTCGCCAAATGGGCCCAGGCACAGATCGTCGTCTACGTGGGCTGCGGCGAGCGCGGCAACGAGATGACCGACGTGCTTCTGGAGTTCCCCGAGCTGGAGGACCCCCAGTCTGGACACCCGCTGATGAAGCGCACGACGCTCATCGCGAACACGTCGAACATGCCGGTGGCCGCGCGGGAGGCATCGATCTACACCGCCGTCACCCTGGCCGAGTACTACCGCGACATGGGGTACTCCGTCGCGCTCATGGCCGACTCCACCAGCCGATGGGCCGAGGCCCTGCGCGAGATGTCCGGGCGCTTGGAGGAAATGCCCGGCGAGGAGGGGTACCCGGCCTACCTGGGGACCCGCCTGGCTTCGTTTTACGAACGGGCCGGACGCTGCATCATCAAAGGCAAGGGCGACAGAGAGGGCTCCATCAGCATTATCGGCGCGGTGTCGCCCCCCGGCGGCGACCTGTCCGAGCCCGTGACCCAGAACACGCTCCGCGTCACGAAGGTCTTCTGGGGACTCGACGCCAACTTGGCCTATCAGCGCCATTTTCCGGCCATCAACTGGCTTTCCAGCTACTCGCTCTACACGGAGACCCTCGACGAATACTGGAACGACCGCTTCGACGACGAGTGGAGCGGCCTGCGCGTCGAGGCGATGAGCCTGTTGGAGGAGGAGGACCAGCTTCGTGAGGTCGTGCGCCTGGTGGGCATCGACGCGCTTTCCAAAGAGGAGCGCATGGTGTTGGAGACGGCGAAATCCTTGAGGGAGGACTTTTTGCACCAAAACGCTTTCCACGAGGTCGACACCTACGCGTCGATGGACAAGCAGTTCCGAATGCTCAAAACCATCGTCCGGTTCCACCACGCGGGCATGGACGCCCTGAAAAAAGGCGCGCCGATGAACGAGCTTTTCAACCTGCCGGTCCGGGAGCAGATCGCCAGAATGCGCTATCTGGAGGAAAAACAAATCGACCAGATCGACAAGCTGGAGGAAACGATAAAAGAGCAAATCAACGGGCTCGCCTCGGGCGGGGCCCTGTTGGGCTCAGCCGCGTTCAAGGGTGGTGAACAAAATGTTGCCTAAAATGTTGCCTAAGGAGTACCGAACCATATCCGGCCTTTCCGGCCCCCTGATGATGGTCGAAAACACGACGGACGTGCGCTACGACGAGCTGGTCGAGATCGAGCTCGTAAACGGGGAAAAACGGCGGGGGCGGGTTCTCGAAATCGAGTCCACGCGCGCCCTTGTCCAGGTATTCGAGGGAACCAGCGGCATCGACGTGGAGGGCACGAAGGCGCGTTTCCTGGGCGGGGTCCTGACTTTGCCCGTGGCGCGCGACATCTTGGGCCGCGTATTCAACGGACGCGGCGAGCCCATCGACGGAGGCGCCAACCTGATCCCCGACAAGAAGCTCGACATCAACGGAGTGCCGATGAACCCCTACTCCCGGGACTTCCCCTCGGAGTTCATCCAGACCGGGATCTCCACCATCGACGGCCTGAACCCGATGGTGCGGGGACAGAAGCTGCCCATCTTTTCCGCCAGCGGCCTGCCCCACAACCGCATGGCGGCGCAGATCGCCCGTCAGGCCACGGTCATCGGCGAGGCGGGGGGCGAGGGGCACGAGGACTTCGCCGTCGTCTTCGCCGCCATGGGCATCACCTTCGAGGAGGCCTCTTTCTTCATGGAGGACTTCCGCAGAACCGGAGCCCTGCAGCGCACGGCGCTCTACATCAACCTGGCGGACGACCCCGCCATCGAGCGCATCACCACCCCCCGCATCGCTCTGACCGCCGCGGAGTACCTGGCGTTCGAGTGCGACATGCACGTGGTCGTCATCCTCACCGACCTCACGAACTACTGCGAGGCGCTGCGCGAGATATCGGCCGCCCGCAAGGAGGTCCCCGGACGCCGCGGCTATCCCGGCTATCTTTACACCGACCTGGCGACCATGTACGAGCGCGCGGGACGCCTGAAAGGCAAGAGCGGTTCGATCACCCAAATTCCCATCCTGACCATGCCCGAGGACGACAAGACCCACCCGATCCCCGACCTTACCGGCTACATCACGGAGGGGCAGATCATCTTGAGCCGCGCCCTGCACCGCAAGGGAATCTACCCGCCCGTGGACGTGCTGCCGTCTTTGTCTCGTCTGAAGGACAAGGGCATTGGGAAAGACCGGACGCGGGAGGACCACGCCGACCTGATGAACCAGCTTTTCGCGGCCTACGCCCGAGGCAAGGAGGCCAAGGAATTGGCGGTCATCCTGGGCGAGGGGGCCTTGACCGAAGAAGACAAGGCCTTTGCGGCTTTTTCCGGCGTCTTCGAGGACAAGTACATCCGTCAGGGCGAGTACGAGAACCGCACGGTGGAGGAGACGCTGGAGCTCGGCTGGGAGCTTCTGACCCTGATCCCGACGAAGGAACTGAAACGTATCCGCGACGCCTACATCGACAAATATTTGAAGCCAAAACTGGCAAAGGCGGATTCCGCGGGCTCCAAAAGCTAAGGGAGGCGCCGCAAAATGGCACGCATTAACGTAAATCCCAACCGAATGGAGCTTTCCAGGCTGAAAAAGCGTCTGGTGGTGGCCAAGCGCGGGCACAAACTTCTAAAGGACAAGCAGGACGCCCTCATCAAGGCGTTTTTGGAGCGCGCGCGGGAGGGCAAGGCGCTGCGGGAGCGGGTCGAGGCGGAGTTGAAGGATTGCTTCGGTTCCTTCGTTCTGTCCCGCGCGCAGACCACGCCCGAGGTTCTGGAGCAGGCTTTGATGTTTCCCGGCGCTCGATGCTCCCTTTCCGTGAGTTGGAAAAACGTCATGAGCGTCCTCGTTCCCGAGTACGACGTCAAACAGGAGGGCAACCCGGTAAATTACGGCTTCGCTTCCGTTCCCCTTCTGCTGGACGTGGCCCTGGAGCAATTCGGCGAGCTGGTCCTCCGTCTTCTGGAACTCGCCGCCAAGGAAAAGGCCATCCGTTTGATGGCGGGGGAAATCGAGCGCACCAGGCGGCGCGTCAACGCCCTGGAGTACGTTATGATCCCGAACCTGACGGAGACGATCCGCTACATCAGCATGAAGCTCGACGAACAGGAGCGTTCGACCCTTTCCCGCCTCATGAAAATCAAGGAAATCGTCCGCAAAGGGGCATAGCCTCCAGGACTTTATGCACGAAAATCCCCCTCCCGGAGCCCGTCCAAGGGCGAGAGGGGGACTTTTTGTAAACGTTCAAATTGTAAATGTTCAAAATTTAAAGTTCAAACCCAGGGGGGCAGAGCTCAGGGTGGAGCTAAAGGGGCAAGGCCCGTTCGCCGCTATAGAAATGTGAGGAAGATTTCATGGATGCTGCAAAGATAGATATTGCAAAAATAGATGTCGCAAAAATAAAAAGCAGGGCGCTGTCCCTTGCCGAGGAGATGACTCGGCTGCGGCGTCATTTTCACGAAAACCCGGAACTGCCGTGGCAGGAGATGGAAACGAGCCGCCTGATCGCCTCCAAACTGGAGGAACTGGGGCTCAATCCTCAAATAGGGGTGGGAGATCAACCCGTGGGCGTCGTCGCCGACCTCGCGGGGAACGCCTCGGGCCCCTGCGTCGCCCTGCGGGCGGACATCGACGCCTTCGCGATAACGGAGGAGACCGACGTCCCCTACAAATCCTGCAAGCCGGGAGTGATGCACGCGTGCGGGCACGACGGCCACATCACCATGCTGCTCGCCGCGGCGAAACTTTTGTCGGAGATGAAGGACCAGCTTCCCGGCCGGGTGCGGTTCATCTTTCAGCCAGCGGAAGAACACGGTTACCGCTCGGGAGCCCAGGCCATGATCAACGACGGCGTTTTGGAGGGCGTTTCCTCCATCGCGGGAATGCACCTGTGGTCCGACATTCCCTCCGGGAAAGCTCAGTGGCGAGCCGGCCCCACGATGGCCTCCGCGGACGGATGGAAAGTCGTCTTCAAGGGCAAGGGCGGGCATGGAGCCGCGCCCCACGTCGCCATCGACCCGACGCTGGCCGCCGCGGCTTTCATCTTCGCCGTCCAAACCCTTGTGAGCCGGGAAACCAATCCCCTGGAAACGGTGGTCGTCAGCGTGGGGAAATTGGAGTCCGGCCGCGCGAGCAACGTCATCCCGGAACTCGCCGAGATGGTGGGCACCGTCCGCACCTTCAACCGAGCGGTGCGCGACGGCATAGAAGAACGCTTTCAACGCATGGCCGAGGGGGTTGGCGCTACCTATCGTTGCAAGGCGGAGACCCGTTACGAGGGGCTCTATCCCTACCCGGTCGTCAACGACGCCGCGCTGACGCGCCTGTTCCGGGACACGGCCGTCCGCGTCGTGGGCGAGGAAAACTTGGGAGAGGCCCCCCTGCGGATGAGTTCGGAGGATTTCAGCTTCTACCAGGCGGAGATTCCGGGTTGCTTTTTTTTCGTCGGCTCCGGCAACGAGGCAAAAGGGTGCGCGGCCCCTCATCATTCCCCTCATTTCAATATCGACGACGACTCGCTCCCCACCGGCGTCGCCCTGTTGACGTCGTTCGCTTGCGCCATGCTCGGATCGAAGAAGGGAGAAATTGAAGGATGAAGGTCAGCATTCCGTACGGAAAGTCCGCCGTTTTTTGCGACGTGCCCGACGCCCGATTGAAGGGCGTTCTCTATTCTCGCGCCCACGACTACAAGGCGAAGGCCTCGGAGATCGACCTGACGCGGGAGGCCCTGAAAAAGCCGATCGATTCCCCGCCCCTTCGGGAGCTCGCGCGGGGGAAGGAACGCGTTGTCGTCATCACCAGCGATCACACGCGCCCCGTTCCCAGCCGCGTCACCATGCCCCTTTTGCTGGAGGAAATCCGGGCGGGCAACGACAACGCGGACATCGTCATTTTGGTGGCCACGGGGCTGCATCGCGACATGACCGGGGATGAAATCGCCGACCGGTTCGGCCCGGAGATCGCGTCCGGAGAAAAGATCGTCGTGCACGACTGCCACGACGACAAGAACCTGGTCTCGCTGGGGACCCTGCCCTCGGGCGGGGAGCTGGTGATCAACCGCTTGGCGGTAGACTGCGACCTTCTGGTCGCCGAGGGCTTCATCGAGCCCCACTTCTTCGCGGGGTTCAGCGGGGGGCGCAAGGCCGTGCTGCCGGGGATCGCGGGCTACAAGACCGTCCTGGCCAACCACTGCGCGGAGTTCATCTCCCACGATCGCGCCCGGACGGGAATTCTCGACGGCAACCCCATCCACAAGGACATGATCTTCGCCGCGAAAACCGCGAAGCTGGCCTTCATCCTGAACGTCGTCCTGGACGCGGACAAGAAGGTCGTCGCGGCCTTCGCCGGAGACGCGGACACGGCGCACCGCGGGGGCTGCGAGTTTCTGAAGGGCCTGGCCGGGGTAAAGGCGATTCCGGCGGACGTCGTCGTTACGGGAAACGGGGGCTACCCCCTGGACCAGAACCTCTACCAGGCCGTCAAGTGCATGACGGGCGCGGAGGCCAGCATCAACCCCGGCGGCGTGATCGTCGTGGCGTCGGAGTGCAGCGACGGACACGGAGGGGCGGCGTTCTACGACGCCTTCAAGGACACGCGTTCCCCGGAGGAAGTGATGCGCGGGATCTGTGCGCGCGGACGCGACGAAACGCTGCCGGACCAGTGGCAGATACAGATTTTCATGCGTATCCTGATGAAGCACAAGGTGATCATGGCCGCGTCGGTGCCGCCGGAGATGATCGAACACCTGGGCATGATCCCCGCTCCCGGCGTTCCGGGATCCCCGTCGCTGGAGGCGGCGATGGCGATGGCGGGAGAAATTTTAGGAAAAAACGACGCCTCGGTCACCGTCATTCCAGACGGGGTGTCCGTTATTGTCGAGTAATTGGCGAATAATTCAGGAGGGTTTCGAAATGAGTGTGGACTCTAAAGATCTGGATTCTAAAGATTTGGATTCTAAAAATCTGAAAAAAGCGAAAGAGCGGGGGGCGGAGCTTTTAAGAAAGTTCAAGGGCGACGGGTACACTTTCGGCCTCGGCGTTTTGGACCGGGTGGGGGAGATCGCCCGCGGCCTGGGCGGCTCGGGCGCTCCGACGGCCACTGTGGTCGGGGGCTCGAAGTCGTCCAGGGCCGTGGCGGAGAAGGTCGTCGCGTCGCTGAAAAAAGCGGGGGTGACCTTGACCCCCGACCGTTGCGTGGAGGGAGCCAGGCCGAACGCCCCGCGGGAGGACGTCTACCGCCTGGAGTCGTACCTTCTGCACTTCAAGCCCGACTGCGTGATCTCCGTCGGCGGGGGGAGCGGCATCGACGCCGTGAAGGCCGCGACCGTCCTGGAGGCGTTGGGGACGGACTCGCCGGAGATCGACAGCTGGTTCGGCGCCGGAGTGGTCACCGAGGGCTTGAAACGCGCGGGTAGAAAACTGATCCCCCATATCGCGGTGGAGACCTCGGCCAGCAGCGGAGCGCACCTCACGAAATACTCCAACGTCACGGACCCCGTCGCCGGGCAGAAAAAACTGATCGTGGACGACGCCATCGTCCCCTTTCACTCCATCTTCGACTACGCCGTGACGACCAGCATGCCCGGCTCCCTGACCGTCGACGGGGCTCTGGACGCCATGTCGCACGCCGTGGAGGTGTTTTACGGCGCGCCCGCGGACAAGTACGAGCTGTGCAAGGAGATCACGGAAACGGTGCTGGACCTGGTGCTGAACACCACGAAGCGCGCCGTGGACAACCCCGACGACCTGGAGGCCCGGGAGGCCTTGGGGCTCGCCACCGACCTGGGAGGATACGCCATCATGGTCGGCGGCACCAACGGGGCGCACCTGACCAGTTTTTCCCTGGTGGACGTCACCACCCACGGGCGCGCCTGCGGCGTCATGAATCCCTATTACGCCGTGCTGTTCGCGGGCTCCATCGAGAAGCGCCTGAGGGCGATGGGGGCTCGTTACGCCGCGGCGGGGCACGTAAAACAGGGCTTCGAGGCGCTGTCGGGCCGCGAGCTGGCGGTTGCCGTCGCGGAGGGGATGATGTCCTTCGCCCGCTCCATCGGCGCGGAGACCAAGCTCGGCGACTTCCCGAAGTTCACGCCGGGGCACGTGACGCGGGCCCTGACCGCGGCAAAGGACCCGCAGCTCAAGATGAAGCTCCAGAACATGCCCGTCCCGATGTCGGTGGACCAGATCGACGAGTACATGGGTTCGGTGCTGGAGGGCGCGGCGTCGGGAGACTTTTCGAAGGTGAAAACCTTGGCTTGAAAACCCCTCGCCGCCCGAGGAAAAGGGAGCGGGACTCTCAAGAAGAACTCTTCATCAGACTTTCATAAAATCGGGGGAGGCGTCGGCCTTCCCTGAAATTTTTTATAGGCTGGCGAAGAATGTGAGGAAGTTTTTTTGTTGTTATAATAATAAAAATAAACTCCTGGACTTTCGCCACGAGATAAAAACATTGAGATAAGAACATGAGATAAGGAGATGAAGGCTTGGCCAACGCGGTCCCTCACGTCGGAAACATAAGAAATCGCATAGCCCGGGCACGGGAAGTCATGGAGATGAGAGACCTGCTGTCGGAGTTTTTGAATCTTCCGGCGAATCGTCTCCTGCCGATATTCGGGGTGACCCAATGGGAGCCCACCGAGGTCCATAGTTTGAAGGATCAGATCTTTTTCGAGGTGATCACGGAACTGGTTCGGGGGGGGTGGCATTGCGACGTGCCCGCCTTCGGAGAGGGACGCCGCGACACCCTGTTGATGGAGATGGCCCGGCGCGGGTTCTCCAGGTCTATAACCCGGCTGCTGGAACTGGGGGCGGAGGCGGACCACAACAGCCAAGGATACGGCGCGTCGACCCCGCTCATGTGCACGCGCGATCCGGAGATCATGAAAAAACTTCTGTACTACGGGGCGAACCCTCTGGCGTCCAACGCTCTCGGGCAGACGGACTTCACCTACAAGCTCCTCAAGGGCCTGACCACCGGGGCCCGCTTTTATCTTTACAACACGGAAAAAATTCCCTTCCAGTCTCTGTTGTCCAACTTCAGGGATTGCGTGTTGAGCCATTCCAGTTTCCCCTACGAGCCCATGTATCCGTTGTGTCTGGTGCCCGTGGTTCCGCGGAGCGCGGCCTACCAGAACATCATCGACAGGGCGCTGGTCGACAGCATGCTGCGGGGCCATTACCTTCCCTTTTCCTCCAAAGCGCTGCGTTATTCTTTGGGCGAGAAACTGACGGTATGGCAGCACATCAAACTTCGCATGAAGGAGAGCAAAATCGCCGTTCCGGCGTTGGCCATCGCCTATATGGTCTGCATGTCCAAATTGGAGGAGTGCCGCGCTCCCGACGACTTCGCGCTTCTGGAAGCCTATATCGAAAAAGCGATCCCCCGCGAGGTCGCGCAGCGGGAAAATTTGTCGAAGGCGATTTTCGTGTACCTGCTTTTTTCGCTCTCCTCCTTGCCTCCCGTCCAGATACTGCGTTGGCTGGCGCTGCTGGGCAGATTTTTGCGGAAGATGGGGGCGTGGATGGACCTCTTGGGCGACGAGCCGTTCAGGGTCGTCAACTCCCTGATCGCGACGGACAACCGCAACAGCCATGTATTGCAGGAGCTTTCCACGCTGCAGGCGCTGCTGGCCATGCGGGTGAACGTCTCGGACAGCTTTGGCGAGTTCCACATCCCCGAGGAGTTCACGGCTCTCTTCGCCATGAACGACAGCATGGATCGATCGATAGACTAGGGAGGTATTTTATTTGGCTTTGCCTTTGCCGCATCTTTTATGGGGTAACGCGGATTGCGTGGAGCTGGCGCGCACCTTCGGCACGCCCCTTTACGTTATGGACGAGTCCATGATCCGGGCGCGCTGCGCGGAGGTCCGCTCGGCCTTTCTGGAAAAATGGCCCGCGACGACGGCTTGTTACGCCAGTAAGGCTTTTTTGACGAAAACCATGGCCCGAATGGTCTGTCAGGAGGGGTTGGGGCTTGACGTGGTTTCCGGCGGAGAGCTTCACACGGCGCTGGCGGCCGATTTTCCCCCATCCCGCATAGAACTCCACGGCAACGCCAAATCGGAACGGGAGCTTCGCGCGGCGCTTTCCGCCGGGGTAGGGCGCGTCATCGTGGACGGCGTCATGGAACTGGAGCTTTTGGCCGCCTTGGCCGCCGAGACGGGGCGGAAGGCGGATATTTTGATCCGGGTCGCGCCCGGCGTAAACCCCCATACCCACGCTCACATCGTCACGGGGCATACGGGGAGCAAGTTCGGCCTGCCGATCGAGGGCGAGCTTCTGGAGAGCGCCGTCAAGTTCGCTCTCGCCTCTCCGGGCCTTGCGCTCAAGGGGTTTCACTTTCACATCGGCTCCCAGATTTTCGAGAACTCCTCCCACGTGGAGGCCGTCGGTCGGATCGCGGCGCTGGCGGCAAGGCTGAAAACGCGCCTGGGGTTCGAGGCGGAGGAGCTGAACCTGGGCGGCGGCTTCGGGGTGGGGAAACTCCCCGATTTTTCCCACAGCCCCCATAGCCCCGATAAAAACGTTCCCAGCGAGTCCCATGTTCCCCTTCACTTGTTTACGGACGCGATGATGGAGGCCCTGACGCGGGAGTGCCGGGCGCGGGGCCTGGCGCGGCCGGCCGTCGCCATCGAGCCCGGCCGCTGGATCGTCGCGGAGGCCGGGATCACCCTCTACGCCGTGGAGACGATCAAGCGCCTGCCCGGCGTCACCTACGTGGGCGTGGACGGGGGAATGCCCGACAACCCTCGCCCCTCCCTCTACCAGGCGGCGTACGAGGGCGTCGTCGCGAACAAAATCAGCGCGCCCGCCGCCGAGAAAGCGACAATCGCCGGCAAGTGCTGCGAGACGGGAGACATCCTGGTCGAATCGATCGCCCTGCCCCCCGTGGAGCGTGGGGACATCGTCGCGATCTTCAACACGGGGGCCTACAATTTTTCGATGGCGAGCAACTACAACCGCCTTCCCCGCCCCGCCGTGGTCCTCGTGAAGGACGGCCGCGCGGACGTCGTCGTCGCGCGTCAAACCCACGACGACCTGCTGCGCGGCGACGCTATCCCCGACCGTATGAGGTGACCGTCACGCCGCGCTCAAATTTAGGGTATAATTCAACGCGTGGGCGTTTGTTCATAATGAACGTTTGTTCAAAAGATATTTTGAGAAAAGATTTTTAAAGATGGATTTCTTTGTGGAGGGATAATAACGTGAGGAAAGCAATAGGCGTTCTGGCGGTATTGGTGGTCGTGTTGTTGTGCGGAGTAGAAGTGAGGGCGGCGGAACATGATGACGTTCATCCTGCGTTGGTGGAGTTTACCGTGTCTCGTAATGGGGTGGAGATTCCCCGAGGGGGCCTTCTCGAGGTCAGAGCCAACGAGTTGGTGACCTTGGAGCTTATACCCCTGAGCTATTATCCTACACCGGTACTAATATCGGGCGATCGTGAATTGAACCTCACCGAGGTGATAGGTATGACGGACGCAACTGCAAATCAAAGCGTCGATGGGGTAAACGTGCACATTTTTTATGATGACAACTTGCAGACTTTTGACATAACCGCCGAAGGTCCAGTCGATGGAGAGATCTCGCTTCAGCTTATCACTACGATCACTGATTTGAACGGGGCACAAACTGTTATCTCGACGCTTTACCCCATTCGCATAAAAACCTCTCTCTCCGCCGACTTCCGTTACCTCTTCGTCCCCAAGAGCATGAGCCTGGTGGATGGGAGGGGGCGGAAGGTGTCGTCCGTCTATATGACGGCAACGGAGACCAGGGAGCTTTACGTGGAGACGGACGACTATCTCAGCGACGGATATTCCGATAACGACTATAATGTGTTCCCGGTGAGCAGCACGACCCTCAACATGGCCCCCACGGTACTGTCGACAACCGAAAGCGATCTCTCGGGAACCTCGACGATACCGACGTTGGTTGGGTTGACCCCCGATCTCCCCACGCTGGAAATACCGCCGAGCACCATCGCGAGGGTTAGAATCACAGCCAGAAACACGGGCGGGGATCAATCAAGCAATTATCAACCCGTTTACACGGACTTCACCTATCAAATTACGTTTGGAGGGACGACAACCGGCGGAGTGGCCCTCAGCAGCGTGCTGCCCAACGCGGGCGTCATACAGGCCCCCCGCGTGAGCGTGGTCATCACCGCCTATGACGACGCGGGCGGGAGCTTCGACGACGCGGGCGGGTCCTGCAACCTTTGGGGGCTGGGGGCGCTGGCGCTGTTGGCTCCCGTGATGGTTGTCCGCAAAAGGTTCAAGTAGACGACCGCCGTCCTAAAGATCAAAAGAAAAGAGAGAGGCTCCCCATTACCAGAGAGCGTCTCTCTTTTTTTGCCCACGACGGGAACAAAAACCGCGAAGCCAAGTGGACTCTGCTTCCTTTCGCGGGTCTCTGCGCCATCGCCTTTCAGCGAAGTATGGAGCGCTGATCCCCATGGCTGTATTTCCGCCTTTTCCTCGCGTTTGGGGCGACTTTTGTCCCCATAGACAGGCACTTCCACTTTCGTTCTGACCATATCACTCTCGAACCCTTTGGATTGGGCGCCGCCACCGCCGCCTAACTGAGTTTCTAATGAAAAACGAGATGATGGTTTACCTCGTGCGGGGCAAACGCATCGGGAAGGACTAAAGCATTGTAAATAGTCATATTGACTATTTTGCGCATGAAATTTATCAACTAAGTAATAGCAAATATTTACGATTCTCATGCGTTTGCCCTGGGGACACGTCATACGATAGCGGCAGCTTCTTAACGCCTATGGTTTT
>JAISQE010000166.1 GCA_031274425.1 Synergistaceae bacterium | reverse complement strand
TCTCTCCGCGTCGTTTTGCAAATTCTCGTTCGACCTCTTCATCGGAGCGGCTTTGCTCTGTAGAAATCTGTATACGCGCGACAGCAACCTTATGACGCAAAAATTCTTCGTATTCTTTCGCTTCGATCAGCTCGTGAGGGATCATATTGCACGCGGCTTTCGCTCTACTCTTCGGACCAGGAAATCAGGCCCTGTTCGCTTTCGCCGTCGAGATAGACGAAGAAACTTCCTTTGTAGACGCGGACCGCGGGGTGTTCTCCCAGTTCGTACTCCGCGCCGTCCAGCCAGTCCGAGGCGTAGACGTTGTTGCTCTGGCCCGCGAAGACGGGAAGGTAGAGGATGTTGTCGGAGTCCATGTCCAAGAAAAAGTGCGATCCGTAAGAAAGCTCGGGGTTGAAGTTGAACTGCGGCGCGCTGAGCTCCACCAGACACCCGCAGTTGTAGATGTCGCCGTACTGAATCGGGACGCCGATGGCGGGATTGCGGCTCCCCCATCGCCCCGGCCCCGCCAGGATATAGTCGGTCCCCTTCAACTTCTCGTTCAACACCCCAACCGCGCGGGCCGCGCCGAAGGGGTCCCATTCGCTCAGGTACTTCAGCGGTTCGACGTACACCAGATAGGGGACGTTTTTCAGCCTCCCGTTGCTGACCATACGGTCCCCGCGAAAAATCACTTTCTTCGGTGAAAGATTGGGGACGATCACCCGCGACATCTCCTGAAAATGGGTCAGAGGCCGCAGTTGGACCAGGCGAAAATCTTTGCTCGTCGTGTCGTAGGTGAACTCCATGTCCACGGGCAGACCGAGCTGCCCCTCCATCAACTTGTTCAGGCTGCGCACCAAGTCGAAAAGATAGCCCTGTCGCTTCTGGAAATCGGGAAAGGAGATCAGCGGGCGCATACCCGACGTGGCGGAGTAGAAGCTGTAGGGCGCCAGCATGTCGCTGTCCTCGTCGTAAAACTCGATGTACTGATCCAAATCCTTGTGGTTGTCCGCGAAGACGGGAAGCCAGTCTTTGACGAATCCGGTGCGAATCTCTCCTTCGTTTCGATCGATGTAGTCGAAAAACTCCTGGCTGGAGCCCGCTATCCGTTCGGGCGAGTTTCCCGAGGGGCGCAAGGAGGGGTTGGTCAGGTAAAAGCTGCGGGCTGCGCCCCTGTCCACGGCCCGTGTGCCGATGCCGAAACAGATGCACATCAGCCCGTCCTCTTTTTGAATGCGCGGCGACGGGCGGCGGAAAATGCGGGAGAAGATCGTCCCCGCCAGCTTGGGATAGTAGATGTTGCGGCGGTCCTTGCCGACCATCGATTGCACGATGACCGCCATGGACTCGTCGCGGTGCACCTTGCCGTGTTTGCTCCTGTACTTTCGGGCGGAGGGGTTGAAGGTGGAAACCCAGACCGCGCGGAGACATTCCTCCAGCTTCGCCATGCGCCAGGCCATATCCCGGATATTGGCGGAAAAAAAGGAGTCGTACTTCCCCGCGAACGCCAGGTCGACGGAGTCCTCCATCAGAGAGCTGGAGCGGATCACCAGCGGCGGGTTGCCGAAGGTCTCGAAATCTTTCAGGATACGCTCCAGATCCGCTTTCAACGCCTCGGAAAAAGAAGCGGCCCCGAGACGAGACTGCGCCGTTTCCCAGTTCTCCTCGTCGTAAAGGTCCTCCAGTCCGTTCGCGTGCAAAAAATCCTCGAAAACCTCGCTCGAAACGACATGGCTCAGCAAGGGGAGGTCGACTTTCCACTGCAGGTCGGATTCCAGCAAAACCGTGTGGGCATAGGCCAGCCCCTTGGCCTTTCCCCCGCATTTTCCCTTGCCCAGAAGCCAGCCGCGATCCCGATAGTAGTCCTCCGCCTCGTAGTCCAAAAATCCTTCTACAGACATTTCAGACCTCCTCGACCGGCTTGCGCGGATACGGCGCGTTCACGTCGTCAAGATCGCGGTCCGCGGCGAAGGGGCGTAACGCCCACGCTCCGCGACGGCCTGGACGGCGTCGCAGTAACCCCACGAGGAGATCACCAGATCGCGGATGGAGAGCTTCCGACGCTCCCTCAACTCGTTCCAGAGGGGCGCGGGCAAAAACACCCAGACGCGAAAAGCGCCCCCGCCCGGAGTGCCGAAGTCCGACAGCACAAGATAACCCGCCTTGCTGAACAACACCACCGGCAGAGCGCTTTGCGACACCATACGCTGCAAGTCGTCCACGGAAAAAGAAAGGGCTTCCAGCTCCGCCAGCTCCTTGCCGCCGGGCAAGGGCGTCAAGGAAAACCACACCTTGGGCGCGTGCCCCTGGGGCATGCCGCCATGAACGTCGGACAGCTCCGCGGCCGTCCGCAGCCAGGTCTTGATCCTCGCGATGGCCTCGAATTCCCCCCGGAACAGGGCGAACCGCACCGCCCAATAGGTCATGTTCAAAACGCCGTCCTTCTCCACGTTCTGGAGGAAGGTCGGCTCGTCCTGAACCAACGCGTCGTCTTTGAAGACCGGATGGTCCTTCAAAACCCCGCGCAGTATCAGGACCGTAGGCAGATGCTCGCCCGGCGGCTGCATCTGAGAGTACAGGACGCCGCGAATCTGAGAGACCACGCTCGCGGGGAGCGTAACGCGGGTGGAATCGTCGAGAACCAGCGATTGAGGCCCGTTCTCGTACAAAAAAACCTCTTGAGGGTCGATCCCGGGTTTTCCCCAGATCCAACGTTCGTAATTGCGCATAAAACAATGCCCCAAAAGATACCGGTTGTAGGGCAACAAAAGGACAACCCCTCCGGGAATGTCGGGGATACCGTCAGGGAGAGCCGTTTGCGGCAGGTTGGCTATAGACCCATTGGACATCAATTCAAAAATCAAACCGCTCCCTCCTCTTCTGCTTGAACGGGTACTTCTGCTTCCGCAAAATCACGTAAATCAATTCTACCAGACAAGAGGTTTACAAATCATAAAAGCCGCCGTTTCGTTAAGATTACCACAACCGAAGCGTATTTCCCACTCCGATACCGTAAAATGCCTTAGGACTCAAGGCCCGTTTATGAATTTGGGGCTTCAATTCGAGTTTCGGCGCGAACGTCGAAAGAAAGCGCTCCCTCCCCTGCCCTCACCTCCACCGTAGCCCCGTCCGCTATGCCCCCCGCTATCAGGCTTCGGGCAAGCTGCGTCTCCACGTTGCGGACGATGTAGCGTTTCAAGGGGCGCGCGCCGTACACGGGATCGTACCCCGCGTCGGCGATGAAATCCACGGCGTCGTCGCCGAAGCGCAACTCGATCCGGCGATCGGCCAACCGAGAGGAGAGCCCGTCCAGAAGCAGGCGCACGATGTTCCGAATTTCCTCCTTGCGCAGCGGCTTGAACAGCACCACGTCGTCCACGCGATTCAGAAACTCCGGCCTGAACGACGCGCGGAGGTCCTCCATGACGTTTTTGCGCGCCGCCTCCCGTATCTCGCCGAACTCCGTGATGCCCTCCAGAAGCGTCACGGCCCCGATGTTGCTGGTCATGATCACCACCGTGTTCTTGAAGTCCACGACGTGCCCGTGGCTGTCCGTGATGCGCCCGTCGTCCAGAATTTGGAGCAGAATGTTGAATACGTCGGGGTGAGCTTTTTCGATTTCGTCGAAAAGGATCACCGAGTAAGGCCGGCGGCGCACCGCCTCGGTGAGCTGCCCCCCCTCCTCGTAGCCCACGTAGCCGGGAGGCGCTCCGACAAGACGGGAGACCGAATGCTTCTCCATGTACTCGGACATGTCGATGCGCACCAGGTTCTCCTCGCTGTCGAACAGCGCCTCGGCCAGGGTCTTCGCCAGCTCCGTCTTCCCCACGCCGGTCGGCCCCAGGAAAATGAAAGACCCGATGGGACGCCGAGGGTCCTTGATGCCGCTGCGGGCGCGTATCACGGCGTCGGCCACGAGCCCGACGGCCTCGTCCTGCCCGACGACGCGCCGGTGCAAAATCTCGTCGAGCTTCAGCAGCTTCTCCCGCTCGCCCTCCACCAAGCGCGTCACGGGAATGCCCGTCCAGCGGCTGATGATGTCCGCGATCTCGCTTTCGGTGACCTCCTCCCGCAGCAGGCCGTCGGTCCCCCGCTGGGCGATCGCCTCCTCCTTGGTCCTCAACTCCCGCTCCAACTGTTGAAGGGCGCCGTACCGCAGCTCCGCCGCCTTGTTGAGATCGTACTCGTGCTCGGCCTTCTCGATCCGGGCCTTGACCTCGTCGATGCGGGCCCGAAGTTCGCGTATGCCCGAGATGGCCCCTTTTTCCGCGTCGTATTGGGCTCGAAGGGCGTCCGCGCTCTCCCTGGCCTCCTGCAACTCCTTCTGCAGAACCTTCAGACGCTCCAGCGAACTCGCCGCCGCTCGGTCCGTGACCGTTCGCTCCGCGACCGTCCGGTCCATAACCGTTTCGCGTTTCAGCGCCGTTTCTTCGATTTCGAGCTGCATCACGCGCCTGGTCGCCGCGTCCAGCTCCGAGGGCAGGGAGTCGATCTCCGTCCGAATCATCGCGCAGGCCTCGTCCACCAGGTCGATGGCCTTGTCCGGCAAAAACCGGTCGGTGATGTAACGGTTGGAGAGCGTCGCCGCGGCCACGAGCGCGTTGTCCCGAATCCGAACCCCGTGGTGCACCTGCAGTTTTTCCCGAATGCCCCGCAGGATGGAGATCGTGTCCTCGACGTTCGGCTGCTCCACCTGCACGGGCTGAAAGCGCCGGGCCAGGGCCGCGTCCTTCTCGATGTACTTGCGGTACTCGTCCACCGTCGTCGCGCCGATGCAGTGCAGCTCCCCCCTGGCCAGCATGGGCTTGAGCATGTTGCCCGCGTCGACCGCCCCCTCAGCGGCCCCGGCCCCCACGATCGTGTGGAGTTCGTCGATAAAAAGAACGATGCGCCCGTCGCTCTGCTTGACCTCGTTCAATACCGCCTTGAGGCGCTCCTCGAACTCGCCCCGGAACTTGGCCCCCGCTATCAGGGACCCCATATCGAGCGCGAAGACCGTGCGATCCTTGAGGCCCTCGGGGACGTCGCCGCGGACCATGCGCTGGGCGAGCCCCTCCACGATGGCCGTCTTGCCCACTCCCGGGTCTCCGATCAGAACGGGGTTGTTCTTCGTCTTGCGGCTGAGAATGCGTATGACGCGCCGCACCTCCTCGTCGCGGCCGATGACGGGGTCCAGCTTGCCCTCCCTCGCCATCGCCACCAGGTCGCGCCCGTATTTCTCCAGCGCTTCGTAGGTCGCCTCGGGGTCCGCGCTCTGCACTCTCTGGGAGCCCCGCACCTCGGTCAGCGCCTTCAAAAAGCGCTCGCTGGTCAGCCCCAGCCGGCTCAAAATCTTGCCCAGGTTCGTGCCGCTCCCCTCGTCGAGCATCACCATGAAGAGGTGCTCGACGGAGACGTACTCGTCCCTCAATCCTCTGGCCTTCTCCTCCGCCTTGACCAGAAGCGAGTTCAAACGCTGCGTCACGTAAACCCTGCCCGCCTCCGCCCCGCCGCCCGTGACCTTGGGCTTGCGCGCGACCTCGTCCGTCACCAGTTGAAGCAGAACGCTCGGGTCGACGTCCATACGGCGCAGCATACGCGGAACAAGCCCCTCTCCGTCACGCAAGAGCGCCATCAGCACGTGCTCCACGTCCACCTCCTGATGGCTGTACGACACGGCGATGCTCTGCCCCTCGGCCACCGCTTCCTGACTTTTGCGCGTCAATTTATTGAAATCCATGAAAATCCCTCCTAACGATTTTATATTTGACCAATAATGACCAATTATAGAGGTCCGTACAAAAGCGTAATCCGTCTTTTGTCGTATAATAAGCGCGGAACGACCCCAAAAGAAGCCGAAAAAAATCCCCCTTTAAAGGAGGGCGTCATGAATAAACTGCCCAAGCTGCCGATAGGCATCCAGACCTTCGAGGAAATCAGAAAAGAAGGGTATCTTTACGTCGACAAGACAAAGCACCTCATCGACCTCATCGACACGGGCAAGGTCTATTTTCTTTCGCGGCCTCGGAGGTTCGGCAAATCTTTGACCGTTTCCACCTTCGACGCGCTTTTCTCCGGGAAGAAAGAGCTTTTCAAGGGGCTCCGCGCCGAGGAATTTTTCGA
>JAISQE010000127.1 GCA_031274425.1 Synergistaceae bacterium | reverse complement strand
AACCTGTCTGGAATGCCTCGTGAAATGGTCAGTATCTTCGCAAGATCCACCCCCGTTTCGATGCCGAGCCGTTCCAAAAAATTCACCAGGTCCTCGGTCGCCACGTTGCCGGCGGCCCCCGGCGCGAAAGGGCACCCTCCGAGCCCGCCCACGGACCCGTCAAACGCGTTATATCCCAACAGGAGAGCCGTCAAAGTATTGGCGAGGGCCATGCCCTGAGTGTCGTGAAGGTGCAGCACGATTCTCTCTTTCGGATACTCTTCGCGCACCGCGCTCAGGGTGTCGTGGACCTTGATGGGGTGGGCCGTCCCTATGGTGTCCGCGATCGACAGCCCTCCGCAGCTCAGGGACAAAGCTCGCTCGATGATCTTCAACACCGCTTCCTTGGCGATCTCGCCCTCGAAAGGGCAGTAGAAGGCCGTAGCCACGCTCACGTGCACTTTTTTGTCCCCCTTGATCCGGCAGACCTCCGCCAGCTCCGAAAGAGACTCCTCCACCGTCCGGCGCGTATTTTCCCGGTTGTGAGATTCGCTGGCCGACAACACGAAGTTCAAGGTGTCCGCGCCGGCGCTCAAGGCCCTCTCGGCCCCCTTCGCGTTGGGGACCAGGGCCATGGCCTCGATGCCGCCATGCTTGCGCTTGAAATCCGTCATGACCTCCATCGCGTCCGCCATCTGGGGAACGGCCTTGGGGCTGACGAAGGACGTCACCTCGATGGTCTTGAAGCCCGCTTCGGCCAAAGCGTCCAACAGGGCGATCTTTTCGGAGGTGGGGATGGGCGTCCGAACGTTCTGGAATCCGTCCCGAGGACAGACCTCAATGACCTCGGCCCGCCGAGGGGGGGGAGGGGGAAAATCGAGGCTCATGCTACAGGGCTCCTTCCTGCTTCAACGTCGAGAGTTCCTCAGGGGAGAGGCCGAGGTACTCGCCGTAGACCTCTTCGTTGTGCTGTCCCAGCGACGGGGACGACGTGCGGATCGACGAGGGCGTCGCGGACAGTTTGATGTGACTTCCGGTGAGTTTGATCTTGCCGGCCACAGGGTGCTCCATCTCCACGAACATCTCGCGGGCCCCGGCGATATGGGGGTCCTCGACGACCTGCCGGATGTCGTAAATCGGCGCGCAGGGAATCCCCGCGTCGTCCAAACGTTTCAGAACGTCATCCGCCGTCATCGGCGCGATCCACCCGTCGATGACGGTCTTGACCTCGGCGTGGCGCTCGACGCGGTCGCGCACGTTCAGGTAACGGGGATCCTCCTTCAGCTCGGGTCTGTTCATGATATCGCAGAGCTTTTGCCACAGCTTGTTGTTCCCGGCTCCGATGACCAGTTCGCCGTCGGCGGCCTTGAAGGAGTCGTAGGGGTACGTGGACTCGTAGCGGTTGCCGATGCGCCCTGGGAGGCGTCCTTCTATTGTGTAGATCATGTTGATGATCTCGAGGCTGGCTACGGTGGAGTCCACCAGGGAGATGTCGACTTTTTGCCCCAGCCCCGTGCGATTCTGGCGGTAGATCGCGGAGAATATCCCCACGGCCAAGGAAAGCCCGCCCAGGACGTCCCCGATAGCCGTTCCCGTTCGCGTCGGCGAGCCGCCGGGCCAGCCCGTCGTGCTCATCAGCCCGCTCATGGCCTGCGCGATGATGTCGTAGCCGGGCCTTTGCGTGTAGGGCCCCGTGTGCCCGAACCCGGAGACCGCTCCGTAGATGATGCGGGGGTTGATCTCTTTCAGCGCGTCGTAGCCCAATCCCAGCTTTTCCATAACCCCCGGTCGATAGTTTTCCAAGACGACGTCGGCTTTTTTGACGAGATCCAGGAAAATTTTCTTGCCTTTGGGGTTTTTCAGGTTCAGGGTGACGCCCTTTTTATTGCGGTTGAGGTTCATGTAATAGGCGCTTTCCCCGTTTTTGAAGGGGCCCATGCCGCGAGTGTCGTCCCCCTTCGACGGTTCTTCGATCTTGATGACGTTCGCTCCCATGTCGGCAAACAACATGGAACAAAAGGGCCCGGCGAGCACCCGCGTCAAATCGAGAACGGTGAGACCGTCGAGAGCCCCCGACTCTCCCTTGTTTTCGGACATATACACTGCCTCCTCACGGTGATGTTTTCACGCGACGTATGAAATAGCTGTAAAAACGATTTTTTTTCAATTCTTCCAAGTTGCCCGCCCTCAACATGTCCAACATCTTCCGATGCTGTTCGACCACATAAACGAGATTTTTTTTGGAGTTCGCCCAATCTTTCAGTATGGCGTGCTGGAGCTGCGCGTAGACGCCGCGGAGAATTTGAAGGATGACCTTTCGTTTGGCCTTTTTCACGAAATAAAGGTGAAAGTCGAGGTCCATGTTGCTGAAGGTCCAATACACCTCCTCGCGGGCGACGCTACTTTTAGCGAGTTTCAAAATCTCGTTCAAAATATTTTCCAGGTGATCATAATCCAAGGCGGTCAGCAGTTCTTGCTGGACCAGAGCGTCGAAGACGATGCTTTCCAAGACGAAACGCACGTCGTAAAGTTCTTCGATTTCCTGCGGCGTGAACTTGACCACGACCGCGCCTCGCCGCGGAATGAAGCGCACAATGCCCAAACCCGCCAAAGTTTTTATAGCCTCGCGGACCGGAGCTCGACTCACCTTCAACACGTCCGCCACGTCCTCCTCGCGCAGAAACGCGCCCTGTTTCCACGTGTCGGTCAAAAGCAACTCGCGCCTCAGGTAGTCGGAGACCTCCTCGGTCAATGTCCTACGATTCAGCTCGCGATCCACAAAAGTAACCATCTCCAGATCTATAATGAAATTGAGTTTATAATTTGTAGTTTGTAGACAATATCTAAG
>JAISQE010000096.1 GCA_031274425.1 Synergistaceae bacterium | reverse complement strand
CAGACGAGCCCGCTTAAAGAATACCGCGTCCCGCGATAAAGACGAGCCACCGGGTTGTATCGTTTCACGGCCGCCTCCGCGCTGGAAAGTTCCCCGTCAAGACGTCAAGAACCCTGTTTTCGAGAACGCGTTCCCGAAAACGCCGCGAAAAGAAAAAGAAAAAGAAAAAAGAAAAGAGGCGGCAACCCCATGAAGCCCCAGGGGAGCCCCGAACATCCCCCGCCCCCGCCGGAGGAACCGGGATTGGGGTTTGGGTTGGGGCCCGGCGCGGGGTCGGGCGTCGGGTTCTCGCCCGACAAGGCGACGTAAAAGCCCAGACTCCAGACCTCGTCCACCCTGCCGTCTCCTATCAGGATATAGGGGACCTTGTCGTCCTCCACGACCTGGCAAAAGGCCGTCTTGCCGGAGGTCTGGCTGACGGCGTCGGCCAGCAGCACGATGAAGTCCAGGTACAAAAAATCGTCGTGAGTGAAGGCTTGTACGCATTTTTCGACGCTGAACCCCCGGTTGCGCAGCGCGGTGAAAAGATTCATGTCCTGTTCGGCCGCGTTGGGGGAGCGCACCCACACCGCGCAGATATTGGCGAAGGCGTCGATCACGCTGTCCGCGTTCACGATGTCGTTCCACCGGTCGACGAGAGGCGCTTCTCTTCGGGAAACCCGCAGGCGCACGTGAACGGGCAGCAGCGCCACATCGTCGGAGGTCGTCAAATCGACGTCGGCGTCGGCGGAGATCGTGAAGGCATTGAACGCGTCGGCCTTGATATAGCTGGACTCGATGCCGGTCAAAGCGTAGCCCCAGGGCATCACCGGCCTCCCCCCCGCGTATCTCGCGATCTCGTCCTCGGTGTTCTCGGAGTTTTGGGCCGAGTCCACGAAGGTCATCGCGAAAGCCGTCACCGACCAGGGCGGAACCGCGCCCCCCACGGACGCGGAGACCGTCCCGTAGGGAACCATCCCGCCCACCTTCCGGTAAGCGAGGCGCAGGTCCCGGGGCGCGGCCGAGCCCTGGTAGGGATAAAGCCGAAACGACTCGCTGGAGCCGTAGGTCAGGTCCATCGAGCTGTTGTAGACCGTCACGAGCCCCGGCGCGATTTGACTTTGAGAATCGAGCTGGAACGACGCGGGCAGCGACCCGTAGAGATCGGGCGTGAAGTCGTAGGCCCAATAGCTGGGATACATGTCCCGATAGGCGGCGTTCGAACCGTCGTAGCGCTGGTTGCGGTAGCGGGTCCCCGTCCGGTTGGTGATCCGCGTCGTCAGCGCGTATCGGGGCATCGCGCTTCCCTCCGGCCGGATCATGAAAAACGTCCCGAAATCGTGGGTCACGTCCTCGTCCGCGCCCCAGCGAAATTTACGGCGCGTCACGACGTCGTTTTCGTCCGTGACCGTTATGTCGAAGTAAAGCTCGTTGCCCGGCTCCGTGGCCCCGTCGAAGACGTTAGCCACCACCAGCGGAATCTTGATCGACTCCCGGTACCCCTCGGAGACCTGGTCGAAGCTGGCGGACTGCCGGAAGGTCAGGTACCCCAGCGAGCTGCCGTAGCTCTGCGGGGAGTCCGCCTGAAAAGACATCTCCGTGGAGAGCCGGTCTCCGCTGGCGACAAGCTGCGGGGAGTTGGGAAACACGCGGGTCGTGTAGTCCGGTACGGAGAGCAGGACGTCCTCCATCACGTCCTGCGTTCCCGAGGAGGGGTAGGGGGTGTGGTGGGCGTAGGCGTTTCCGAAATCCAACCTCAGCTCGCCGCGTCCCTCTTTGATGACGAGATAAACCGATTCGATGGGGTCGAAGCTCGCGTCGTCGCCCATGCTGACGTTGTGCTGAGGGTCGTCGAGGTAGACGCTGCTGAAATCGTGAATCAGGTCCGCCGACACGACCATCGTCACCCCCGGAGCGTCGCCGCCGTGGGTGTCTCGATAGGTGATCCAGGTCGTGGGCGTAGTCCATCTGCCCTCGTTCACCGTGGCGAACCACTGCGAGCCGGCGACGGTGTGCCCGTCCCGCTGCCCGCTCACGTCGCGCAGTTGGTAGTACGGCAACGCCCAGGCGGCCCCCGCCCAGGACGCGCTCAGGCAAAACAAAAAAATTACGGACAAAATCCTCGACTTGTGCGTTGTTCTTGTCACTGTCATCGAACCTCTCACTTTCATCGAACCTCCTGACGTTTGCGTCCCGGCCGTCGCCGAAACGACCACGGGAATATCTTACACCAGGATCCGTCGAAAGAATCGTAGGTAAATCGACGGCCTCAGGGGTCGAACGAGCCCTTTCAATTTTTCCTCGCCTCTTTCGAAAAACAAAGAACCTATGGTATCCTTTGCAAGGATCACGCTTGAGAATTGACGCGTATTAGGGAGCTGAGTTCGGAATGCAGGAATATTACTCGCTGTTGGGCGTTCTTCCGACCGCGACCGCCGATGAAATCGAGGAGGCCTACCAAAACAAGAGGCGCGAACTTTCGCCGGAGCGTTTCGAGCAGGGCACTCTGGAGTGGTTGCGCGCCTTCGCGACGCTGAAGGAGCTGGATAAAGCCCACGACAACGCGATCATGGCGACCTTCGCGCCTATACGGGCCTTCTCCGATCCGCTTCCCCCATTGCCCCGCCCCCCGGCGCCGCAAAACAAAACGGAACCGCGGCAGGCTCAACCCCAAATTCAACCTCAACCTCAAATTCAGCAAGCGCGGTTCGAATCTAAAATTCAAGCCCAGGTTCGGCCCCAACCCGCTTCTCCCGTTTCCCACGATTCTTCGCGGGAGGCGACTTCCGCCCGTTCTTACCGGCCTTCTTCCGAGTCGTCTTTGGAGGGCTCCGAGCTGCGGGGGCTGGTGGAGGAGGTCCCCGTGTCCTTTTCCGACGCGCAGCTTCTGCAGATGGACATTCAAGATCTGAGAGAGAGCTACGCGCCCAAGAAAGAGGAATCCGCGTTCCTCACCCTGGGAATCGAGGACAAACTTTTGCGGTATTACGTGAAGGCGTATTTGGGGTTCGCGTTGCTCGATCTCTTCATGCGCCTCGCGTTGGGTATGGCGTGGGTGGGGATGTCGGAAACGTTCAACCACTACGCGGCATTTTTGAAGGCAACGATGCCGTCCGACTCGTCTTTCGTCCAGGCGCTGAAGTCGGCCCCTTCTCCGTCCCTGTTCGTGTCCATTGCCGCCTCTTTAATATCCATGGCCTATCTTTTTTTCTGTTCTCTTCCCATGCCGATCGTCGCGCGGTTTTTCATTCTGGGGCAGCCGCCGGAAAAAGGGGTGACGCGCTGGGCGCTCGCCTTTACGTCCATTGTCGTCGCCCTCGGTTTGTATTCGCTGACGGGGTTTTTATTCAGGTTCCTGCCGGCCGCGTGGGCCGGCTCGGGAACCAGCCTGATCTTCATCGCCCCGCCCTTGTGCCTTGTTACTATGCGCTACGAGGGCTCTTGAACGCGACCGTTCAATCGAATCAAAAATTGAATCAAATTGATAAAACCCAGCAAATCCAGGAGGGGGAAAGGACCTCGACGTGCGGATAAAATCGTTTCCGGGACTGCGCATACTGGATCGTTTCGTTCTTCGGGAGATGACGGGGCCCTTCGTCTTCGGAATACTGATCTTCACCTTGATCTTCGTGGCCGGAGACCTTCTGTTTCAAGCCGCGAAGCTGATCATCGAGAGGGGCGTCGCGCTGGGGGTCGTGGTGCGGTTGTTTCTGTACCGACTGCCCGAGGTGGTGGCGTTGACGCTGCCGATGTCGTGTCTTTTGTCCACGCTTTTGGGAATGACGCGATTGTCGGGCAACAGCGAACTGATCGCGCTCAAGTCTCTGGGGGTGCCCTTTTCCCGGATACTTCGCCCCGTGGCTCTGGCCTCTTTTTTCATCGCGGCCGGGGCTCTCCTTTTCAACGAGACCGTGGTGCCCTTCACCACTCAGGCGGCCGAAAACCTCATGAAGTACGAAATCATGAAAAATCAGGCCTCCGCGTTGCAGGAGAAGGTTTTTTTGCGCGACGAAAGCGAAGGGGAGCTGCGGCGCGTCATTTACCTGGACCGGTTGGACGCGGGCACGGGAACCATGAGGGGCGTCATGTTGCACGAATTCGAGAGGGGACGTCTGGTCCGCACCTCCTTGGCCCGGGACGGCGCTTGGAAAAACGGAGAATGGTGGATCGAGGACGGGCAGGTCTTCGAGGTCACTGAAAAGGGAGAGGTGCGCCTGCTTTTTCGTTTCGAACGGCAAAAACTGGCGTTGAACCTATCCCCGGAACAGCTTCAACGCAGTTCGAGGCGTCCCGTCGACATGAGCGCCCGTGAGTTGTGGTCTTACATCGAACAGGCGCGCATGGCGGGGACCAACCTCTCTCAGCTCTGGGTCCTGTTTCACTTGAAGCTGGCCGTTCCCTGGGCCTGCATCATCATGGCCGTTCTGGGAGCCAGTTTCGGCGCGTCCCAACGGGGCCGGTCCGGGTCCAGCGTAGGGTTCGGAATCAGCGTCGTCATCGTCTTCGCCTACTACGTCGTCATGTCGCTCTGCCGCGCGCTGGGCGAGGCGGGAACCATTCCCCCGGCCCTCGCGGCCTGGACGCCGAACGGCGTTTTTTTCACTATGGGGCTTTTTTTCTCCCGGAGGGTCGATTAAGTGTCGGAAAACACGCGAGATACACGCACGAAAAGCGCCATTATCGCCGGCGAGGGGGTCTTGCCCGTCGAGATCGCCAGGCGTCTGACCGAACGGGGCTCCCCGCCCCTGGTCCTTACGATGAGAAGCGACGAAGAGGCGTTTCGCGACGTCGCCGACCCCTTGGTGCGCCTGCGCTACCCCAGCCTGAGCCGCGTGATCAAAGAAATACGGCGACATGGGGCCGTAAGCGTCATCATGGCCGGGCGCGTCTCCAAAAAACTCATCTACATTCCGGCCCTCTTCGACCCTCTGACCCTGAAGCTCCTGGCCAGGAGCGCGAGGGACGACCACTCGCTGCTGGCGGCTGTCGTGGGAATTCTGGAGAAGGAGGGGATTTCGGTGCTGCCCTATTGGCATATCCTGCCGGACTTTATAGCGCCCGAGGGGCAGTTGGGTCATCGGCGTCCCACGGCGGATGAGGTTCGCGATTTCGAATACGGCGCGGCCGTATTGAAGATCACCCTTCCCTGCTCCTTCGGGCAGGCCCTGGTGGTCGCCGGGGGGGCCGTGGTGGCCGTCGAGGCCATGGAGGGCACGGACGCGACGGTCGAGCGGGCCGGCAAGTTGATCGCCAAGGGCGTCCTCGTGAAGATGATGCGTGTGGACCAGGACCCTCGGTACGACCTGCCCACAATCGGGCCGAAAACGATAGAGAACATGGCCCTCGCCGGGCTGACGTGCCTGGCCGTGGAGGCGCGCCGGACCTTGATCGTCGACGCCGAAAAAACCTTCGCCTTGGCGGCGAGCCGCGACATCGCCGTCTGGGGGCTGCCATGTCAGTGTTCGTGAGCTGCGGCGAGGTCAGCGGGGATCTCTACGCCGCCGACCTGATTCAAGAGCTTTCGGGAGAGGAGAAAATCTGGGGCATGATGGGCCCTCGCGGCGTCCAGGCCGGGGGCGAGGCCACGTGGAACTACGAGGAGCTGAAGCTCATGGGCATCACGGAGGTTCTTCCGGCCATCCCTCGCATCCTGAGGCTGCGCAACCGGATCGCGGACGAGATCTCGCGGCGCAAACCCTCCGTGGTGGTGGTGGTCGACAGCCCCGATTTTCATTTTTCCCTGGTCAAAAAGCTTCGAAAAAACGGCTATCGGGGTTTGACCGTGTTTTTAGTCACCCCGACGGTCTGGGCGTGGCGCAGCGGGCGAACGAAGCTGCTTCGGGACTATTTCGACCTCTGTCTGCCTCTTTTTTCTTTCGAGCACGATTTTTTGATCGCTCGGGGCGTCCGATCCCAGTGGGCGGCCCACCCTCTCGTCACGGCCCTGGAGGGATACGCCGCGCCGGAGGAGCTGTCGCGCCGCTATCGAGGCGAGCGCGTCGTCGCGTTGATGGCGGGAAGCCGCCGTTACGACGTCAAATATCACCTTACGCAGCTGGTCGAGACGGCGACGCTCCTGCGGACGGAGGGCTTGCTTCCCGTGTTTTCCGTGGCGCCGGGCCTTTCCGAGCCCCTGCGGCGAGAGCTGAAGGAGCGAGTCTCGGGGTTCGAGTGGTGGGGCGGAGAGGGGCGCGGGCTGATGGCCGCCTCCGAGGCGGCGGCGGGGGTCAGCGGAACGGTCGCCGTCGAGGCGATGCTCCTGCGTCGTTTCATGGTCGTGATCTACAACGTAAAGGGACTGTCTTGGCTGATCGCGCGCGCGCTTGTCCGCATTCCCTACATCTCCATACCCAACTACCTGACCGACGGCCCCGTCTATCCCGAGCTTTTGAAAAACGAAGCGAGGCCGGCCCGCATCGTCGGCGAACTCCAAGCGTATCTCGACGACCCCGCGAGAAAAAAGGAGATCGACCGGCGCTTGGAGGCGGCGCGCGACGCCATGGGTTCCGTCCGGGCCGCCTCCTTCTGGGCGCGCGCGATTCTGGAGGCCAAGATAAAGGCCAAGGTGGAGACAAAAAGATGAAGGCTCGCGGAGGAAATTTTTGAAAGAGGTGGGAAAATCGTGAGGGTTGCGATTTTGACCAATGGGCCCGGAGAGCTTTGGGGCTGGGCCCGACCCGTGATCATGGAGCTGCGCAAACGGGGCCATTCCGTTTCGCTATGGCTGTTGCCCTGTCAGTTCGCGTCGGGGGCCGAGCGCATGGCGGCCTCTCGGCTGGGCGTCGACAAACTGGAGGGCCCTAGCGGCAGCGCCTGGATGTGGCACGCGCTGGGGCAGGAAAAAACGGACTGCGTCCTGCAGCTCGGCGGGGATCTCCTCTTCGGGCGGCGCATCGCCGGGTGCGCGGGCGCTCCGTTGATCTGCTACGCTTACGGGTTCAAAAAGGGCATGGAACGCGCGAGGGTTTTTACCGCGTATCCTAGCATGTCGGCGGCCATCGGCGCGCGCTCGAAGGCCGTAAACGCCCGGCCTGTCGGCGATCTGGTCAAGGACTCCCTGGCGCTGGAAACGGGGACGTTCGCGTGGCCCGCCCCGCAAGGCGAAAAAAGCGCCGCCGCGCGCCGCCTCCTGCTTTTTCCAGGCAGCCGCCCGGCCATCCTACGCCTGTCTCTGGGATGGCTGTCGGCCATTGCGCGGCATCTGAAAACGTTGATCCCCCAGGTCCTCATCGGAACTCTTTTCTCGCCTTTCGCCCCGGAAGACGAGTTTTCCTCCTGGGTCGACGCGGGGTTGAATCCCATCAGGGCAGGCGCGGGCGCCGCCATGAGAAGCGCGGATTACGCCTTGACGCAGCCGGGAACCAACACGCTGGAGATGATGCACTGCGGCCTGCCCGCCCTGGTGGCCGCGCCCATGGACTTTTTGAAGGTCATCCCCGTCGGCGGACTTGGCGGGTTCGCCTCCAGGCTGCCCCTGATCGGCCCTTCGATCAAGGAACGGGGAATACGCAGGAATTTGAAGCGCTATAACGACTTTATCGCGTGGCCCAACCGCATCGCGAATCGAGCGCTTTTGGACGAAGCGGTGGGGGAGGTCGTCCCCGAGGAGCTGGCCGTTCGGATCGCCGAGGCATTGAGAGACGGAGAAAAGCTCTCCCGGGTCCGCCGCGATCTTTTGCTGCTCTCCGGGGAGCGCGGCGCCGCGCTCCGGCTTTGCGACGCCGTGGAAGAGGCTGGAAAGCGACGCCTCGATCCCCAATGAGAACCGGTACGTCCAGAATATGTCAAAATTCTCGTAATATGTTAAAGTAAGTACATTCTTTACATTCAACTCGGCAAAGCCATCTCATTTTAGAGAGGAGCGGGGAATCGTGCAGGAGAGAAAGTACGCGTTTTCGTGGGGCCTTTTAGGCAATCTCGACGTAGGACGCCCAAACCTGGGGAATTTCACACGGGTCGAAATATATCGTTTGATGCAGTTCACGTTGCGGGACATCGTCGAGTCCAAATTCGGCACCGAGGAGGCGGACAAGGTTTTTTACGAGGCGGGGAAACTGGCGGGCAGCGTCTTTTACGGCCATTTTTTAGCGGGGACCGAAAATGTCGGAGATTTTGTGAAAAAGCTGCAGCGCGTTCTGAAAGAAATGAAAATCGGCGTGCTGCGGGTCGAGGCCATGACGGACGGCGCGGAAAAGATAACGCTCACCGTCGATGAGGATTTAGACTGTTCCGGTCTTCCGGAAGTCGATTACGAGACGTGCGTGTACGATGAAGGATTCCTCGCAGGCATACTCGAGAATTTTACGGGTAAACCATATCTTGTAAAGGAGATAGACTGCTGGTGCACGGGAGATCGTACCTGCCGCTTCACCGCAGACATGACCGCCGACTAAATCCGAGAGAGAATGGTCGAATTGGCGGAACCAGCAAAAAGGACCCACGATGCCTTCGTCCTCCAAGTATCCGCTGCAAGCGCCCTGTCCGCTGAAAAACTGGATCGGATGCTCGAATGTTGTCATGCTCTTTTGTTCGATCCCGTGCCGCCATCCGAAGTTCCCGACATCATGAAGGGCGATCAGGCGGCGGAGGAGATTTTCAACGCCCTGCTGGGGTGCCGCAATGCCCTTCAAATGGCGCGAAACGGCGATTTTTCCTATAAGATCGATTTCAAGGGCTTTCTGGGAGGCGCTTTAAAAGCGCTCCAGGCCAATTTGAACCACGTGGCGTGGTTGACGCGCCGGGTCGCGGACGGAGACCTGGATCAACGCATGGACTTTATGGGAGATTTTTCGGACTCTTTCAATTCGATGGTGGAGCAGCTGACGTTCACGCTCGACGAGTTGAAGCGCAAACAGGCGGCCCTGGAGTCCCTTGCGGAAGATCTTCGGCAGGAGGTGGAGGTGCGCAAAAAAACGGAAGAGAGGCTCCTCGCGGAGGAGGAACGCTGGACGCTGGCCGTGCAGTGCAGCCGGGACGGAATATGGGAAGTCGACCTGGAGAACGAAAAGCCGCC
This sequence comes from Synergistaceae bacterium, assembly GCA_031274425.1. GTDB lineage: Bacteria > Synergistota > Synergistia > Synergistales > Aminobacteriaceae > JAISLU01. Next base: position 1,215 of record JAISQE010000096.1, on the reverse strand, counting down.
TTATTATTCTCCGCGCCTTGCCGAGCTGACGGGAATCCGGCCGGAAAACGCCCCTCCCATCCAGGAGTGGCCGAAACTTTTTCACCCGGACGACGCTGCCGTGTTGCAGTTGTTTCAGAGTTTTTTTTCCGACAACCCGCCTCCGCCTTCCTTCGAGCTAGACCACAAACTCCTTTGCGGCGATGGAGTTTATCGGTGGTTTTTGACCCGGGGGATCGTGCTCAAAAACCCCGTCACGCAGAAGTCTACCCGCATCATTGGCGTTACGGCCGATATTCAGGATCGTAAAGAACGGGAAGAATTTTTTTCGCACCGGGCGACCCACGACGCCTTGACGGATCTCCCCAATAGGCTTCTTTTCGACGATTACCTGAAAAGCTCCGTCGAGTTCGCCAAACGAAACGGCTCGCACCTGGCCGTCATCATGATCGACCTGGACAAATTCAAAGACGTCAACGACACTCTGGGGCACCACGCCGGCGACGTTCTTCTCGTGGAGATAGCCAATCGAATGCAGAAAAGCATAAGAGAAAGCGACATGGTCTCCCGTTTCGGCGGGGACGAGTTCGCCATGATCCTGGCCTTCGGAAAAAACGAATGGCAAAGCATCACGAAAGCCCTGAACCGCACCATGGCCTCCTTGAAAAAACCGGTCCAAATCGAAGGCAAAGAAGTCACCATCAGCGCGTCCTTCGGGATCAGCATCTGCCCCGAGGACGGAGACAAACCCAAACAACTCATGCTCCTCGCGGACGAAGCCCTCTATCACGCCAAAAGCGTGGGACGCAACGCCTGCGCTTTCTGGAAGCCGAACAAACGCTACAACGTGGTCCGGTTCGCCGAACGAACGAAGTAAACCCCGCCAAGCTGATTCGCATGACCAATTGTTTGGGCGCGAGGAAACAGAGATCTTGGACGGAACGATCGATATGTCGCCGACGCAACGCGCCGACTATATAAAGGGCTGCGGACGAAGGGTTTTACGCGATCACGGAAGTCGGCGCAAAGGATTTGAAAAATCCTCGTGCTGTATGATCTTCCTATCGTCACCCACAAATTGAAGATGCCGGCGGGAGCCCAGGACTGCTGGAAATGAGAGAAGACCGCAAAGTGGCCAGGAGGTTTGGCAATGACGTACGATTTTGATGAAATCATTGATCGCGGGGGCACCAATGCGATGAACGTGGAGGGGTTCCGGCAGTACATTTTCCATGA
>JAISQE010000039.1 GCA_031274425.1 Synergistaceae bacterium | reverse complement strand
GTGAATACGCTGTCCTTATATTCCTTGTTTGCGGGCAATTCTACACAAACCTCCAGCACAACGGATTTCTTTCAAATTCATTTTACAGGAAAAGAATCCGCCCGGCAACAAGAACGCTGGATCGTGTATTCAGGAGGGGGGTAGGTCGACGCCGTACTTCATCGCGGCGATCCGGGCGTGGTCCTGTTTCATTTTGACGGACAAACCAAATGACCAGCAACATTTGACATCGCCTTGCCGGAGGATACGTATTGATCAAGACAAAGCGTTAAACCGCAAAAAGGTATTGGAGAGTGGTCGTTCTCAAGTATCAGTTCGGGGAAGGCGGCGGCGGTTTTGCGGGATATGCGATGTCTGTTCGAGGGGAAGATGTTATAATACGACCGACGTGAAGGGGAGTCGGCCATATTGGAAAAGATGTTGCTTGTCGTTCGGTTTGTATATCAATAATGAAGCAGGGCCATGCCCGGATTGCCGCGATGAAGTACGTCCACCCCGCCGGCTGCGCGAACCCGTATACGGCGAGGCGATAGCGTAAACGCGAGGTTTTTGTTTGCGATTGCCGGCAGGCCACGGTATACTGATACCCCAGAAGGGGCTCCGTGTAAGAGTAAGGGCTTATTTTCACAAACAAAGGGTTTCAGGGGGGCCAGTGAGAACCCGGAGGGTCGAACGGGCTCTGCCCCCCTGAGCTTAGTTACGGAATTTGAGGCAAATTTCAGGTCGAAGGTGATATCTCGTCCGATTTTTACCTCTTCCGGGTACCTGATGGGGGATATCCGATACCTCCCTGTGGTTTTGGGTTTTACGTTGCCTCTTGACATTTTTCTTTTGGTGAATACCTATTGAATTCGTAAATACCTTACAATACTGCTTTCAGTTATACTTTCCCAAATTCATCTTGCGGATTTTGGGATCGTTCTGGAATACTATCCAAAGGCGGGGAAAAATAGTAAAATACAGTTCTCGCTTTAAAATGAGGCGCGGTCAGTCTTTAAGGCAAATCGGCGCATCCCGCGAGAGATCGCCGGGCTGCGGGGACGGTGGGCCTGGAGGCTTCGAGGGGGAACGTTTTTGTATCGTTTTTATATGAAGGTTTACGGTTGCCAAATGAACGTCTACGACAGCGACAGGACGCGTACCGCGCTGTTGCGCCGAGGCTGGATCGAGGCGGGCGAGGCCGAGGCCGACATGATCGTCTTCACGGGGTGCAGCGTTCGAGGCAAAGCCGAGCAAAAGGTATGGAGCGAACTGGGACGTTACGCCCCCCTCTGGAACGCGGCGAGACGCCCCTATGTGGCGTTGACGGGTTGTGTCGCCCAGAGCCTGGGGGATAAGGTCTTTTCTCGTTATCCGTGGGTTCGGCTGGTTTCGGGGCCGCGGCACATCGGCCTGTTGCCGGAGGGCTTGGAGCGCGCCATGACCGGCGAACGGGTGACTCTCCTGGACGAGGACCCCCGCGAATTCTACGATTTGAACGAGTTTTCGGAGGCGCGGGAGAACAGGTACCGCGGCTACGTCACCATCGCCCACGGGTGCGACAATTTCTGCACTTACTGCATCGTCCCCCACGTGCGAGGGCGGTTTCTTTCCCGCCCCCCCATGGAGGTCCTGCACGAGGTGCAGGCGTTGATCGGCAACGGAGTCAAGGAGATCACGCTCTTGGGACAAAACGTCAACAGCTACGGCAACGATTTCCGTAACGGTTACGGCTTCGCCGAGCTGTTGCGCGAGGCCGCCCGCACGGGCGTGGAGCGTCTGCGCTTCGTGACGTCCCTGCCCCAGGACTTCACCGAAAAAATCGCCCAGGTCATGGCCGACGAACCCAATGTTTGCCCGTCTTTGAATCTCCCCATTCAATCCGGCAGCGACCGGATACTCAAACTCATGAACCGCAAGTACACGCGGGCCGAATACATGGAAAAGGCGCGTATGGCGCGGTCCTTTCTTCCCGACCTGGGGCTTTCCAGCGACCTGATCGCGGGGTTTCCCGGGGAAACGGAGGAGGACTTCCAAGAGTCCATGAGCGCGCTCTCGGAGATTCGCTTCGACCTCGTTCACACGGCGGCGTACTCCGAGCGGGCCGGAACGCCCGCGGCGGCCATGCCCGGCGCTCTGCCGCAAGAGGTGCGCATGGAGCGCCTCAACCGCCTCAACAAACTGCAGGACGGCATCGCGTTCTCGATCAATCGAACCCTAGTCGGCCGGAGGTACCGGATTTTGGTGGACGGAACCGCTCCGAGGGGAGAGGGGCTGCTCCAGGGGCGGACCCCGACGGACAAGGTGGTTCTCCTCGCCGGCACGGAGGAGTTGGTGGGGCGTTTCGTCACGGTCGAAATCGTCTCGGCGGAGTCCTGGTGCCTCAAGGGAACCGTCGTCGAGGAAATAAAATAAATGAAATAAATGAAATAAGAGGGTCTCGGGGGACTTCGTTCCCCTGAGTTTTAATTTTGAAAAAGGAGTGGCTGTTATGTGGCGGGAGCTTTGGACGGAACACCGCAGGTGGGTTTTGTTCGCGATCGGCATGTTTTGTTTTCTGACGGCGGGCTTGTTGACGCGGGTCCTGTCGCCCGGTGAGGAAACGCCTCCCGTCGCCGAGTCGGCCTCTCGGACCGAGGCGGCGGCCGAAAAAAGGAGGCCGATCCCAACAAATCCCCCGGCGGCGAACGAGAGTTCTTCGACCCGGCGCGGGACGGGGAACGGCGCAAGCGTCAACGGCGCGAGCGTCCTTTCGGTTCGGGCCGCGGCGGAGGCGGCAGAGGCGATAGAAGCGACAGAAAACGCGGAACCCGGCGGCGGGAGCCCGGGGGAGTGGTTCGCGTACGTCACGGGAAGCGTCCGCAATCCGGGAGTCTACAAGCTGCCGGCCGGATCGCGGCTTTTCCACCTCGTGGAGGCGGCCGGCGGTTTGAACAACCTGGCCGACCCCGCCGCCGTGAATCTGGCCGCGTTGTTGGAGGACGGCGTTCACATCCACGTGCCCCGCAAAGGCGAGCGTTCGCCCGAAAGCCCGGCCGCCGCCCCCTCGCCGGTTCCTCGCCCCCGTTCCAGCTCCATGTCTCCGGGAAGGGCGAAGGCCGGCGACATGATCGACATCAACCGGGCCTCCCAAGAGGAACTGACCTCCCTGAAAGGCATCGGGCCCGCGTTGGCTGGGAACATCGTGGAGCATCGCCAAAAAAACGGGCGATTTCGCAGCGTCGAGGACCTCCTGCAGGTCAAGGGAATCGGAGCCAAAAAGCTGGAGGGATTCCGCGACCGCCTGACCGTGAGCCCTTGACTCCGTGAGTCTCTGACTCCGCGAGTCTGTAACTCTAAGAGTTCATGACTCTGTAAGTTCATCTGTTTACGGCTCCGAATGTTCTGAGTTCGATAGATCGTAAGATGAATCGTAAGATGAATCGTAAGGTGGACCGTAAGATGGACCGTAAGGCCGAATGATCGTTTTGGCGCGCGCTCCTTTTCTGGTGGTGTTGACCGGACTCGTCGCGATGTTGGCCTTGTCCGATCGCGTCGTTCCCTGGGCGTTGCCGCTGGTGGCTTTGTTGGCCGCGTCCGGAGTGATGACGAGTTCCTTCCGCTTGGAGCTGAAGGGACAGTGGCGTATTGCGGCCTGCGTGCTGGCCCTCGTGTTTTTGTTCTCCCTGTGGATCGTGTTCGCTTTGAACCGTCGGCCTTTTATCCCGCCTTTTGTGGAAACGGCCGGAACCGTCGTGGAAAGCCGCCCCTGGGGCCGATTCACCGCTGTCGCGGTGCGGACGCCTCAGGGCGGTTTTGTGCTGAGCCTCCCCTTCGCGACCCTGACCGAGGGAGAGCGAATCAAGGTTCAGGGGGTTCCCAGGCCCTTCAGGTCCGATTCTTCCGGAGGGTCGGACTTCCGGGAGGATCGGTTCTGGCGCGCGCGGGGGATGACGGCGCGGCTCGCCTCCGCCAAGACGGAACCCCTTCCCGAACGGGGCTTCCGCGGCTGGAACCCGCATCGCTGGCGCTACGCTCTCTATCGGTCTCTTGTCATCCGCCTGCCCCGTTTGACGGCCGCGTACCTCAACGCCGCGTGGACGGGCAAGCGGGACTCCGGCCTGAACGCGAGCCACCGGTCCTGGGGGACGAGCCATCTTCTCGCGGTCTCGGGTTTTCACGTGGGCATCGTCATGATGGGAGCGTCCGTCCTCTTCAAACGGGGCAGGGGGCGGGTGTACGGGCTGAGTCTTTTTTTGTGGCTCTATATCCTCCTGACCGGCGCTCCGGCCAGCGCGACGCGAGCGGGGCTGATGATCCAGATCGCCCTTTTGGGGGAGCTCGCCGGGCGGCCGGGCAGCGCGATCAACTCCGCCTCTCTCGCGGCCGTGTTGCTGCTCGCGCGTTCGCCCTTCTGGTTTTGGGACGTGGGATGGCGGCTGTCGGTCCTGGCCGCCCTCGTGATCGCCGCCGTCCTGGAGCGCGGATCCCCGAACGACTGGAGGATCTGGTTGGGGGTCAGTCCCATGATTTGGCTCGCGACCTTTCCGCAAGCCTCCTGGACCTTCGAATCCGTTCCCCTGGTGGGGGTGTTGCTCAACCTCGTCGCCCCGCCCTTTTTCGGCTTTGCCCTGGCCTTCGCCTCGGTGCTGGCCCTGTTTTATTTTCTGGGGATACCGGGAACGATTTTTTTCTCGAACGTCTGCCTGTACGCTTTGGAAGGGGCGTTCATGCTGTGGGGAACTCTGGCCGACGCGGCGGCGCGAGGGATCCCCTGGCAGCTCGGGTGGAATCCCTTCTTCGCCTACTGTTGCGCGGGGGGTTTCATCGCGCTTCTCTGCCGGGCGCTTTTCGTCCCCTGGCGCAGCGTGGCGGTGCTGACTCCCTTAGGGGCCTTGGCCGCGTTTGTTTTGTTCGGCGCGTAAACGTGGCCAGGAGGTTCATATAAATCGATTTGCAAAGGTTTTACATAAAAGTAATTTATTTTTAACGTTGATTTTTTATAATTTCCACATATCTTAAAACGAAAGGGAGAGTTCGATATGAAGAAGTTATGCGATATGAAGAAGTTATGCGCCACAATCGTTTTGATTCTAGTTTTTCCTCTGGCCATTCACGCTGCCGAATATAGGCCCCAAGTGGCGGCCCATCGCGGAGCTTCGGCGTATTTGCCGGAACACACGCTGGAAGCGAAGGCCATGGCTTATGCTATGGGGGTGGATTTTATGGAACAAGACGTCGTTTTCACGAAGGATGACGTCTTGGTGGTCCTGCACGACCACACGCTTGAAACCACGACGGACGTTGAAAAGAAATTTCCGGGCAGACAGCGGCCGGACGGCAGTTTTTACGCCATCGATTTCACTTTGAATGAAATCAAAAGCCTCCTCGTGACGGAACGATTCGACCCCAAAACTAAAAAAGCCGTGTTCGGCAACCGCTTCCCGGTAAACTTCGACATAGATTTCCGCGTGCCCACCCTGGAGGAGGAAATTCTGCTGGTTCAGGGGCTCAACAAATCGACGGGCAGGAATGTGGGACTTTACGTCGAGGTGAAAGAACCGGCTTTCCATGAAAAAGAAGGCAAGGCCATCATGGAAGCGACTATCGAAATGCTGGGCAAATACGGTTACAACAAGGAAGGGGCCAATGCCATTCTACAGATTTTCGATTACGACGCCGTAAAAAAATCTCGAGAACTGGGTTGGAAGGCCGATCTGGCGATGTTGGTGGATATGGACGGGCAAATGCTTCGCGATGATAAGTCCATACATAAATGGCTGCTGACGGAGGAAGGCGTCAAGGAAGTCTCGAAATACGCCAGCGTTTTCGCGCCGTGGTTTTCTCACCTGGCCGAACCGGCGAGCGACGGCAAGAGCTACACGATAGCTCCTTGCGCCCAATGGGCGAGGGACGCCGGCATGAAGCTCCATACGTGGACATATCGGGCCGACAGCCTTCCCAAAGGTTTTATATCCGAAAACGAGGTGTTCGAGGCCGCTTTCAACAAGATCAAAGTCGACGGCATTTTCAGCGATTTTCCGGATCATGTCATACAGTATCTTGAAAAAAACGGACTCAGGTGATTGGCGATATAGTGCTTTAACAAAAGAACGTACTGGTAAAAATGATGGGATGCCTCGATTTGATGGGCATCCCATCATACGCTTAGAATCCTCGCATCCACACGGCTCCCTATAATGGACCCTGAAAATCGGACAGAAAAAAGCAAGGGATGAAGCTTGAAAATGAATAATCGGAAAAATTATTCTACAGAGTTGAAAGCGCGTATTGTCTTGGAAATGCTAAAAGAAGAAACGACGACAA
>JAISQE010000031.1 GCA_031274425.1 Synergistaceae bacterium | reverse complement strand
AGGCTTCACTGGCTCAGGGCGAAGTGACCCGGAGCGACTTCGCGCATTTTTTCGTTGACGATGTCGCCGGCGACGATATCGTTATTCGGTTTGAAGCGGGCGATTTTTTTGGATCGCTCCGACGCCGGGTCGGGTGACGGGGTCGCCGAGAGAAGCGCACGGGTGTACGGGTGCCTCGGGTCGTCGAACAGCTGGTCCGCGGGGGCCACCTCCACCAGCCGCCCGGCGTGCATGACGGCCACCCGGTCGCAGAGAAAATGCACCATGGACAGGTCGTGGGCGATAAAGAGAAACGTAAACCCACGTTCTCTTTGCAGTTGCTGAAACAGCGTTACGATCTGGGCCTGTATGGAGACGTCCAGAGACGCCACCGGCTCGTCCGCGACGATGACTTCGGGTTCCATAGCTAGGCTTCTCGCTATCGCCACGCGCTGGCGCTGTCCCCCCGATATTTCCGGCGGGCGTTTCGTGCGGTATGTCTCGTCCATGCCTACCTTCGTCAGCAGATCCAGGACTTTGGCCCTCAGCTCACGCCCTTTTCCGTACATGCCGTTTATCAGCAGCGGCTCGGAGATGATCTCCTCCACCGTCATGCGCTGGTTCAGCGCGGCCGCGGAATCCTGAAAGATGATCTGCATCCCGCGCCCTATCTCCCGTCTGTGCTTTCGGTACGCCCGCCTTTCCGAAACGAGGTGGTCTTTGAAATAAATCGCGCCCGACGTGGGGGCGTATATCCCCATGACGGCGCGCGCGATCGTGGATTTCCCGCATCCGGATTCCCCCACCAGCCCGAACGCCTCGCCCTGCCGCAGCTCGAAGCTCACGCCGCGCACCGCCCGCACCGTGTACGAACGGCTCACCTGAAAGTGCTGCACATAGTCCCGTACCCTGACGATAGCTTTTTCGCCCGAGCCGACGGCGCGGCGGGCGGGGCGCGGCCGTTCGGGGACGGAGCGGGCAAGCCCCGGCTGCCGGACGCGGGGCGCGCGCTCGTCCAGCAACCAGGTCGCGGCGCTGTGAGTGTCGCTTATCCTGAACATAGGCGGCATCTTTTCGTAGTCTATCGCCAGGGCGTATTCGTTGCGCGTCGCGAAAGCATCCCCTGGGGGAGGGGAGAGGAGCGACGGAGGCATTCCCGGTATCTGGCGCAGAATTCCCGTCTTCAACGCCACGGACGGCAGCGCCCCCAAAAGCCCCCAGGTGTAGGGATGGCGGGGATCGTAAAAAATTTCCTCCGCCGTGCCGACCTCGACGATCTTTCCGGCGTACATGACGGCCACCCGGTCCGCGACGCGGGCCACCACTCCAAGATCGTGGGAGATGAGCATGATGGCGACGCCGGTCTTTTTCTGTACGTCCCGAAGGAGGTCCAGCATGTTGGCCTGAATGGTGACGTCCAGCGATGTGGTCGGCTCGTCCGCAAAGAGTATCCGGGGGTTCAGAGCGAGAGCGATCGCCAGCACGCATCGCTGGCGCATTCCGCCGGAAAAATAGTGCGGTTGAAGCGCCATTCTGCGCAAGGGGTCGTCGATGCCGACGAGGTTCAACAGATCGACGGCGCGGCTTTCGGCCTCCTCGCGGGTTACCTTTTTGTGCCTGTGAATCGCCTCGGTTATCTGCTTGCCGACGGGGAGAGTCGGGTTCAGCGTCGTCATCGGGTCCTGAAAGATCATCGAGAAGATATTGCCCCGCAGCGGACGCATTTGTCTGTCGGTGTAGTCCGTGATGTCCTCTCCGGGTATGAGGATTCGGCCTTGTTTTATTTTTGCGGTCTTCGGCAGGAGCTTCATCACGGACTGACACAGAACCGTTTTGCCGCAGCCGGACTCTCCGACGACCGCGAGGGTCTCCCCGGCGTTCAGGGACAGCGAAACGTCGCGCACCGCCTGGACCTCGCCCTCCGGCGCGTCGAAACTCACCGAGAGGTTGCGCAGTTCCAAAACCGCGAGGCCGCCGCCCCGCAAAGCCGCGGCCGGGAGAGGCGAGCAAGCTCCCCCGGCCGTTCGGTCTACGGCCGTTCGGCCCACGACCGTTTTCGCTATCGCGCGAGCGTCCATTCCTCGATGTTCCACATGACGCCCACGGCGTGATGCCCCAGCACCCGCCGGGCGTCAAGTCCGCTCAGCCCCGAGGCGCTCACGTAGTTGCCGTCGAGGTACGCCACCAACAGATGCCCGGGCTTCCTCGCGTAGGCGACTTCGAAATCGCCGTATATTTTGCGGCGCTCGTCGGGTTTCGAGGTGTGGCGGCCGCGTTTCAGCAGTTCGTCCACCTGGGGGTCGGAGTACGCCATGTTGTTCTGACTGGCGCCGGTGACGAAGTTGGAGTAAGCCCCGTCGGGGTCGAATTCGACCGCGTAACCGGCAAGGAATCCGTTATAGCCCGCCCTCCAGTCGAATCGCGTCACAAGCGCGATCTGCATATCCACCCCGGCGGCCTTCAACTGACTCGCGACGATGTTCGCTATGTCGACGCGCTCCTCCTCGTAGTCCCGCACCTGTATCGTGAACGAAAATTTCCGGCCGTCCCGCTCGTAGATTCCGTCGCTGCCCTTCGTCCAGCCCAAAGCCTTCATCTCCTCGGCAAATTTGGCGAGGTCGTAGGCATAAATATCGGCGCGTTTGTCGCCGCCAAAGGCGTTGAGCTGTATGGGGCTCCAGGCGACGCTGCCCTGCCTGTTCAGCACGCCGTTGATGATGGCCTGCTTGTCCACGGCGTAGTTGAGAACTCCGATAGAGTCGTCGTTCTGTTTCCAGAAATCGGTGTGAAAATCCATAGCGACCGAACGGAAGTCGGCGGTGACGAAGTCGATGTTCTTGAAGTTCGGGTCGCCGCGGAAACGCTGGGCGTAATTGGCGTTGAGCCACGCCAGGTCGGCCTCGCCCGACTGGAGCATGAGGGCTTTGGCGCTCTCCACCGCGACGGTCTTGTACACCACGCGCTCGATGTTGGGAACCTTGCCGTAGTAGTCCGGGTTGCGCTCCACGGTGATCGTTCCGCCGGCGGCGTCCCACTCGACGAACCTGTAACGCCCCGTGCCGACCGGACGCTGATTGAAGGGAGCGGTCGCGATGTCCTGCCCCTTCAGGAGGTGTTCGGGGAGAATGCCGATGGTGAAATTGTCCGGCATCGCCGCGTTGTACCGCGACAGCTTGAAGACGACGGTCTCCGCGTTCGGCGCGGACGCCTGGGCGATGTCTTCGTAGTTGCTCTTGATGGACGCGGTGAGCGTTTCGTCGCCGGCGAGAATGTTGTAGGTGAAAACCACGTCGTTTGCCGTGAACGGCGTTCCGTCGTGCCATTTGACCCCTTTGCGAAGTTTGAAAACGTACGTGAACTCCTTCTCGTCGTAGGTGACGTTCTCGGCGAGGTCCAAAATCGGCGCGCCCTTGGCGTCGTATTTCATCAAGCCCGAAAAAATAATGCCCGGAAGCTCCCCGTGGTTGTTCAAGATGGGGTTCAGCGTGTCCTCGTTTTCCCCGGCGTAAACCAGCGTGTTCGAAAGGTCCGACGCGTCGGCCGCCGCCGTCCCAACGCCGCCCCAGGCGAAATGCCCCGCGCAAAGAGCAAAAGCCAGCCACAGTGATAAAAACTTTCTTTTCATGTTACCCTCTCCTTACAGTTTACTTTATATATTTAGGGTCCGCGCCGCTAAATACCGTAATTAAAGATTGCTGGGTCGCTTGTTCGTCTCGCGGCGGAAATGATTTCCCACTCCGGTTACGCACAGGAGCGTCACGACCAGGAACAGTCCCGGAACGACGATGACCCACCATGTGTTGAGCAACAGGGCGCGGTCCGCCAGGGCCAACATACCGCCCCAGGAGAGCACATCGGGGGGAAGCCCGAAGCCCAGAAAACTGAGCGTCGATTCCATCGACATGCTCAGGCTGACGCTGGATATCACGACGAACATGATGGCCGACACGAAGTTCGGTATCAGATGTTTTCGCATGATGTGCGGAAAATTCGCGCCCATGCAACGCGCCGCCAGGACGTACTCGCTGCCGCGTATCTGCCTCACCTCTCCGCGCACGATCCTCGCCAGGCCGAACCAAGAAGCGCCCCCGATGACGAGGGATATCGAGGCGATGTTTTGTTTGCCCGTGATGGAGACGATCAGGAGGACGGTCAGCAGAAACGGGATGCTCTGCATCATCTCGACGGCGCGCATCATGCCGTCGTCCACGACCTTCGACGCCATGCCGGCGACGCAACCGTACGTCACGCCGACGAGGGTTGCGACGCACGCGGAGAATAACCCCACGAAGATCGATATCCTGCCGCCGCGCCAGATGATCGAGTAAATGTCCCGTCCCAGCGAATCCGTTCCGAAAAAGAACTCCCCGTTCGGGGGCTCCGAGAGGTGCGCAAGATAAAACTGGGTCGGGTCGTGATTGATAAAGCTCTCCGAAAAGAGGCAACCGAGGACGATCACGGAGAGAATCATGATCGAAAATACGGGCTTCCCATACAGCGACCGCAGCAAACCAGGGCGTTTGACCCTGATTTCATGAGACTTGTAACCGGCTCCGACGACAGTAAAGGCGTCGACTTGTTCTTTTTTTACCATTGAAAGTTCAGGGGGGCAGGGCTCGTTAAGCGACTCGCTCGACTCGCTCCTCGTCGGCTCCCTGCTTATCTCTGGCCCCCCTGAAACCCCTGTCGACATCTCAATCCAACTCCATTCTTGTTTTCATCCTGGGGTCTATCGCCTCGTTGATCGCCTGCGCCAGCAGGCTGCTGACGATCACGAGAACTCCCGTCAGGAGCACCATGAGCATCAGGAGGTTATAGTCGTGATACTTGGCGCTCGATACCGCCAGCGACCCGATGCCGGGGTAATTGAACACCGATTCCGCGATGTACGTTCCGCTGAGCACGTGGGGAATGGAGATTGCCATGATGTTGACGATGGTCGGGAGGACGTTGCGCAGGCAGTGGGCGAGAAGTATTCTGGTTTTGCCGAGCCCCTTGGACCGGGCCAGCAAGACGTAATCGCGGCGTACCTCGTCCAGCAGCTTGTTGCGGATCATATACGCGTAGTACCATAGGTGGCTCGCCACCATAACGACGAGAGGAAGCACCATGTGGCGCGCGCGGTTTGCGATGTCCTTCGCCTTGCCGATGTCGTAAGCGCCGCTCGAGGGCAGCCATTTCAGGTTGACGCTGAAAAGAAGCACCAGCACCACACCCAGCCAGAACGCCGGGATGTAGTACGCCGCGGCGCCTATTTTGCAGATCAGGCGGTCGGCTAGGGAGTCCTCGAATCTGGCGCAGAACAGCGCCAGGATGACCGCCAGCAGGAACACCAAAACGTACGCCGCGCCGCCCAGGATGAGGGTGTTGCCGATGAGCGGACGCACGACGCTCAGCACGGGGCGTTTGTGCCGGAGCGACATACCGAAATCCCCTTGCAGGACGTTGCCCGCCCACTTCAGGTATTGCCGGGTCACGGGGCCGTCCAGGCCGAGCCGCGCGCGCGCCGCGTCCAGTTCCTCGACGGTCATCGACTGCGTCGCGCCGCCGTAAAACGCCTCCAGAGGGTCGCCGGGCGTAAGCCGCGACACGTAAAACACGATCACCGACAGGACAAACATCATGAACAGGAAAACCAGCGTCTTTTTCCCGACGTAGGCCGCAACCGCGGGCAGTCTCTCGAAAACCCCCGCCCTTTTCGCCTTGTCCGGGGCGGCGTGACTAAAAACTTTCGCTGAAATTGTTTTGACGTTCATGTTGCCCCCCAGTCCGCTCCGTGAAATTTCCGGGCTGAGGGTTATAGTAGCACAGAATTCTAAATTGGTAGCATCAAAAATGAATATCGTTCTCGTACTTACACGACGCGATACGGCGGCGGCGAAACAGGCTCTCGTTCTTTCTTTTCGCTTTCTTTCTTTTCACTTTCTTGCTTTTCGCTGGCCGCGAACGATATCGTCACCATCAATCCTCCAGATGGCGTGCCTCCAGAGGGAACGCCTTCGGGCGGAGCGCCTTCGAATGGAGCGTTCGAGGCGGTTACTTCGCCGCCGTAGTTTTCAACGATGCGCTTCGTTATGGCCAACCCGAGGCCCGCTCCGCCTCGCGTTCTTTCTCTCGCCTCATCGGTGCGGTAATAGGGCAAAAAAATTTTATCCAGATCTTTTTCCAAGACGCCTTGCCCGTGGTCTCTGATGGTTACCGTCACACGATCCCCGTCTCGGCGGGCGTTTATTTCGATGCCGGTTCCCGGGGAGGTGTAGCGGATCGCGTTGTGGATCACATTCCTCAGCGCCCGGTTCAAAAGCGTGGCGTCTCCCATAACGGATACCTTCTGAAGGTCCGCGGCGACGATTTTCTCTCCCGCGCCGCACTCGTCCGCGCCTCTTTCGAACTCGGCGTCGGCGATGATGGAGTTGATCACTTCGTCCAGCCTCACGACCTCGAAACGAGTCAAACTCGTCTCGTCGGCGCGGGTCAAGGTCAACAGTTCTTCCACCATATCGTCGATGCGGCTGATTTCCAGCTCTATGCGATCGATGTACTCTCGGGAGTTCGACTGGGGTTTGTCCCCCTTGTCTCGCAAAAGCGCGCACGCCACCTCCATGCGCTGCAGGGGGGATCGAATTTCGTGAGAGATATCGCTCAGGAGCCTTTTTTGAGAGGAGACAAGGCCTTCCACGCGTTCGGCCATTTTGTTGAAGCGCCTGCCCAAGTCGGCGATCTCGTCGCCCCGGCCGATCACGCTTTGACCGACCCGCACGGACAGATCGCCGCTCGCCAGCTTCAGCGTGATGCGCCGCAGCTCCGACAGCGGCGTCATGAAGTTTCGCACAAGCATAAAACTGAAAGCGACGCAGAGGACGGCCACCAACAGGAACACCTCGATATTTCGCCGCCTGGGCCCGGCGCGGGGGTCGGCGTTGTCCTCGCCGCGGAACGGTTGTGCAGTCGCGACGACCTTCGTCCGGCCGGATCGTGAAACGGAGGAAACGACGGTCGGGTTGGGGGGAAACGGATCTTCGTCCGGTTCGTACGCGACGAGCCAATCCGAATCGGGCAGATGGAAAATTTCTCCATCCCGCTGGACGTAAATCGCCAGTCCGATCGCGTTCTCGATGGACTCGATCCACGGCGTCAACCCCTCGTTCGTTATGGAATCGGCCTGGTTCGCCAGCTCCGACGCGCTCCACTCCAGATGCCGCGTCATCCTCTGGCGTATAGCTTGGCGTATATCTCGAATATCCCGGTCTCTGTCGCGGGCTATATGGGACAAAGCAAACAGAATGATAGGAAGAAAGAGAACCAGCAGCAGAGTGAGGTAGATTTTCCAGAACAGAGAAACCCCCGTTATTTTTTTCATGGCGTTTCCTTCCTATTTTTCCCTTTCTATTTTTTTCATTACTTTTCACGACGCAAACCTCACGCCTCTTTTTCGGGGAAAACATAAATAAACCCCTCGCCTCTCAGGGTCTTGATGCGTTCGCTTCCGCCGGGGTAAGGGCCGAGTTTGCGTCTCAGCTTGCTCATGTGCACGCTCAAGCTTCTGTCGAACGGAGAGAGCGTGTGGCCCAAAACGTTGATGGACAGTTGTTCCGCGGATATTTTCCTGCCCGCGCATGAGAGCAGGGCTTTGAGCAGCCTGAATTCGACGTTCGTAAGGAATACGCCCTGTCCGCCCACTTTAGCGGAGAGGGATCGAAGGTCCATTTCCAGGTCCGCCACGCGCAGGATGTCCTGGGAGGTCGTCTCGGACAACCCGCTGCGGCGAAGCACGGCCCTCACTCTAGCCGACAGCTCGCGGGTGTCGAAGGGCTTGCAGATATAGTCGTCCGCCCCTATTTCCAGCCCCACCACTCTGTCCAGATGGTCCCCCTTGGCCGTCAACATAATCACCGGTATGAGCGAGGTGTTCCGAATTTCCTTTAAAATATCGAACCCGTCGCGGCCCGGCAGCATGACGTCCAGTATGAGAATGCCGTATCGGTCCTCGTTTAGCATATCGAGCCCTTCATCCCCGGAATGCGCGCAGGCGAAACCGAAACCCTCCGCCTGGAAATAATCGCCCAGCAGCGCGCAGAGCTCCACGTCGTCGTCAATCATCAGGATGCTTTTAATCTTCCACGCCTCCAAAATTTTCAGGTTTTCATTTTCAAGTTTTCTTTTAATCTCTCTGTCGATTTTAAAGCATCGCATGGCTGCTTTTGCACTTATTTGCAGTTTATAACACTATTTTGCGTTTGTTTGCCGCGCTTTAACGCCGCTTCAGCTATTCTACTCGCAATAAATTCCATGTTAGGGAGGGCACTATCATGAGCGTAAGTTCCGTGACAAGCGACAGCAGTATTTGGTGGGAAGAGCGCCTCGAAAAACAGAAAAAATTACAGCAGCAAGCGCAACAGGCGATAATCGAGACGGGTTCCGGCGAGGCCGGTTCCGCGTCCAGTTTGAATCCGAGCGCAATCTTATCCGAGCTTCAAAGCCTGGAGGATAATCCCGAAGAGTTGAAGGCGAAAGCCGCCGAGCTTCTGACTCAGGTTACGGAGGAGGCCGCCGGCGCCGCCGGCGGGCAGGCCCGCATGCTCAAGGAGTTGGCGGCGGATCTGGAGGCTGTGGCGGCGGGCGGCGATCTCTCCGCGATGGAGGAGAAACTCGGCCGAGGCGCGGGCGGCATGACGCTTCGGGGCCCTGGCGGGATGAGCGGCGGCACGAGCGCGTCTATAAAGTGGCTGGAGGCTCTGTTGGCGGAAGAAGATGAAAATGAAGACAGCGATACGAGCGCTGCGGCCTCCGAGACAATAGACGAAACCGTAGAAAATCTTGTCGCCAGGTTGCAAGAACTCAGAGAAAGCGATAACGCGGTATCGACGGATACGGCGGGCGACGCCGAGGGCGCGGCCCTTACCGTCAGCCAGACGTCGCTTGACGACAGGATTTCGCAGTTGAAGACCAATCTGTCGAATCAGTTTCTCAAACTTTACAGTCAGCAAGCGCAATACTCTTCGCTCGATCTGTCCGCGTAGGTAAGAGAAGTGAAGCACATAAAAAGAGCGTTTCTTTGGGCGAGTTTTTTGACGTTCTTGTCGAGCGGCGCGCTGGCGGAGGACAGCTTGTTTTCCGCCAGCTTGACGTTGCCGTCCTCGGCGGAGGCCGACGAAACGATAACCGTCACGGTGTCGTTGACCTTGCAGCCGACAGATTTCCAATTGACGGTGACATCGGACAGTCAGACGGAGGAACTGACCCCCTTGTGGAGCGCCGACGGCTTGATCGCGATGGCGAGCTACACTCCCGCCGGGGACGGTACGTACATTTTTTCCGTCGTGGCGAGGTATCAGGACGATTCCTCGGATTTGTACGCCGAGACCAACAGTACGTTGGAGGTGGGGGATTCCTACGCGGAGGAAGAAATCGAAACCGGCTGCGATAGCCGCGTGGGGTTCGCGGCATTGCTCCTGATAATCCCCGTTATGGTTTTGCAACGGTATCCGTTCAAGTCTAAGAGGGTGTAAAGATGGCTATGAGCGTTACGGGCGTCGTGTCCGGCATCGATTGGGACAGCATGGTGACGGAGTTGCTGGAAACCGCGAAACAACCCGCTTATGTCCAGTTGGACAAGCGCGACAAACTCGAACTGAAAAAAAGCCTCTGGGAAGAAATCCAGGTCGGCCTGCAAAACCTGCAAAGCACTTTGTCGTCTTTGAAACTGGCCTCCACGTTCCAGGCCAAACAGGTGGAGATCGAGAGGATTGACCGCAACACGTCGTATAAAGGCGTCCTGACCGCCACCGTCAGCGCGGACGCCGAGATCAACGTTTACGACTTGGAAGTTCTGAAACTGGCTAACAGCCAGATCAATCGCTCCAACCAGTTCTCGGGAACCCTGGGCAATATCTTCGGCTCCAGCGGAAGCTCCTATTTTTATGTGAACGCGGGCGGGCAGAACGTGCGCGTGGACGTCGCCTCGACGGATACCCTGGAGTCCCTCGCCGACAAGATCAACACGCAACTCAAGACGCGGAGCCCCGCCGTTTCCGTGACGGCGAGCGTCGTGGACAACCGGCTCATTTTGAAGAGCGACGACACCGGTCTGGAGAAGACGACGCAGACGGCGACCCTGACGCGGTCCGTGAACGCCTCCGACACCCTGGAGTTTAACGTGGACCTGGGCGCGGTCAACGGCGGAACATTGACCGTCAAGGGCGAAGACGGCACGGTCTATAAAGTGGGGGAGGACTTCGACATCGTAAACGGCAACCAGATTCGCTGGCGTCGCTACGACCCTCAGACCCCTCCACCGGGGGTCGTCTATCAGGACACGTACACCGCCTACTCGGGGGACACCTACGCGGTGACGGCGAATCGCTCCGGGAGCGGCGACGTGGACGAGGGCGTCCTGCCCTTTACCCCGCGTTCCGCGGCCGGCGTGACGATCACGTCCGGCGGCGTCGCCTATACACGCGGCGACGATTTCGAGGTCGGCGCCGACGGCTCCATACACTGGCTGAACGCCTACGACAGACCCGCCGCGGGAGCGGACTATGAGGTATCCTACGTGGCCGAGGGAGGCGAAACCTTCACCTTCGACATCACGCGGAGCAACCAGGACGTCCTGACCGGGACGAGCTACGCCGATTTCGCGAAGGGAACCGCCACCGTTCAACAGCCGGGAAGCCGCGTCTGGAGAGAGGGAGTCGACTTCGACATCCTGCGGAACTCCAGCGGCGAGGCCGTGATTCAATGGTATACGGGCGGAGGCTGGGATGCCCCCGAACCGGGAAGCGCTTACGATCTGACCCTGCAAAAATCCGACGGCACGACGACCACGATCTCCGGCATCTCGCGCGACACGGAGGACACGGTGGCCCTGCCGAACGGCGGCAAGTTTGTCAGCGAGCCTCACGGCACGCACGTCATAACCTACAACGGCCAAACCATGGGCGTCTACGACGGTCAAACCGTAGACCCGGCCTTTACCCCTTCGCTGGACGTGGGTTCCCCCGACGCGGACAACCCGGGGACGAAGCTCCGGATAAACTGGGCGACCCCGACGGAGGCCCCCGAGGTCCACGCGAAAGCTCCGACGTACAACACAACCTACACCGTCGAGTACACCTACAACGCCAACACCTTCTACCTGAGCGACGACGGCAACGGCACGTTGGCCGCGCTGGGGTTGGATCTGACGGACGAGGATCACTACACGGCGGCGCAAGACGCGGAGCTGCTGCTGGACGGCGAGAAGGTCACCCGTTCTTCCAACTCCATCGGGGAAAGTTACGGGAACGAGCTGATCAAGGGAATGACGCTCCAGTTGAAAGGCATAGGACAGGTGTCGCTGGATGTTTCGCAGAACGCGGAATCCGCCGTCACCGCGCTGCAGGACTTCGTCACCGCTTACAACGAAGTCCTGGACTGGATCAACGTGCGCATGACGGAAGAGGAACTGGACGAGACCACGGCGGCTACGGTGGACAGCGACGACTTTCGCATGAAGTGGGGGCTTTTGAGGGGAAATTCCCTCCTGCGCAGCATGAAGGACTCCATGCGCCGAGTGACCTCTCAGATCTACACAGCGGCCTTTACCCAGCGCGGTAGCCGCGACGCGATCTACGGCGCCATGTCCCAAAACGGCGTCGTCAACGCGGGGACCTTCTCCGTCACCGCGGGAGGACGCACCGCGAGCATCGTCGTGGAGCCGGAGGACACGCTGGCGACGATCGCGGCGAAAATCAACAGTCCGCAACTCAACGGGCTGAACAACCCCTTGTTTTTCGACGCGGACGGGCAGGCCTATTCCGTTCCCTACGCCAAGGCCGAGGTGGAGGACAACAAGCTAATCATCAGCGCGGGAACCGAAAACCAGATCTCTTTGGGAGGTTCGACCTCCGTGCTGTCCTCGCTGGGCCTGAACTATCAATACTCGGCGCTCTCCCAGATCGGGATAAAACTTGCGTCGACGGGGGAGATGTCCACTCAAGGGCAAAGCGGCGAGCTGGACTTCGACACCAGCGCTTTCATGACCGCCCTGGAAAACAACGCCGAGGACGTTTCGACGTTGGTCACGAGCTTCGCGGCGCAGATGGAGACCTTCGTGGAGAACATGATCAACTCCTCGCAAAAAGAGGTCGCCTCCGGCGTGACCGCCGCCCAAGGCGCGGTGGTGCGCGAGATGAACGCCATCGACACCGAAATCGCGTCCATCGATAAGTACCTGGAAAGTTTCGAAAAACGCCTGGAGACGAAGCAGGCGAACCTTCAAGCGCAGTTCGCGGCGGCGGAGGTCAGCCTATCGACGATGATGCAACAGGCCACCTGGCTGGAAAGCGTCACGGCCCAATTGCAAGCATCCGCAAGCTCCGCATCCGCAAGCTCCTAGAGCCGGGCGTCCCCCTGAGTGCTTTGGGGGGCAGCGATAAGCGTCGAACCTAACAGCCGAGCGAGTCGTTTAGAGCGCGCTCGGCCTTTTGGATATGAAAGGCCAAAGACTGAAAGACCGGGGGGGGTTATCGGCCGTCCCAGGCGTGTTTTCGCATGTCCACGCGGCCGTCGGGCGTGAAGCCTACGCCCTCTTTTTCCAGGAGCCGTCTCTGCACTCCCGCTCCGAACACGGCGTCCCCCGCCAGAGCGCCGTCCCGGTAGACCACGCGGTGGCAGGGGAGCCCGAGCTCCTGGGGCGGGCGGAAAAGCGCGTACCCTACGGCGCGCGACGCCCGCCAGCTTCCCGCCCAGGAGGCCACCTGTCCATAGGAAACGACTTTCCCCTTCGGGATCTTCGACACGATGGCGTACACTTTGTGGTAGAAGTTGTTGTCGCGGGAGCTCGCGTTTTTTTGCCTTCGCGTCACCTCACGCGGCTGCCCAGCGGGATATCCGCCGCGGGGGCGATCAACACCACCTGCTCGTCCTCTCCGCCCTTGACGCTGGCCGCCAAAATCATGCCGTTGCTTTCGATCCCGCAGAGCTTGGCCGGTTTCAGGTTCGCCACGACCACGGCTCGCCTGCCCTCCAGTTCTTCAGGTTTGAAGAAAGGTTTGATGCCCGCGCATATAGTCCGCCGCTCATAGCCCAGGTCCACCTCCAGCTTATAGAGTTTTTTGGATCTGGGGATCTCTTCGACCTTCACGATCTGAGCGACGCGCAGCTCAACGGAGCGAAACCCGTCGATGTCGATCTCCGGCTCGTGCTCCGCCGCTTCCGCTCCGCTCGCCTTCGCCGCGTCCGGCTGCGGCGTCCGGTCCTTTTTCCATTGCTCCAAATCGATGCGGGGGAACAAAACCTCGGCCTTGTCGACCTTCGTCCCGGCTCCCTCACCCCAACGAAACGAATCGATCTTCTCCGTGTGCACGCTTCCTTGACGCCCCAGCTGCTTCCAGATCTTTTCCGCGCCCTCCGGGATGTAAGGGGCCACCAACAGGGCCGAGAGCCTCAGCACTTCGTACAAGGTGCACAGCACCCCGTCCAGCCGCGCGTTTTTCCCCTCTTTCTGGAGCTTCCAGGGGGACGTCTCGTCGATGTACTTGTTGGCGCGTCCGATGAAAGCCCAGATGAGCTTCAGGGCTTCGTCGTAGGAGAAAGTTTCCATGGATTTGTCCACCGCCCCGACGGTCGCTTCTCCCAGGGCGCGCACCTCCACGTCCAGAGGGTCGTCGAGGGCTCCCGCCGGCACCACGCCCCCCGAATAGGAGACGATCATCTGCAACGTTCGGTTCAGCAAATTGCCCAGGTCATTCGCCAGGTCGCTGTTGATGCGGCCCACCAAAGCGGCCTCGGAAAAGTCGCCGTCGTTGCCGAACGGGACCTCCCGCAGCAGGAAATATCGGAAGGCGTCCGCGCCGTACAGCTCCGCCATCTTGAACGGATCGACGACGTTGCCCTTGGATTTGCTCATTTTTTCACCGTCTACCGTCCACCAGCCGTGGGCCACCACGGACACCGGCACGTTGACCCCCAACGCCAGCAGCATCAGGGGCCATATCACGCAGTGAAAGCGGATGATGTCCTTGCCCACCATGTGCCGAACCACGGGCCAGTATCGCTCGAACATCTCCGGGTCGTCCAGATACCCGACCGCCGTCGCGTAGTTGATCAAAGCGTCGAACCAGACGTACACCACGTGCTTTTCGTCTCCGGGGATGGGAATGCCCCACTTGAGCGTCGTGCGGGAAACGGACTGGTCGCGCACCTCTCCGTGAAGGAAGCTCATGATCTCGTTGTAGCGAATGCGAGGCATGACGCCCTGCAAATTTTTTTCGTAATGCTCGATCAGCCGGGGGACGTATTTCGACGCTTTGAAGAAGTAGCTTTCTTCTTTCATCGTCGTCAAGGGGCGTCCGCAATCGGGGCAGGTACGGTTTTCGCCCATGCTGCTCTCGGGCACGTAGGTCTCGCACGGCACGCAGTACCAGCCCTCGTAGCTGCCTTTGTAGATGTCGCCCTGATCCATCAGCTTTTTGAACATGGACTGCACCACGCGGACGTGACGATCTTCCGTCGTGCGGATGAAGTCGTCGTTGCTGATATTCAGCACCTTCCACAGCTCCTTGAAATTGAGGTGAATTTTGTCCACCAGCTCTTGGGGCGTCAACCCCTTCGCCTCGGCCGCGGTTTGGATCTTTTGACCGTGCTCGTCCGTGCCGGTCAGAAAATAGGCGTCGAAACCTTTCATTCGTTTATAACGGCTCATGACATCGCACGCGATGGTGGTGTAGGCGTGTCCGATGTGAGGGATATCGTTGACGTAGTAGATCGGCGTCGTGATGTAAAAACGCTTCTTGTTGTCCATAACAGAACCTCCGTTCTCGGGTTTCGTTTTTATACGATTGATGAGTTCATAATATACCTTTTTTTATTTTTCATCTATTGTCGAGCCCGATGCTTCTCGAGATCCACTCTCGAGCGGCGACGATTTTTTCCCGCGGGAAGACCTCGAACACGACCTGGGTTTCCTCCCGCAGCTCCACCGCCAGCTTATCGGGATAGGGGTGCATATAGACGACTCTCACGATCCCCGCGTTCAGAATGACTTTGGTGCAGAGCGAGCAGGGCTCGTGCGTGCAGTAAAGCGCCGCGCCGTCCGTCGCGATGCCCATGCGCGCGGCCTGCGCGATGGCGTTCGCTTCCGCGTGGGACCCCCGGCACATTTCCTGCCGCTCTCCCGAGGGCGTGCCCAGCATCTCGCGCAAGCATCCGACGTCCCAACAATGAGACGTTCCGGAGGGCGCGCCGTTGTAGCCCGTGCTGACGATCTGACGGCCGCGGGTGATCACCGCCCCCACCTGCCGGCGGATGCAGGTGCTTCTCGTTGCGGCCATCATCGCGATCGCGATGAAATAGGTGTCCCAGTCCGGCCTCATGCTTTCCATAATATATCGCCCTCCCCTAGCGCGGATGCCGAATACCCATTATAGTATTTTATGTTTCATATACTGTCGCGAAAAAGAGCGGAAAAGAAGGGAATAAACTCGTTGATTAAGGTCAGAAAGCACGTGCGTCGGATCGGGCGGCGTCTTCGCGGTCTCGAACGCAAGCTGCTGGTTGCGTTGTTGGTTCTTTTTTTGTGCGTCGAATGGGGCCCTTTGAACGACGAAAGATCGCGATGGGGCGTCGTGTCGGGAAATCCCTTCGTCCGGGAGGTCGTTTTGAGCTTTGACGACGGGCCTCGCGATAAAGGTATGCCCGAGTTGCTGGCGGTTCTGAGGAGCCTGGACGTGCCGGGCACGTTTTTCCTGGTCGGAAAGTTCGCCGAGCGTTACGGCCCCATCACAAAAACCATCGATGTCGCCGGGCACGAGATCGAGAACCACAGCTACACGCATCCGCAGCTCTACACGTTGTGGGTGGAAAAGATCATGCGTGAGGCCGAGCGCTGCAACGAGGTCATGGACGCCCTGGCGATACGAATCCCTCGTTTTCTGCGCCCTCCAGGCGGAGGCTTCAACCTGAAAATTTTTTACGCCATGCGCCGCATGAACATGCGAATGGGACTTTGGAGCGTCAACACCGCCGACTACACCGGAAGATCGGCGCAACAGATCACGGCCGACGTTTTGAGAGCCGCCCGTCCCGGTTCCATCGTCCTGATGCACTCGGGCGTCCCCTCCACCGTCGAGGCCCTGCCCATGATCGTCACGACGTTGCGCAAGCGCGGTTACCGTTTCGTGACGCTCCAAGACCTTTGGAACGGGGGAGCGATATAGTCGCTCGCCGATTTGATTTACACAATGAAGTTAAGTAAGGAGATGGATTTTATGCAGAATCGGAACCAATTTGCGCTCTTTCGCTCGCGCCGTTTTCTGCCGCTTTTTATGACGCAGTTTTTGGGGGCGTTCAACGACAATTTTTTCAAAAGCGCCATGGTGATGCTGATCACCTATCGCCTGGCCGAGAGGGCCGGGTACGACCCCCGCATCCTGGTCAACGTCGCCGGCGGCGTCTTTATCCTGCCCTTTTTTCTCTTCTCCGCCACGGCGGGGCAATTGGCCGACAAGTACGAGCGCTCGTTCCTGGTGCAGCTCGTCAAAATCGCGGAGATCGTCGTGATGGCAGGGGCCGCGCTGGGTTTTTACCTCGAGAACGTTCACCTGCTGATGGCGGTTTTGTTCCTGATGGGGGCGCAGTCCACCTTTTTCGGCCCCCTCAAGTACAGCATCCTTCCCCAGCATCTGAACGAGGACGAGTTGATCGCCGGCAACGGGCTTATCCAAATGGGGACGTTTCTCTCCATCCTGACGGGCACGATCTTTGGGGGGCTCTCTATTCTGCGCGGCGGGGGCGTGCACCTGGTCAGTTTTCTGGTCATCGGCATCGCCGCGGCAGGTTGGTGGGCCAGCCGCCACATTCCCGAGACGCGCCCCATCGTCCCCGACCTGAAGCTCTCGGCCAACATCGCCAGGGACACCCTCAAAATCGTGATCGACGTCGTTCCCTACAAGGATATCTTTCTTTCCATCTTGGGCATCTCCTGGTTTTGGCTGGTCGGAGCGACTTTTCTTTCCCAGTTTCCCACCTACGCCAAGCTCGTTATCGGCGCGGACGAGCAGGTCGCGACTCTGTTTTTGGCCGTGTTTTCCGTGGGCATCGGTCTCGGTTCCATGGCCTGCAACGGCCTTTTGAAGGGCGAGGTCTCCGGGCGTCACGTTCCCTGGGCCGCCGTCGCCATGTCCGCGGCCAGCGTCCTCCTGTACCTGGCCAGCCGACGCCCCCCTCTGCCCCCTGGGGCTTCCGAGATGGGGATTTTCGCTTTCCTGGCCTCCTGGCGGAACATGGCGGTGCTTGCGTGCCTTTTCGCCATCTCATTTTCCGGCGGGCTTTACATCGTGCCGCTCTACGCCATCATTCAGAGCCGTACCGACGAGTCCCGCATGGCGGGGGTCATCGCCTGCACGAACATCACGGACTCGTTTTTCATGGTGCTTTCCGCGGTCGGAACCAGCGTCCTGCTGGCTCTGGGATTTTCCATCCCCCATATTTTTTTGGTCATGGCTATTCTGACGATCGTCGCGGCCGTCTTCATCCGCGTGGCCGTCCGCGATCAACTGCGACGGAGAGGAGTGCTTTGATAATGAGGAGTGCTTTAAAATGACGAAAAATCGCGCGGAGACTCGCAATGCCGGCAGGTTCAAAATTTGGCTTTTCAAGTTCGGTAAAGGTCTTCTCAAGCTCCTTTTCAGGGTGGAGGTCCGCGGCGTCGAGCACTACCGCGCGGCGGGCAAGCGCGTCCTGATCCTGCCCAACCACGTTTCTCTTCTCGATCCCGTTTTGGCGGCGCTTTTTCTCAGCGACCTCGGCGACGCGAACGGCGCTCATCCGTCCGAGCCTCCGCTTTTCGTCGTCAATCTTTTCGTCGCGCGCCTATGGCGCTGGGTGCGGCCGTTTTTGGCCCTGATACGCACCTGGCCTGTGGACCCGACGAACCCCTTCGCGATGAAGAGCCTGATCGCGGAGTTGAAAAACGACGGTTGCTGCGTCGTGTTCCCCGAGGGGCGCATCAGCACCACGGGGGGACTGATGAAGATCTACGACGGCGCGGCCATGCTGGCGGACAAGACGGGCGCGACTCTTCTGCCCCTCCGCATCGACGGGGCGCAGTTTTCGAGGGCCTCTTACCTTGCGGGGAAGTTCCCCCTGCGCTGGTTTCCGAAGATCACCCTGACATTTCTGCCGCCGCGCGCCGTCGAGGTTCCCAAGGACGTCCGCGGGCGCAAGCGGCGCGAACACGTGCGGATTTTCCTGAGCGATCTGATGCGGGAGGCCGCATATCAGGCGATGGACCACAGGAAAACCCTTTTTCAGGCCATCCTGGAGGCGCGGGATCTGTACGGACGCAAACGCGTCGTCGCCGTGGACGCATCCCGCAAAACGGTCGATTACGGTCAGCTGATCACGGCCGCGTTGGTTCTGGGAGAGCTTTTCGTGCCCACGACGCAAAAAGGCGAGCGGGTGGGCATCCTCCTGCCGGGCAGCATCGCGACGGTGGCGCTCTCCCTGGGGCTCTCGCGTAAGGGGCGCGTTCCCGCCATGCTGAACTACACGTCGGGGGCGAAAAACATCCGAGCCTGCTGCAAGGCGGCCCGCGTCAAAACCATCGTGACGTCTCGCCGTTTCGTGGAGGCCGGAAAGTTCGGCCCGCTGATCGAGGCGCTGCGAGAGGGCGGTCAAGAGGTCGAAGGTCAGGAGACCTATGGCCAAGAGGCCTATGGCCTTGGCATCGTCTGGCTGGAGGATTTTTCCGCCGGCGTCGACGTCTTCACGAAAATCGGCGCGTGGTTCAAAGGGCGTTTCATGAGCCCCTCCGAGGCCAGGGGCAACCCGGACGGCCCGGCCCTGGTTCTTTTCACCTCCGGCTCCGAAGGAACGCCCAAAGGCGTCGTCCTCAGTCACGCCAACGTCATCGCCAACCGAAATCAGTTGATCTCCTCCATCGATTTCCGCCCCAGCGACGTGGTCATGAACGCTATGCCGATGTTCCATGTTTTCGGCTACGTGGTAGGCACTCTGATGCCGCTTCTGACGGGAATCAAGACGTTTTATTATCCCACTCCGCTGCACTATCGCCTGATTCCTCTGATCGCCTACGATATCGACGCGACGGTCGTGTTCGGGACGGACACCTTCCTGTTCGGCTACGCGCGCAGCGCGCACCCCTACGACTTCTACCGAGTCCGCTACGTTTTCGCCGGCGCGGAGAAATTGCGCGACCGCACGCGTCAGCTTTGGGGAGAAAAATTCGGTATTCGCGTGATAGAGGGCTACGGCACCACCGAGACCTCCATTATCTCGGCCAACACGGCGCTGCAGTTCCGCTCCGGCACGGTGGGACGCGTGATGCCCGGAATGACGTATCGACTGGACGCCGTTCCCGGTATCGCTGAGGGCGGACGTTTCTTCGTCAAGGGCGCGAACGTGATGCTGGGCTACCTGAAAGCCGATGCTCCCGGCGTCGTACAGCCCCCCGAGAATGATTGGTACGACACCGGCGACATCATTCACGTCGACGAATACGGATTCATGACCATCAAGGGACGGGCCAAGCGTTTTGCCAAGGTGGGCGGGGAGATGATATCCCTGACGGCGCTGGAGGAGGAAATCGAGCGGCTGTGGCCGGGCGTCCGGCACGCCGTTCTGTCCGTGCGGGATGAGCGCAAGGGCGAGCAGCTGATCCTGGTCACGGAGAAACAGGACGCCGATCGCGAACGCCTTTCGTCGCACATGAAAGAAAGGGGTTACGTGGAGGTCTCCATCCCCAAGAAAATCCTCCCCGTTCTCAAACTGCCTCTTCTGGGTTCGGGCAAGACGGACTATCCGGGGGTGGCGGAGCTGGTCGAAAAATCGTGAGAACGCTGCCGCGCTCGAGCCGAGGGCATGATGAGAACATGATGATGAGGCATGATGATGAGGGCATGATTGACGAACCGTAAAGCAGACATTACACTAAATTATTGACAAAATAAAACAGGAGGCGGGAAATCATGACTGTGGATACAAACTATCTTTTGATCATGGCGCTGGGAGGTTTGGCGGCGGCGCTGGCGAATAGGGGAGTGGCGGTTTTCAACGACGGGCTGCGCCCCATCATGCCCGAGTACACGGAAGGACGTATGGACCACAAGTCTCTGGCGGCGACGAGTTTCGCGCTCTGTTTTGGACTCGTCATCGGATTTGGGATTCCGTTTTCTTTGACTTCGACGATCGTTCTGATTCACAGTATTCTTCTGGGTACGGACGTCATCGGGACCTGGTGCCCGCGTAAAACATGGGGGACGGCGCTCGCCGCGGCGATCGGAGCGGCCTATGGTTATGGTCTCCTGTTCGGATTGGGCAAAGTCGTCGAAGTTTTCAAAGAGCTGCCTATCGACTTTTTGCCCGCCCTCGCTCAGGTGGGAGCCCCGATCGTAGCGGCCTTCGCGGTGTTCCCCGCCTTGGCCGTCGGCTACCAGTATGGTTTCAAAAAAGGCTTATTGACTTTGGTCATAAGCGTCGTGGTTCGCCAGGCGGTCGCCTTGTACGGAAGCAAGATTCCAATGGGGGACGAAAAATTCATCGCGCTGAACCCGGAGGGCATGGCGCTGCTTGCGGGTATGGTGGTGCTCCTGATCTTGGCCGCCAAGGAAAAACAAGGGGAGGAAGGCGCCCCCGATCTTGCCGCGATTTTCGAGGATCGCGTGAAACGCATCAAAGGGAATATCGTTCTTTTGGCGATCATGGGCGGTTTTGTCGCCGCCGCGACCAGTATGCAGATTTTGGCGGGAGACCCTATTTCCCTGAAGCTTTTAAGCGAGGGTAAAAACGTGGAGGCGGCGTTGACGGCGTTGGCGCGCGGGATCGGATTCGTGCCCCTGATCGTCACGACGTCGATCACGACGGGCGTCTATGGCCCCGTGGGCATGACCTTCGTGTTCGCCGCGGGGCTTTTGATCCCGAATCCGTGGCTGGCGTTCGTTGCGGGGCTTGTCATTATCGCGATCGAGGTCTTTTTCCTGGATTTCATCGCGAAGGGGTTGGACAGCTTTCCCGGCATTCGGCGTTGCGGCGACAATATCCGTACGTCTATGAGCAAAATTCTGGAGATCGCGTTGATCGTCGGCGGCGTCTTGGCCGCCCAGGCAATGGCTCCGGGCTTCGGTTACTTCGTCGTTATCGGGCTGTATGTGCTCAATCAGGTCGCGAAGCGCCCCATCGTCAATATGGCCGTTGGGCCGGTAGGCGCTATCGCCACGGGGCTTTTGATCAACGTGCTCTATTATCTGGGGCTCTTCGCGCCCCCTGCCGCTAAATGAAACGACGATGATTTACCCGCACGAGCATCTGGCGATCGATTTGTCGGGCGCAAAAAACGACATAGATTGCCGCCTCGACTTGAAAGACCTCGTTATCGCGGAATTTCGCGAATTACGCGACAAAGGAGTCGAATGGATCGCCGATCTCACGAATCGGGGCATGGGGCGCGATTTGCCTTATGCCCGCGATGTGGAGAAGGCGAGCGGCGTCAAGGTCCTGCACGCCACGGGGTGGTACAAGGAAGGGTTCTTTCCGACCGAGGTCTACGATGGGGACGTCGCCGCCTTGTCGCGAATCATGCGCGACGAGATAATGGAAAGCATTGAGATAGAAGATATAGAGCGGGAAGACGGTGACGAAAGAGGCCCGAGAGCCTCCGTAATCGGCGAGATCGGCACGGAACTCGACCGAATCTCGCCGGAGGAGGAGCGTGTCTTTATCGCCGCGGCGCGAGTGCAAGCCGAGACGGGAACTCCGATCATCACCCACGCGACGCTCGGCCGGATGGGGATGGAACAGATCGGCCTGCTGGAAAAGCATGGGGCTTCTCCCTCCAAAGTCTTGATCAGCCACGTCGACCTGACCCATAACTTGGATTATATTTTGGGCTTGATCGATAGAGGCGTGACGGTCGGGTTCGACACGATCGGTAAAACCTCGTACCTCCCCGACGAATTTCGCGTCGGGATGCTGAAAGAACTTTCGAAACGGGGACGATGCGGTTCGGTCGTCTTGTCGATGGACATCACGAGAAGAAGTCACCTCAAACAAAACGGAGGAGTGGGATACGCGTACCTCATCGACGATTTTCTTCCGCGTTTGCGCGTATCGGACAATGAAGGCGCGCCCATTCCCGAGAAAGACATCGTCTTGATGACCCACAAAAATGCCGCCCGTTTTTTAGGGCGGACATAAAGACCTCTTCTCCTTGAATCGAACGGACACCTCGCCGTCAAGCGGATTTGAAGATGATCTCTCCGTTGGGCGACTCGTGTTCGGCGTAAACGTACCCCCACGAACAAAGGTCGATCAAAATGGGTTTCACGGTCTCGCCAAGCTCCGTCAGAGAATATTCGACCTTTGGAGGCACCGTGTCGAAAACCTGGCGTCTCACCAAACCGTCGCGCTCCAATTCCCTGAGCTGCTGAGTGAGCATTTTCTGCGTGATATTGGGAAGCCGGCGTCTCATTTCACTGGTTCGAAGCTTTCCCTTCCTCAAATGATACAACACGAGAGCCTTCCATTTGCCGCCGATGATTTCAAGCGCCAACGCCAGCGGGCATTCGTATTCCACGTATTTCATTATTTTCCCCCTCTTTTTGCCGACGCTTCAATTATAGGTACTTTAAAGTGCCTATAGCACTTTAAAGTACCTACTATCTTTTTTAGAACGAAGCTCCTAATATATTTCGTACATACTCATATTTTATAGTGCGTAAGCGGTTTTCACAAGAGAGGAAACCATTTATTTGGCTATATTGCACGTAGGTAATTCCAATTATTTTTTCAAACTCATTATAACCTGTAAATAACTCGCGAGAGTTAGATTTTTTGTTGGAAACTCTAAAAACTGAAGGAGGAAGTTGTTATGCACTTTTTCGAATTTACCGAAGAGCAGAAGATGTTGCGTAAAGCGATCAGGGAGTTTGTCGAGGCCGAGATCGCGCCCAAGGCGGCGGAGTGGGACGAGCAGGACGCGTGCCCCGTCGACCTCATGAAAAAGATGGGCGAGTTGGGCGTGAACGGAATTTTCGTCCCCGAACAGTACGGCGGCGCGGGGCAGGGGTTTGTGGCGCGCGCGATATGCCTTGAGGAAATTTCTCGGTATTCGGCGGGGTTGGGCATCGCCATGATGACCCACCACATGGGGCCCTATCCTATCCTTCTCTTCGGAACGGAGGAGCAGAAAAAAAAGTACCTTCCGGATCTTTGTTCGGGCAAGAAGATCGGCGGACTCGCGGTCACCGAGCCGGGCGGGGGATCGGACTTCAGCGGACAGAAGGCCACGGGCGAGAAAAAAGACGGAGGTTGGGTCCTTAACGGAAGAAAGTGCTTCATCACCAATTCGCATATCGCCGACGTCACGGTTCTCACGGCCAAAACGGGAGTGGACGATAAGGGACGCAACAAGCTGAGCGCCTTCATCGTCGAAAAGGGCACGAAGGGCTTCGAGCCCGGCCGTAAGGAGCATAAGCTGGGGCTTCGCGGTTCCGTTACGGGCGACGTGGTTCTCACGGACGTAACGGTGCCGGAGGACGCGCTTCTCGGGAAAGAGGGCGGCGGCGCGAAGATCGGGATGGAAGCTATCGGCGAAGTCGGTCGCGCCGGAATGAGCGCTATTTGTGTCGGTATCCTGAGGGGCTGCGTGGAAGAGGCAGTTAAGTTCGCGAACGAGCGCGTCGTTTACGGAAAGCCGATCGCCAAACTGCAGGCCGTTCAGTTTGAAGTGGCGAAGATAAGAGCGGATTACGAGGCCGCTCGGTTGTTGACGTATTACGCGGCAGGCTTGAAAGATGCGGGCATTCCCTGCGCCAACGAGGTTGCCACGGCGAAGTACGTCTCGACGGAGACGGCTGTCGCGTCCTCGAAGAGGTTGATGGACCTGATGGGCGGTTATGGCGTCATCAACGAGTACCCCGTGGGGCGTTTCCTCCGCGATGCCTTGGCGTCCATCCCCTCGGGCGGCACTTCCCATATCATGCAGATCATTATGGCAGCCAATACTTTGAGCGGATTCCAGCCTTAAAGCCATGTCGTACAACGTTGCCGTTTGCGTAAAACCTGTACCGGATCCCAAGCACTACGACAAGGTCACCATCGACCCTGTCAAAAAAACCATCACGCGTACGGGAATTCCGACTTTAGTCAATCCAGTGGATAAAAGCGCTATCGAAGCGGGGCTGCAGTTGCGCGAGCACTACGGGGGAAGCGTTATCGTGGTTTCTATGGCTCCGCCGAACGCCGATGAAATTTTGCGCGAGGTTTTGGCGATGGGGGCGGACGAGGCGTATCTCCTGAGCGACCGAGCTTTTGGCGGGGCGGACACGTTGGCTACGTCGTACACTCTATATCATGGGTTGAAAAAAATCGAGGCCGCCAAGGGATATTCCTTCGATTTCATCTTGTGCGGCAGCGAAAGCGCCGACGGCGCGACGGCCCAAGTGTCCTCACAGCTTGGAGAATGGCTGGGGTACCCTCACCTGTGGAATGTGTTCGAGCTGGAAGGAACGCCGGGGAAAGAAGGCGGCGGAGAAAAGGAGACGTTTTCCATGAAGACGAAGATGGAAAACGGTTATATGGAGTGGACGGCCCATATTCCTCTGGTGTTGGGAGTGGCGCGAGAGATCAGAAAACCTCGTTTCACTTCGATTATGGGAATCATGAAGGCAAAGAACAAGCCTTTGACGGTTTGGGGTCGAGCTGACCTGGATGCGGCAGAGGATACTTATCTTGGACTTAAAGGCTCTCCCACGCAGCCGGGCGAAATTTTCTCACCGGACTTGAAGCGTTCAGGAGAGCTTTTTACGGGAACGCCGGAAGCGATCGTGGGGCGCGTCGTCACGGTTCTCAGATCGAACGGCGTCGTGATAGGTGGTTGAGTCATGAGCAAAAAAATATGGGTGCACGCCGAGGTTGTCGACGACAAAATAGCGAACGTGGCATTCGAACTTCTTTCCAAAGCTCATGAGCTGGCCGCGGCGATGGGCGACGGGACGGAGGTCGAAGCCACTCTTGTGGGAAGCGGTTTGGAAAAAGAGGCCGCGCGTTTGGCGGAGTGGGGCGCGAAAACGATATACCTGGCGGACGATCCGGACCTTCGGATGTATTCTCCGCTGACTTTTGTTCCGATTCTGGCGGAAGTGGCGGCTACGCATCGACCGGACATCTATCTTTTCGGAGCCACGGCGATCGGTTCGGCCCTGGGCCCCGCGGTGGCCGCGCGTTTGAAGACGGGGACGGCGGCTCATTGCGTCGATCTGCGCATCAACGAAGATAAAAAGCTGGTCGCCCTCGTGCCCTCTTTCGGCGGTAAGGTCATCGGGGAAATTCTTTGCCCCGCTCAAAATCCTCAAATGGCCAGCATCAAGCCCGGTATCTTCACCAAAAAGGATCCCGTTCCGGTTCCGTTGCGAATCGAGAAACTGGATTCGTCGGTTTGGAAGAAACTCGACACTCAGGGGCTGAAGCCCGTAAACGTCGTCCGGCGTCCTCCTCAGGGGTTGCCTTTGAACGAGGCGGAGGTCGTCGTGTGCGGAGGCTTTGGAATCGGAAGCCAGGAGAACTGGCAGTTGTTGGAAAAACTCGCCCAATACCTCGGAGGCGCCACGGCGTGCACACGCCCCGCCGTAGACGAGGGTTGGAGCGGCGAACATTGCATGGTGGGAACCAGCGGGCAGAGCATTCGCCCCAAGGTCTATATAGGGTTCGGCATTTCCGGCGCGACGCATCACATATGCGGCATGAACGAGTCCGGAATCGTCATCAGCGTAAATCGCGACGAGGAAGCTCCTATTTTCGAGGTCTCGGACGTTCGGATAGTGGCGGACGTGAACAGTATCCTTCCGCTGTTGCTGGATGCGGTCAAACCCAAAGCCTCTTGGTGAACCGTTTTTTGAGTCGGCAATTAAATTATAAGGAGGTCTTTAGAGTATGAATAATTTGTTGTTGGAAGTGGAAAATGGAATCGCGGTAGTCACCATCAATCGTCCCAAATACCTTAACGCCCTTAACAGCGAGACCCTTGCGGAACTCAGCGAGTGTCTCAGTGATATCGAGAAGCGAGACGACGTGAAGGTTCTCATTTTGACCGGCTCCGGCGAGAAATCTTTCGTCGCGGGCGCGGACATCAGCGAAATGGTCAACAACGACGCCATCGGCGGCCGGAAGATGGCTCTGCTCGCCAAGGCCGCGTTTGAAAAGCTGGAGAACATGCGTCAAGTGACCATCGCAGCGGTGAACGGTTTTGCGCTGGGCGGCGGTTGCGAGATCGCGATGGCCTGCGACATCCGCGTCGCGTCGGAAAACGCCAAATTCGCTCAGCCTGAAGTCGGTTTGGGCACCATTCCAGGTTTCGGCGGCACGCAGCGCCTGCCTCGCCTTGTGGGCAAAGGGCGCGCGAAAGAATTGATCTTCACTACCGATATGATCGACGCTCAAGAGGCCTATCGCATCGGCCTCGCCAACAAGGTCGTTCCCCTGGCCGAGTTGCTCGACAAGTGCAAGGAGATGGCGAAGAAAATCATGGCCCAGAGCAGTTACGCCGTTTCTCTCGCGAAGGCGGCCATCAACGCGGGCCTCGACGTCGATTTGAACAGCGGCCTGAAACTTGAGGCGGATCTTTTCGGCGTCACTTTCGCGACCGCAGACAAGAAGGAAGGCATGACGGCGTTCGTGGAGAAGCGCAAGGAAAAGAAGTTTACCGACTTTTAAGGGTTGCTTCCAATAAGGGTTGCTTCCAAACGAGAGAAGGAGGTAACAAAATGTCGAAAAAACCAATTATTACCGCGGCGGAAGCCGCTCTTTGGGTTAAAGACAGCGATACCATCACCACCAGCGGATTTGTGGCCAGTTGTATGCCGGAGGCTTTGAGCAAGGCGTTGGAACAGCGCTTTCTGGACACCGGCTCCCCCAAAAACCTGACGTTGTTTTACGCTGCGGCTCAGGGAAATCGAGACGGCAGCGGCGCCGATCACTTCGCTCATGAGGGCATGACCAAACGGGTCATCGGCGGCCACTGGAATATGGCGCCCAATCTCGGCAAAATGGCTATCGAAAACAAGATCGAAGCCTACAACCTCCCTCAGGGCGTCTTGTCTCAGCTCTTTCGGGATATCGCGGGACACAAAATCGGAACCATCACGCATGTCGGTCTGAATACTTTCGCCGACCCCCGTATTGAAGGCGGCAAACTCAACAGCGTCACCAAAGAAGACATCGTGGAGGTCGTCAACATTTCCGGACAGGAAAGGTTGCTCTACAAGCCTATTCCCGTGAATATCGCCTTTATCCGCGGCAGCTACGCCGACGAAAACGGCAACGTCACTGTGGAACGAGAGGTGGCTTCTCTGGAAGCGACGTCTATCGCTCAGGCCGTCAAAAACAACGGCGGCAAAGTGATCGTTCAAGTGGAGAAGGTGGTGGCGGCCGGCACGCTGGATCCCAGACTGGTCAAGGTCCCGGGTATCTATGTGGACGCGATCGTCATCGTTCAGGACAAGGCGGATCACGCCCAATGCGTGGGGTGCGAGTACGACGGAGCCATGAGCGGCGACTTCCGAGTGCCTTTAAGCAGCCTGGATTACCCTCCGCTCAGCGCGAAAAAGATCATCGGCCGCAGAGCGGCTATGGAACTCACCGCCAACACCGTGGTCAACCTGGGCATCGGTATTCCGGAGTTCATTTCCATGGTGGCCAACGAAGAGGGCATTGGAGATTACATGACCCTGACCGTGGAGGCGGGCCCCGTAGGCGGCGTACCTCAAGGAGGCCCCAAGTTCGGCGGTTCGGTGAACCCGGATGCCATCCTGGACCAGGGATATCAGTTCGATTTTTACGACGGCGGCGGCGTGGACTTCGCTTTCTTGGGGTTGGCTCAGGCGGACAAGGAAGGCAATATCAACGTCAGCAAATTCGGCCCAAGAATCGCGGGCTGCGGCGGCTTCGTCAATATCACCCAGAACGCCAAACGGGTGTTCTTCTGTGGAACCTTCACGGCCGACGGACTCAAAACCAAGGTGGCCGACGGCAAACTTGTCGTCACTCAAGAGGGCAAAGAGTGGAAGTTCATCGACAAGGTGGAGCAGATCACGTTTAGCGGCGCTTACGCCAATAAAACCCGTCAACCTGTTTTGTACATTACCGAGCGGGCGGTCTTCGAACTGCGGCCCGACGGCGTGTACCTCATCGAGGTGGCGCCGGGCATCGACATAAAAACTCAGATCACCGACCTCATGGGTTTCGCGCCGAAGACGGACGGGACTCCGAAATTGATGGATGCCCGTATTTTCTCCGATGCTTTGATGGGGTTGAAGCAATAAACCGACCCGTGACGATCGGGATCGTAAATTTTACGGTAAAGAAGGTTTTTATTAGATGAATACAGGGATTCTTGTCCTTCTAATAGCTTTCATTCTGTTTGGCGTCTTGGCGTTCAAGCAGTTGAACGCGCTTATTTTGGCGCCCATCGTGACTATGTTCGTGTTGATCTGCTTCGATATGCCTTATTTGGGTACGTTGAGCTGGCCCAGCACCGCTCAATGGGATTTTGGAACGGGCTTGATCGGAGCCTTTATGCCCAACGCCACCAAGTACGTCACGCAGTACTTCTTGGTGTTTTTCGTGGGAGCCTTGTTCGGGGCCGTGTATCAGTTCACCGGCGCCGCCAAGTCCATCGCGAAGTGGATGGCCGGCAAGTGCCACGGCAAGTACGTCGCGGGCATCATCATGACGATCACCGGAATTCTGACCTACGGCGGCATCAGCGGTTTCGTGGTGTTCTTCGTCATCTATCCCATTGCGCTTCACGTTTTCCGCGAGGCGAACATCACGCGTCGTCTCATTCCGGGCGCCATCTCGGCGGGCTGCTGGACGTGGTCCATGTACGGCCCCGCCACCCCCGCGATCCAGAACGTCATCCCCGTGCGGGAACTGGGGACGACGCCGACGGCGGCATTCCTTCCCTCCCTTATTATCACCGTGCTCACCTACGTGCTGATCTTCGGGTGGCTGGAGTACCGCACCGCCTTCTTCAAGAAAAAGAATATTTTGTTTGACGACCCCTCGCTCCGCACCCAGCTCACGGAGGAAGAACTGAGAAGCGAAGACAAGGACGAGGACCTGCCCAACGTGTGGATTTCCTTTATTCCCATCGTCCTCATCCTGTTCTTCTTCAACGTGCCTCTGTTCCCGGACGCTCAGGGCGTCCGCGCGGGGTTGCCGGTGGAGACCGCCGTCTTCATCGGCGTGGCCGTCGCCACCGTTTTGATGTACAAGCGTATAGCCGGGGGCATCAACGGATGGATCAAGGTCTTCAACAAGGGAGCGGCGGACTCCGGCGTGGCCATTCTCAACACGGCCATCGTCGTCGGCTTCGGAGGAGTGGTTCAGCAGACCCAGGGCTTTAAGGATCTGATCGCCGCGCTTCAAACTTTCGACATGTCTCCGCTGTATTTCGTCTTCTTTACTGTGGCCATCGCAGCCGGAGCCTGCGGTTCCGCGTCCGGCGGTTTGGGCGTCTCCTTCAACGCTTTGAAGGACACCTATATTGCCCTGGGCGTCCAGCTGCCCTACGTCCACCGTATCGCGGCCATCGCGTCCGGCACGTTGGACAGCCTCCCCCATCAGGGCGCGCAGATCAACCTTCTGGGCATCTGCAAGTTGACCCATAAGGAAGCCTATTGGGATATTTTCATCACCCAGCTCGTTATTCCCATCATCGCCGGCTTCGTGTTTATCTGGCTGGCTATGGCGGGACTTTGATTTGAGGCCGATTTCATCAGTATTTGCGGCATGAAAAACTATCCGGGCAAGGAGATATTCCGCCCGGATAGTTTTTTGGTAAACGTCAAACTCAGGGAGGCGGAGCCCATTCTAAGCGCTATTCCGAGTACGTGGGTTGAGTTAAGTTTAAGTCAAGTTTAAGTCAAGTAAGGTGGGCATCGTTGTGCAGGATAAAATAGACACACTTTTAGCGTTGAAGGCCAAGATCGCCGCCGGCGGTGGAGAAAAAAAGGTGGAAAAGCAGCATTCTCTCGGCAAGATGACGGCGCGGGAGCGTATCGCGGCGTTGTTCGACGAGGGGAGCTTCGTGGAAATCGATACCTTTGTGGAGCAGAGATGCACTTATTTCGGCATGGATAAGATGGACATCCCCGGAGAAGGGGTCGTCACGGGGTACGGTACTGTCGACAACCGGCTGGTCTACGTTTTTGCGCAAGATTTCACGGTCATCGGAGGCACGTTGGGGGAGATGCACGCGAGCAAAATCTGTAAAATTCTGGAGCTTGCGCTCAAAACCGGCGCGCCGGTCATAGGCATCAACGATTCGGGAGGCGCTCGCATACAGGAGGCCGTCGACGCGATGAAAGGGTATGGCGACATCTTTTACCGCAATACGATCGCGTCGGGCGTCATACCTCAGATTTCCGTCATTATGGGCCCCTGCGCGGGAGGAGCGACCTACTCGCCGGCCTTGACCGATTTTATTTTCATGGTGGACAAAACCTCGAACATGTTCATCACGGGACCGCAGGTGATCAAAGCCGTAACCGGCGAGGACGTGACGGTGGACGCGCTGGGCGGCCCGATGACCCACAACAGCATCTCGGGAGTGGCTCACTTCGTCTGCCCCGACGAGAGAACGTGCCTGGCGGACGTGCGCAAGCTGCTCGGCTTCCTTCCGTCGAGCAACAGGGAACTTCCCCCCCTCGTCGAGTCCTCGGACGCGAGCGATCGCCTTTGCGACGAACTCGACGCCATCCTTCCAGACTCTTCCAACCGGACGTACGACATGAAAAGAGTCATCGCTTCCGTGGCGGACCATCACGATTTTTTCGAAGTTCAGCCCTACTACGCGCAAAACATCATCACCGGTTTCGCCCGCGTCGGCGGCCGGTCGGTGGGGATCATCGCCAGCCAGCCGCAGGTTATGGCGGGGTGCATCGACATCAACGCCTCCGATAAGGCCAGCCGCTTTATATCGATCTGCGACAGCTTCAACGTGCCTCTGCTGAGCTTCGTCGATGTTCCGGGTTTCATGCCGGGAACCAACCAGGAGTATGGGGGCATCATCCGCCACGGAGCCAAGCTGCTCTATGCCTACTCCGAGGCGTCCGTGCCCAAGGTCACCGTTATTGTGCGCAAGGCGTACGGCGGCGCCTATATCGCCATGTGTTCGAGGCACCTGGGCGCCGACATGGTACTGGCGTGGCCCACCTCGGAGATCGCGGTTATGGGAGCCGACGGCGCGGCCAACATCATCTTCAAGAAAGAAATCGAATCGTCGGGAAACCCGGAGGAAACGAGGAAAGCTAAAATCGGCGAGTACACCGCGGAGTTTTCCAATCCCTACCAAGCCGCCAAACGCGGCTATATCGATGACGTCATAAAACCTTCCGAAACCCGAAAACGCGTCGCGTCAGCGCTGAGGATACTCGCGGACAAGTGCGAGAGCCGCCCTGCCAAGAAACACGGCAATTTCCCCGTATGACCCAAACGACAAAATAAAACCAAATTGAAAAGAGGGAGAATTATGGAGTACAAGGATATTATTTACGAGGTAAGGGACCACATCGCGTTCATCACCATCAATCGTCCGAAGGCTCTCAACGCGCTCCTCATGAACACGAAAGAAGAACTTGGAAAGGCTATCGACGCGATAGCGGCGGACGACGACGTTCGAGGCGTCATCATCACCGGAACCGGACGGGCTTTCTGCGCCGGGACCGACATCTCGGAGATCTCCACGGACGAGAAGGGCGTCAGGAACATGTCGAAAATGGCCCACACGCTGTTCAACAAGTTCGACGAACTGGGAAAACCGATCATCGCGGCCGTAAACGGTTACGCTTTGGGCGGCGGAACGGAACTGGTGCTCGCGTGCGACATCGTCATCGCCAGCTCCAAAGCGGTGTTTGGCTTGCCGGAGATCGATCTTGGCGTGAATCCCTGCTATGGCGGGACGCAGCGCCTGCCGAGGATCGTCGGCCCGATGGTCGCCAAAGAGTTGCTTTTTACGGGGAAAAGCATCAAAGCCGAAGAAGCGAAGGAGTTAGGTATTGTAAACAGGATTGTCGAGCATGCCGACTTGCTTCTGGACGCCGAAAAACTGATGAAGGATATCGTGAACAAAGCGCCTGTGGCGATAAAATACAATAAGTACCTGGTCAACAACGGCCTGAACAAGACGCTTGCGGACGCGCTGGACTACGAAGAGGAGATCTCGGGAATCGTGTTCGTCACGGAAGACGCGAAAGAAGGGCTCAAAGCCTTCCTCGAAAAGAGGAAACCGGAGTTCAAAGGGAAATAAAATCAAAAAGCTGTCCGGGCGGGGAAAGTATCCCGCCCGGACAGCTTTTGAACGGTGATAGCGTTGTTTCCTTTACCGATATAAACCCGGTTCCGTTGCTGCGTCTTCATATCATTTCATTTTCACTCGCCTCCTATATGGTAGACTGTTAAATAAATTAATTTTTAACCTATTGCCAAGAATTTTCAGGGAAAGAGATGCATTCGGCAAGGGGACGAACACGTCGAAACAGGAGGGAATTTTCTTTGTTTGAAGCTGCATTGGTAGATTGATGCGCTACGTTTTCGAAGCAAAATTGCCTTTGACGAGGAGAGGTTGAGATGACCGGCCTACCAAACGGAGGGTCTTTCCTATGGGGAAGACCC
The DNA here is from genome assembly GCA_031274425.1 of Synergistaceae bacterium. Classification (GTDB taxonomy): domain Bacteria; phylum Synergistota; class Synergistia; order Synergistales; family Aminobacteriaceae; genus JAISLU01. Next base: position 8,034 of record JAISQE010000031.1, on the reverse strand, counting down.
TCCGTTTGGTTGTTCCCTATTATCGAAAACGTCTTAAAACGTCGGTATCTTGAGGCCCTTTTCGGTATAATATTTGGCCGCTCCGGGGTGAACTTCGACGGCGGCTCCGTCGAGGGCCTTGTCGAGGGCGACCAATTTAGCCTTGTCGTGCACGGGAGCCAGCTCCGCGAGGTTTTCGAAAATAGCCTTGGTGATGTTGTACACCAACTCCTCGGGAAGTTCGGAGTCACAAACCAGCACGGCGATAACGGCGGGCGTCGCGGTGTCGTGATCCACTCCGCTGTAAGTCCCGGCCGGAATCACGTCTTTGATGAAAAAGGGATAGGCCTTGACCAAGTTGTCCAGCAGGTCGTCCTCGAATGCCACCAGGTCGATTTCCTTCTGGGCGGCCAGCGCCATGACCGCGGCCGTAGGGTAGCCCGCGAGGACGAACCCCGCGTCCAGTTGGCCGTCTTGAATGCGTTCCGCCGTGTTGGCGAAGTCCAGGAAATCCGCGTTGAAGTCGGAGTACTTGACTCCGGCCACGGAGAGGATGGTGCCCACGCTGTCCGCCGTGCCCGACCCCGGGGCTCCGACGGAGACGCGCTTGCCCTTGATGTCGGAGATCGTTTTGATATTGCCGCTCTTGATCGAGATGCACTGCACGTGCTCGGGGTAAAGGGACGCGATCATCCTCAGATTTTTGACGGGCTCTTGAAAGGGTTTTTCTCCCTTGGCCGCGCGAAAGGCCACGTCGTTTTGCACGAGCGCCATCGTCACCTCGTGCCCCGCGATCAAATTGATGTTGGCCGCGGACGCGTTGCTGCTCTCGGCCGTCACCTCAACGTCCGGCACGTGATTGGTGATGACCTGCGCCAGTCCGCCGCCCAGGGGGTAATAAACCCCGGCCACTCCGCCGGTAGCTATCGACAAAAACGTCTTGGCCTCCGCGCCCGCCGCCAATCCTACACTCGCGAAAACCACAACGAGCAACGACGCCAACATTTTCTTCACGCTACAAATCTTCACACCGCTAATTTTCATACTGCCAAATTTCATACTACCAATTTTCATACTACAAAGCACCTCTTCTCTTTCGAATTACAAAATCGAGGAAATTTTCTTTTTAAAAAAAATCTTAAAGAGAAAATCCTCTTTGAGTGAGAATACTACCATAAACAGAGGTTTTTGCAATGGCGTTCGCGGGTCGTCACGGCGTCGCGGCGATTTTATTACGCTCATTACGCGCTTTTCGTTATTGATTAACCTTGACCTTGAAGTTAAAATGGGAAAATATTGGGCTCGGAAGGTCCGTAAATTCGGTTCCGTAAATTCGATATGGAGGTTTGTGTCGACGATGGTGTCTGCGGCTTTGGCGAGGGCGATGAAATTTTTCGCGTGGGTTTTTTTTGTATGAGGATTTTGCGATGCCTAATCTGACTCGAGTGATCGAACGGCATATCAAGGAGCTTTTTGACGTCGGCAGCGAGGAAGCCAGCGTTTCTTTGAGGCGCAAGGAACTGGCCGCGTCCTTCGGGTGCGTCCCCAGTCAGATCAATTACGTTCTGCGCAAGTGCTTCACCCCTGAAAGAGGCTACCTCGTGGAGAGCCAGAGGGGCGAACACGGATACATCCGCATCGTGCGCCTGTCCTACGAGGACCCGGAGGACCGTTTGAAACACGTGGAGACGATCGTGGGCGACTCTCTTTCCGAACAGGACTGCAAAAGGCTTCTGACCAGCCTTCAGGAGAGAGGCTTGATAAATGCGCGGGAACGCCTGATAATTGAGGTGGCGCTCCGGCACGCGGACGACCTGGGACGGTCGGAGTTCGACCTGTCGCCTTACAAGCGCAGCGCCATCCAGGCCGAGATGTTGAAACGAATGCTGCGGGGCTTGGTGTTGGCTTGAAGCTCGATTGATTTCAATATCAATTTCAATGCAAATTTCAATATAAGTTCAAATTCGAATCAGGAAGGTACATAAAAATCATGTGGCAATTTTTTACCGAACGAGGAAAAACCGTCATTCAACTGGCTCATCGCGAGGCCTTGAAAATGGGGCACAACGTCATAGAGCCGGAGCACATTCTTCTCGGGCTCATTTACGAGGGGAGCGGGGTGGGGTATCAGGCCATGGCCGCCTTGGGGCTGAACCTGAACGAGGTCCGCATTCAGATCGAAGAGGCTATGGGGCGTTCGGACCCCACGCTGAAAGCCATCGACCTGCCCCTCAGCCCGCGGGTGAAAAAGGCGCTGGAGCTGTCCATGCGGGAGGCCCGCAACATGGGAATCAACTACGTGGGGACCGAACATATCCTTTTGGGAATTCTCTCCGACACGAGCAGCATGATCTCTCAGTATTTTCTGTCGATGGGGATCGACGCCGCTATGGTACAGAAGCAGGTTTTCGCCCTCATGCCGGAAAATACGGCGGTCGCTTCGCCCCAGGGCGTGGAGCCGTTGGCCGACAGGCTGAAAAAGAAGGGGCGCACCAAGACCCCGACTCTGGATCAGTTGGGCATCGACCTGACCCAGAAGGGACGCGACGGCGAATTGGACCCCGTGATCGGACGGAACAAGGAGATCAAGCGCCTGATGCAGGTCCTTTGCCGCCGGACCAAGTGCAACCCCGTGCTGATCGGGGATCCGGGGGTGGGAAAAACGGCCGTCGTCGAGGGATTGGCCCAGCAGATCGCTGACGGCAACGTCCCCGAGCCCCTGCGCGACAAACGCGTTATCCAGCTCAACACCGGTAACCTCGTCGCCGGCACGAAATACCGCGGCGAATTCGAAGAACGGCTGCGCAAAATCGTCAAGGAGCTGACCGACTCCAAGGAGGTCATTCTCTTCGTGGACGAGGTGCACACCATCGTGGGAGCCGGCAGCGCCGAGGGCACGGTGGACGCCGCGAACATACTGAAACCCAGCCTTTCGAGGGGTTCTTTCCAGCTCATCGGGGCGACGACCCAGGAAGAGTACCGTAAATACGTCGAGCGGGACGCGGCCCTGGAAAGACGCTTCCAGCCCGTGAAGGTGGAGGAGCCCAGCGTCGCCGATTCCGTGCGCATCCTGGAGGGTTTGAGGGACCGTTACGAGCTGCACCACCAGGCCGAGATAGAGGACGCGGCCCTGCAGGCCGCGGCGCAGCTCTCCGCGCGCTACGTCAAGGACCGGTTTCTTCCCGACAAGGGCATCGACCTGATCGACGAGGCCGGAGCGAGAGCGCGGCTTCGCACGCTCGACCCGCCCGACGCCGTCCGCGAACTGGAGCGCCGCCTGGACCTCACCCGCAGGGAAAAAGAGGGGGCCGTGACCGCGCAGAACTTCGAGCTAGCGGCCAAACTGAGGGATGAGGAGCACGCCCTGGCGGACGACCTGGAAAGGGCCCGCAACGCGTGGCGCAACAACGCGAGCACCCAGAGGGTCGTGGTCACGGCCGAGGATATCGCGGTGGTGGTCTCCGAACTCACGGGCGTTCCCGTCGTTCAACTGACGGAGGAGGAGTCCGCCCGCCTGCTCAGGATGGAGGAGGAGATCTCCGTCCGGCTCGTGGGCCAGGACGAGGCCATCAGCGCCGTGTCGCGCGCGATACGCAGAGCGCGCAGCGGTCTGCGCGACCCCAGGCGTCCGATAGGCAGCTTTCTGTTCATGGGGCCCACCGGGGTCGGGAAAACGGAGCTGGCGCGCTCTTTGGCGCGTTTTATGTTCGGCAGCGAGGACGCCATGATTCGCCTGGACATGAGCGAGTTCATGGAAAAACACGAGATCTCCAAACTCCTGGGCGCGCCCCCCGGTTATATCGGCCACGACAGCGGCGGGAAGCTGACCGAGATGGTCCGCAGACGCCCCTACTCCGTCATCCTTTTCGACGAGATAGAAAAGGCGCACCAAGAGGTGTACAACGTCCTGTTGCAGATTTTGGAGGACGGACGCCTGACGGACGGCCAGGGGCGCAACGTGGATTTCCGCAACACCGTGGTGATCATGACGAGCAACGTGGGGGCCAAAGAGGCCACCCGAGGAAATCCACTGGGCTTCGGCGAGTCGGTGGAAACCCTGAACTGGGAGCGCATGAAGAAGATCATCTTGGACGAGGCCCAGAAGCTGTTCAGGCCCGAATTTTTGAACCGCATCGACGAAATGGTGGTGTTCAGGCCCTTGTCGCGGGATCACCTGCTGCGCATCGTGGAGATCATGCTCTCGGACGTTCGGCTGCGCCTGGAGGAGCAGGGCATTGAGGTCGGCATCGAAAACGAGGCGAAGGCGATGATTCTGGACAAGGGTTTTCAGCCCAAGTTCGGCGCGCGCCCTCTGAGGCGCGCCATCCAGTCCATGATCGAGGACAAGCTCGCCGACTCCGTTCTTGCCGGAAAAATCGCCAAAGGGACGGCCGTTACGATAAGGGTTTTGGGTAATGAGATCTCACTCGACACCGACGAATTCGTCGTCCGTGCGGAATAAGCGCCGTCTTTCGGTCGCGTTTTTCTTTCTCGCCCTCCTTGTTCTCGTATTCGCCGCGGGCCTGGGGGCATCGTCCGTCTCGGACAAAATTGCCCTTGCCGCTCCGCGAATCGACGACGAAGACCTGATAACCCTTTTGAGCCTAGGCCTTGGAGGACGGGATCTGGCCGCCGCGGCGTGGGAGACCATGAACCCCTCCGAAAAACAGGCCCTGCGCGATCAAGCCTCGCTCATAACCTCGATGGCACAGGCCGCGGAGCAGGACGGGCTTCTCGCCTCTCCCGACGTGGAGCTTTCCATCCGATGGGGGAGAAACACCTTTTTGGCCGACGCGTGGGAGAAAAAGACCGTGGCGGAGATCGACCTTTCGGATACGGCCGTCCGCGCTTTTTACGAGGACAACCTTCAAAGGTATGCCGACTCGGGCGCGGTGCGCTATCGGCAGGTTACCTACCCTTTGAACCAGAGAGAGACGGCCGTAAACGCGAAAAATCGCCTCCGAAAATCCTCCAAATCTTCCCTCGCCAAACTGAAAGAGTGCGTCACCGTGAACTGGATCGAGTACGACGCGCTGACGCCCGTCCTGGCCGGCGCGCTGCGGGACGCTCCTCTGCGCAAGGTCATGGGGCCGATAGAGGTACCCAAAGGCCACATGCTTTACGAGGTTCTGGAACGGCGGAAAGAGGGGCCGACGCCCTTCGAAAGATGCAAAGGCCGCGTCAAAAACGACTTGGTTCAGATCGCGATTAAAGAAAAACTAGAGAAACTGGAAAATTTGGAAAAAATGCCCTAGAAGACGCTGGGCGTTTCTAGCGGCCGTTTTGTTTGTTTTTGTTTTAGGGGGTATGTTGCGTGAAAAAAAAGATCGCGCTTTTCGCGGTGTTTTTCTTCGTTGCCGGCCTCGCTCAAGGAGCAACTGCTCTTGGGGCGACCGCTCAAGGGGCAACCGCCCTGGAAGCGACGAGCGTTGCTCCCATAAGCGCCGCTTCCACGAGTACCGCTCCCGTCGCCCCGGAATCTCTTCCATCGGATGAAACGTTTCCCGAAACGACGTCCGAAACTTCGGAACCCGCGGAGTCTGTAGAGCCTGAGCCTGTGGAATCTATAGAATCTGTAGAATCTATAAATTCTGTGGAATCCGAAGATTGGGCCCCCGATCCCGACAACGCCATCGACGAACTCATGCAGACCCTTCTACGGTCGAGCCCTAAGTTTTTCGACGAAAAGGCCCACGGACTGGAGGGCAATTACGCCGTCCTGGGGGTGGAGAACGGGAACCTGGAAAAGGAGGACCGGATCGACCGAGTTCGGCTGCTGGCGCTACGGAAGGAGGACGGCATCTACGACCGAGCGCTTTTGCTCGAAGTCGAGCCGATGGGGGACCCGCCCTTCTTGATCCGTCTCTCCGAGGACGTCAAGGGGTTCGACTCGACAATCCAGTTGAAAAATTTCGCGTCCCCGGACAAGTCCGAGATCCTCCTGTCCGTCAAAGGCGTGGACGACACGATAGGGCGTTTGTTGGTCATCCAGGTCCGAGAAGGGGAGGGGAGGGTGATCTACGACTCGCAGACCACCAAGCTCCCCACGATCAAAGGGAGGTTTTTCAACAACTACCGCGCCGAGATCGTCGTGCAGGAGACCGGTGCGAGGGCCCTCATCGATCTGTCCTCCAGAAAGGCGAACTACGACAGAAGGCTTGTCTACAACGAAAGCTCGGGCACCCTGCGAACCCCCATAACGGTGTGGGAAGACCGGCACTCGTCCTTGCAGCCCGTGGACGTGGACGGCGACGGCGTGTACGAGCTGAAAGGGGTCATCGACCTCGTGGGCGTGACCCGCGCCGACCGCATCGCCTACGTGGAGTTCACGTTGCAGTACGCGAACGGCTCCTGGTGGGTGATGGACAGTTGGGTCGTGCCCGTGGAGGACCTGGCGAACTTGCCCATACCGAGAAGGATTAATTAATTGAAAGCCCAGGGGGGCGGAGCCCGTTCGCTCACTTCGTTCGTCTCACTGATGGTGAAACTAAGCGAATCGCACAGTTCTTTCGTCGCTGGCTCTCTGCCCATGCCCCCCTGGAACCCCTGGATTTGGACGCTTACGCCCCTTTGAGCTTCGCTCCTTTAAGGCTTCCCGCGTTGAACTGCGCGAGGATGTTCGTGTCGAACGAGTACGAAATTTCCGACTCCTCCCGCCGCCTTTTGAACGCCAAGCGGATCGCTTCGTCCAAAAGCCGCGTGTAGGACATCCCGAGGGGTTCCCACAGATAAAAGGACAGCGACCCTGGGATGGTGTTGATCTCGTTGATCCAGATGTCGCCGCTGTCCGCGCCCATCAGGAAGTCGATTCTGGCGATCCCGTTGCAGCCGAGAAGCCGAAAGGTCTCCACCGCGAGCCCGCGGACGCGCTGGCGGACCTCCGGGGGGATATCGGCAGGCAGTTTCCTCTTCGCCGCGCTCATCCCCTTCGCGCTCCCCCCGTCGGACATGTACTTGTCCTCGTAGCTCAGGACGGCGCGGCTGTTGATCGGTTCCTCGCACTCGGATGCCGTCGCGGATTCCCGGTCGCCCAGGACGGCGCAGTTGATCTCCCTCAGCCGGGAGATTGCCGGCTCCGCCAGCGCCGTATCGGTGAACTGAAACGCGTACTCGAACGCTTCCCTCAGCTCGCTCGCGTCTCCGGCCCTTCCGATGCCGACGCTCGAGCCCAGATTCACGGGCTTGACGATCACCGGGTAGGGCATGGCGCTCTCGATTCGGGCGACGGCGTTCTCCCTGTCGCCGTAGTAGTCCTTCACGTAGACGCGCCTGCAGTCCAAGACCGGGAGGCCGTTTTCTTTGCACAGCGCCTTCATGACGTATTTGTCCATGCCGACGGCGGAGGCCGTCACGTCGCACCCCACGAAGGGCACGGACAAGGTTTTCAGGTAGCCCTGCAGGGCGCCGTCCTCCACGTTCGTGCCGTGAGTGATGGGAAAGGCCACGTCGATCTCGGCGCATACGGAGCCGCCGAACCGCTTCATGGGGTACCGCACCAGCAGGGACCGGTCTTTCTCCCGATGCAGGAACACCCTTCGGCTTTTTTTCAGCAACGCGGGGATGTCCCGGTATTCCTCGATCTTGTCCAGGTCGTTGCCGACGAACAGATCGCCTTCTTTCGTGACGTAAATGGGGACGATCTCGTATTTCGCCCTGTCGAAAGCGTGGATGGCCTGTATCGCCGAGATGATGGAGACCTCGTGTTCCACGCTCTTTCCGCCGAAAAAAACCCCGACGCTAATTTTCACCTCTCAAACCTCCCGATGGATTTTCATAACCCCCAAATCCTAACACATCGTCATTCGTCCTTTACATCGGCTTCATTCCGGTGCTGACCGCTTTTGCTTCCCGTTCCGTTCTGTCGTCTTTCCTCTGCGCTTTTACTTTTTCGCCTTCCCTGTTATAATGAAAGTTTACCATTTGAATATTCAAATAATCCGTAATTCCCGGAAAAGTTTTTACCACCATAAAGATAACAGCTAAGAGAGTACCAGCGAGAATTCACGCAATGCATAAATCAAGTAAAATCAATAAATTTTCTTGACGTAAATGTTT
>JAISQE010000198.1 GCA_031274425.1 Synergistaceae bacterium | reverse complement strand
AAGCGCCGTCAGCAGGGCAGCGATGACGAAAGAGGCCTTTGAAAACGAATCCCGCCAGCGGCGCAGAGTGCCGTCGTCCGCTCCGCAGGAGTTATCCGGTTCCTCGTCCAGAGTGTTCTATATCGCGAGGGCTTCGTAATGCTTGAAAGGAAGGATAAATTGCGGAAGCTCCGTGTGAAGCTTCCCGCACGAGCAGCACCGCAGGCGTCGGACGATCCAGGTTTCCCTTTCCCCGTCCTTCCGAATAACGAAGCGAGTCCGGGAGTCCCGCGCCGTCAGAAAACCGCCGCAGAACGGGCAGGAAACCGTTTCTTGATCCATCGAGGTTCGAAATTTATGCAACATATCGATGAATTTAATCGCTTGAAATATGCCATGCATGTGCTTATAATTGGCAGATTATTTTATTTACGCAAGGGGGAATGTTTATTGAGCTTGAATATGTTTATTCAACATTTTATCAACGCGCTCGGCCTGGGAGCCCTTTATGGTCTGATCGCCATCGGCTACACCATGGTGTACGGGATTTTGCGGCTCATTAACTTCGCCCACGGCGACATCTTTATGCTGGGCGCGTATTTCGTTTTTTTCGCCACCATCCAGTTCAAGTTCCCCTGGGGAGTCGGTGTGGCGATGGCCATCGCCGGAGCCACGCTGTGCGGCCTTCTGGTCGATCGCATTGCCTACCGTCCGCTTCGCAGCGCGCCGCGCATATCGGCGCTGATCAGCGCCATCGGGGTTTCTTTTTTCCTGGAGAACCTGGCCGTCGTGGTGTTCACTGGAATGCCTCGCGCCGTGGTCCAGCCGCCCTGGCTGATGAGCCCCATCCTCATCAAAGACCCCCGCTTCGGAGAGATACGCCTCATTCCCCTCGGCCTCATGGTCCCGATCATCTCGTTCCTGATCGTGAGCGGGCTTTTGTGGATCGTCCATAAGACCAAACCGGGGCTGGCGATGCGCTCCATCTCCTATGACATCGAGACCACGCGTCTGATGGGGGTCTCCGTGGACCGGATCATCGCCCTCACCTTCGCGCTGGGGTCCGCGCTGGCCGCTCTAGCTGGCATCATGTGGGCGTTGCGCTACCCGCGGGTGGAGCCCTTCATGGGAATATTTCCGGGCTTCAAAGCCTTTATCGCGGCGGTCTTCGGCGGGATCGGCTCCATTCCCGGCGCGATGATCGGGGGACTGGCGCTGGGGTTCGTCGAGATCATGTCCATCGCCTTCTTCCCGAGGCTCTCGGGCTACAAAGACGCCTTCGCCTTCGTGCTCCTCATCGTCATTCTGCTCGTCAAACCCACGGGCTTGATGGGCGAGAGGATGGAGGAAAAGATATGACGACGAAAATACGCAACGGCACTCTGAACCTGCTGTCGCTGGCGGCGCTTTTTTACTTTTTGTGGTGGGCGCCTGGCAACCTGGACGGCTACAAGCTGCGTATCATCAACCTCATCGCCATCAACGCGATATTGGGGCTCTCCCTCAACCTTATCTACGGCATGACGGGCATGTTCTCCCTGGGACACGCGGGGTTTATGGCGATTGGGGCCTACGTCTCAGCCCTGTTGATTCTGACGGCCGAGCAGAAGACCACCATGTGGATCTTGGACCCCATCGCTCCGTGGCTTTTGAACCTCCACACGCCCTTCATCGCGTCATTGATTCTGGCCGGACTGGCCGCGGCCTTTCTGGGATGGGTCATCGCCCTGCCGGTGCTGCGACTGGGGGGCGACTACCTGGGAATCGCGACCCTGGGGTTCGCGGAGATCATCCGCATCCTGATCGTCAACCTGACGCCCTTGACCAACGGCTCTCTGGGCCTGAAGGGCATCCCCGCCCACACCGACCTGTGGATGAGTTACGGCTGTTTCGTCGTGGTCTTGATCTTCATGGTGCGCCTGATGAACAGCAACTTCGGCAACGTTCTGCGAGCCGTCCGCGACGACGAGATCGCGGCCAAGACGATGGGGATCAACACCTTTCAAACCCGCGTGCTGGCTTTCACCATCGGCTGTTTCGGCGGCGGCCTCGGGGGGGCGCTGATGGGAAACCTGATCACCACCATCGACCCCAAGATGTTCATGATCACGCAGACCTATAGCCTCTTGATGGTGGTGGTGGTGGGCGGCCTGGGGTCCATCACGGGCAGCGTTATCGGATCGATCCTGGTCACGACCATGTTGGAGTGGCTCCGCTTCGTGGAGAACCCCGTCACGATAGGCTCCTTTCATATCCCCGGCATTCCGGGCATGCGTATGGTCATCTTCTCCATGCTTCTGATCGTGATCATCATCTTCCGGCGCGAGGGGATCATGGGGACGCGCGAGTTTTCGTGGGACTGGCTTTTCCCCGCCAAACCCTCCGGCGCGAAAGGAGTGCGGGGGCAATGACGGCGATCCCTATTTCCAAACAAAAATCCGAGCAAAAATCCGAACAGAAGATCGTCCTCGAGATCAAAGACGTCACCCTTCGTTTCGGGGGGCTCGTCGCGGTCGGAGATCTTTCGATGAACGTTCCCGAGGGCAGCATTACGGGGCTCATCGGCCCCAACGGGGCCGGAAAGACCACGGTGTTCAACGTTGTCACCGGCTTTTACAAGCCGACGAAGGGCTCCGTCGACTTCTTGGGGCAGCGCCTGACCGGCCTCCCGCCCCACAAGGTCTGCGAGGCCGGACTGTCGCGAACCTTTCAGAACATTCGCCTCTTTCACAACGAAACGGTGCTGGAGAACGTCATGATCGGCAGCTACGTACGCCAGAGGGGGAAGTGGTGGCAGAACCTGGTTCCCTTTCTCTTCCCGGCCGCCGCTCGGGAGGAACGCGAGATCCGCGCGACGTCCATGGAGCTTCTGACGCATCTGGGACTGGCCGAACAGGCCCACGCGATTTCCTCGTCCCTGCCCTACGGCGCTCAGAGGCGTCTCGAGATCGCGCGCGCCCTGGCGACCCGGCCCAAGTTTCTGCTGTTGGACGAACCGGCGGCCGGCATGAACCCGCAGGAGTCGGTGGAGCTTTTGAACTTCATACGCAAGCTGCGGGACGATTTCGACCTGACCATTCTCCTGATCGAACACGACATGAAAGTCGTGATGGGCGTTTGCGAGTACATCTGGGTGCTGGATCGCGGGATGTTGATCGCCGAGGGATCGCCTCGGGACATTCGGGCGAATCCCCAGGTCATCGAGGCTTATCTGGGCAAAGACGCCCCGGCGGGCGATGCCCCTTCAGGCGCGTGAGGAAGGAAAAAGGGATATGCTGGACATTCAGAATCTGAATATTTGGTACGGGGGCATTCACGCCGTGAAGGGCATCGACGTGTCCATCCCCAGAGGAGACATCGTCACCCTCATCGGCGCCAACGGAGCGGGCAAGAGCAGCACGATCCGCGCGATCGCCGGGCTGGTCCGGGGGTTCAAGGGCTATATCGGCTACACGCCCTATCAGGGAAAACCCATTCGGCTGAACGGACGCCAACCGGAGGACATGGTGAAAATGGGCATTGCCCTGAGCCCGGAGGGACGCAGAATTCTGCCTCAGCTCACGGTGGAGGAGAACCTGCGTCTGGGGGCCTACACCCGCAACGACAAAGCGGAGATCCTGCGCGACATCGACTACGTCTATGACCTCTTCCCGCGTTTGAAGGAACGCCGCGCCCAGAAAGGCGGGACCCTATCGGGCGGAGAACAACAGATGCTGGCGGTGGGGCGCGCCCTGATGAGCCGCCCCGAGCTGCTGATGCTCGACGAGCCCTCGCTGGGACTGGCCCCCATGTTGGTCAGCGAGGTCTTCGACATCATCCGCGAGATCAACCGTCAGGGCAAGACGATTCTCCTTGTGGAGCAAAACGCCTTCGCCGCGTTAAAAATCGCCAACAAAGCCTACGTTCTGGAGGTCGGAGCGGTGACCATCGAGGGTACGGGGGAGGAACTGCTTCAAGACCCGAGGGTGAAGGAAGCGTATCTGGGAGGCTAAAGCCAAGCCTCCCGGCTTTTTGGGGTCACCATCCGATCAGCATCATCTAATCATCATCACCATCTAAATCATTATCGGCATCGTCAGGCGGCCGGGTTCGATTTCTCGTAAAATTTCGCGATGCAATCCACGACGCGCTTGACGTCCGCGTCTTCCATGAGCGGGAAGAGCGGCAGGGATATCGTCTCCTCGTAAAACCGTTCTGCCTCGGGGAAATCGCCTTTTTTATAGCCGAATCGCTTTTTGTAATAGGGGTGCAGGGGGACGGGCGGATAGTGCACCTGGAGCCGGACGTCGTTCTCGGCCAGATGTGCGAACAGCGCGCCCCTAAGTTCCGGAGCCACCCGGATGGGGAACAAGTGGTAGGCGTGCCCCTCCAGCGCCGGAGGTTGGTAGACGCCGCGCAGCCCCGACAGGTGTCCGCGATAGAGGTTCGCCAGCTCGCGCCGTCTTTCGACAAACGCGTCGAGGCGCTTCAACTGGCTCAGGCCCAGCGCGCAATGGATGTCCGACAGGCGATAGTTGAAGCCGAGCGTCTGCATTTCGCTGTGCCACGGGCCGTCGGGCTTCTCCTCGAATTCGTCCGCGGTCCGCGTGATGCCGTGGTTGCGGAAAAGACGCAAGCGCCGGGCGAACACGTTGTTGTCGGTCGCCACCGCGCCGCCCTCCCCCGTGGTGATGTGCTTCACCGGGTGGAAGCTCAAAGCCGTCATATCGGCGTCGCGTCCGATCTTGCGCCGGTCCCCGTAGTGGTCGTTGCCCCGGTAGCCCCCCAGCGAGTGGCAGGCGTCCTCGATCAGGACCGCGTCGTAGTCGTGGGCCATAAATTTGAAGGGCTCGATATCGAAAGGGTAGCCCGCGAAACTGACGGGTATGATCGCCTTGATCTTTCGGGGCAGCTCCTGGAGCCTTTCCTCCGCCTTGCGGGGATGCATGCAGAGCGTCCCGTGGTAGATATCCGCGAAAACGGGCTCCGCTCCCATGTAAAGCGCCACGTTCGCCGTCGCCGCGAACGTCAGGGGCGTCGTCAGGACTCGGTCGCCCTCCTCAACGCCCGCCGCCGCCACCGCGCCGTGCAACGCCGCCGTCCCGCTGGAAAACGCGACGACGTGCCGCACTCCGATGTAGTCGGCCAGGGCTTTCTCGAAACGCTCGACGGTCGGTCCCTGGGTGAGCCAATCTCCTTTTAGAACGCTCGCCACCTCGTCGATGTCGGCGTCGTCGATCCACTGTCGTCCGTAAGACAAGGATTTCACAGCTAAAACCTCCCCCTGAATGAACCTCTCCCGGAGATTTTACCATTTTTCACTCCATCTTTTTCACTTCATCGGCTGCGAAAGTCGGGTTATAACAAGCCCGAAGTTCTCGGGAGCGACATCTTGGGACATCTTTGGACATCTTGGGCAAGAGCGGCTTGCAATCCCGCCCGCCCTGGCATAAACTGCTGATGAATAAACAAATAAACAAATAAAGCAGGTGTCGGGATGACAGAGGGAATCGTTACAGTATTGGGAAAGGATATGGAGAATTTCGAGGTCTGGCCTCTCACTTTTTCGGAGCGCCAAGTGGCGGCGGAACAGCATTTACGGCCGGACTCCACGGCCTATAACGTCAATTTTCAACTGCGGCTCTCCGGCGTTTTGGATGAGGCGAGGCTCGAAAGATCGCTGAACGCTTTCGTGGAACGTCACAGGATCATGCGCTCCTACTACCCTATCGAAAACGGAGAAGTCGTTCATAGAGTGTCCGACAGCCTTTTTGCCCCGCTCGAGAAAAAATCCCGCGGCTCGGAAGAGCTTCAGCTCCTCGTAAAGTCTCTGAACAAACCTTTCCGCTTGGAGCGAGCTCCGCTTTTTCGCTTTTTCCTCATCGAAATCGGCGAAAATCAGCACGTCCTGTTGCTGTGGATTCATCATATCATCATGGACGGGCTGGGATTCAACCGATTTATTCAGGATCTTCAAGAACTGTACGGGAACGGAGGCGGATACGTGACTCCCGAATCTCCCGATTTCCTGGACTATGCCGTATGGAAAGCCAATCACGACGACTCGGAGGAGAGACGAAAATTCTTTCTCGATAGGTTCTCCGACGGCGTGCCGGAGAACGATATGCCCACATGCCCCGTGAGACCGCCGCGACTTCCCGCCGTTTCCTCTCTTCTGGAACGGAAGATCGACGTTGCCCGGCTGGAGGAAAGCATCGCGAAACGAGGGAACACCCTTTACGCCATCCTGTTCGCCGCCTTCGGCCTCACGCTCGCCAAGTACTGCAACAGCCGAGACGTGGTGATCGGAGCGGCGATGAGCGGGCGCGCGCTTCCCGAGACGGCCGGCATGGTGGGCATGTTCGCCAATATCCTGCCGGTTCGCGTCAAAACCGACCCGAACGAAAAAATCGACGCGTATATCGACCGGATATCGGAGGTTCTCAAGGAAGTCAAGACCAACCAGACCTGCCCGCTGGAATCTCTGACGTCGACCCTGGCCCCGGATCGGAACGAATCGCGTCACCCCATCTTCGACGTGATCGTCAATTACCTGGAGGAATATCCTCCATTCGATATTGACGGAGTGTCGGTTTGCGCGCTGTCCCGAATCTTGCAGGAAATTCACGTGGATCTCAAACTGGAAATGATTCGTCAAGGCGCCGCCCTGCGCGTGATTTTGTCGTACTCCCCGGAGCTTTACTCGGAGGGAATCGTCAGCGGTATGCTGGATCAGTTCGAAACCATAGTGAACAGAATAGACGCGCTCTTGAGCGAAACCGTCTCGGACGGAAGCGTCTTGGACGAAAACGCCTCGGGAACCGTCGGCAGTCTGTCCGAACTGCCGGAGGCCCATCGCAAAAAAATACTGGAAGATTTCGCCGGAAGCCGATCCGATAAGGCGGTGGGGCGCACCGTCGTCGATTTCTTCCGCGAAAGGGCAAAGACGGCCCCAAAACATAGGGCCGTTTTGTTCAAGGACCTGTCCTTATCCTACGAGGATCTGGATAGCCTGACGGATAAGCTCGCCTCCCGTCTCCTCGAGGCGGGAATCGGACGCGGCAGTTGGGTCGGAATCCTGATAAGGCGGAGCGAAATGATGCCCATTTGCGGTATGGGTGTGCTCAAGTCGGGAGCGGCCTATGTTCCGCTCGATCCGACCTATCCGTCCGAGAGGCTCGAATTTATGCTGAAGGACTCCGGCGCGGGGATGATCCTCATGGATCCCGGCCTTGAAAACCTGTGTCCCAACTTCGCCGGGGCGATTTTAAGCACCGACGAAATCAGGGAAATGAAGAACGAGCCCCACATCGAAAAACTGCCGCCTTCCCCGGTTCCCGGCGACCCCCTGGTCCTGCTCTACACATCGGGCACGACAGGCCAGCCGAAGGGAGTGATCCTGTCTCACGGCAACCTCGCGAATTTCTGCGACTGGCTCGCGGGGCTGTACTCCATAACCCCCGACGATCTCGTGGCGGCCTACGCCAGCTTCGGTTTCGACGCGTGCCTGATGGACATGTACCCGACGCTGGCAGCCGGCGCGGCGATAGACGTCATTCCGGAGGAAATGCGGCTCGACCTGCCCCGCATCAACGACCGCTTCAACGACAAGGGAGTCACCATAGCCTTTATGACGACCCAACTCGGACGCCAGTTTGCCGCGGATATGCGCAACACGTCTCTCCGAATCCTCACCGTCGGGGGAGAAACCCTCGTTCCCATAGAGCCGCCCGGTTCTTTCGCCCTGTATAACGCTTACGGCCCCACCGAGTGCACGATACTCTCCAGCATCTTCAAAGTGGACCGGCTTTACGATCGCGTGCCTCTCGGCAAGCCGCCCGCGAACACGGCCGTCTATATCCTGGACGAGTCGGGCGGCCTCGCTCCCATCGGCGCGGCGGGAGAACTTTGCGTCGCGGGCCGCCAGACGGGACTCGGTTACCTGAATCGGCCGGGGTTGACCGCGGAAAAATTCGTCAAAAACCCCTTCAGCGACGACCCGGATTTCGCCCGTATGTACAAGACCGGCGACGTGGCCAGGTTTTTGCCGGAAGGCGACGTCGACTTCATCGGAAGAAGCGACTTTCAGGTGAAAATCCGCGGTTTCCGCGTCGAGCTTTCGGAGATCGAACTCCGTATCCGGGCGCATCCCGACGTGAAGGACGCGGCTGTCGTCGCCCTCGACGCGCCGGGAGGCGGAAAGTGCGCCGTGGCCTACGTGGTCTCGGATTCTTCACTGGACATAAACCGGCTGAACCGCTTCATCGAGAAAGAACTTCCGCCCTACATGGTTCCGGCCGCCGTGACGCAGATAGGCGCCATACCCCTCAACCCCAACGGAAAAGTCGACCGCCGAAAACTTCCGCCGCCCGTATTCGGGGCGTCGGAAAAGACATCGTCCCTCAGCGACGCGACCCACCCGGGAAACGACTTGGAACTCGCCATCTCCGACGTTTTAAAAGATATTCTCGGGCACGATCAATTCAATCTTTACACCAACCTCCTCCGTGTCGGCCTCACTTCTCTCTCGGCCATCCGGTTCTGCACCAGACTGGACGGACGTCTCGGCGTCGCCCCCTCCGTGCCGGAAATCATGAAGTCGCCGACTCTGTTGGGCATCGAAAACGCGCTCATCCGAAAGTTGGTGGACGAGCGGCTCATGGATCAAAAACTCATGGATCGAAAAAATGAAGAAACTGTCCAAAACGATTCCGCCCAAGACGACTCCGAAGTTGGGTATCCTCTTTCCCAAAGCCAGATGGGCGTTTGCTTCGACTGTATGAAGAAGCCGGACTCCACCGTTTACAATATTCCGTTTCGTCTGTCTTTTTCGCCGTCCGTCGACGGACGCCGCCTGGCGAAAGCTGTTGCCGCCATAATCGACGCGCATCCCGTGGTCAAGTCGCGGCTTGCGACAGTGGGGGACGAAGTTCGGCAGATTCCCGGCGACGCGCCCGCGGAAGCGTCGTGCCGCGAAGTTGAAGAGCGGGAACTCCAGCGAATCGTCCGGGATTTTGTCAGCCCCTTCGACCTGTTCAAAGGCCCTCTCTACCGCACGCAGGTTTACAAAACTTCCGAAGGCGTCACGTTGCTGGCCGATTTTCACCACGTGGCCTTCGATGGGGGTTCCCTGGACGTATTCTTGGAGGAACTGGGCGAGGTTTACGAAGACGAGGCGTTCCTGAAGAAAAATCGGTCGGCGAGGGAGAAAATTACTTGTTTCGACTGGGCCGTTCGGGAACAAAAGAACGAGGGCGGCCCGGATTGGCTCTCGGACAAAGCCTACTTCGACGAACAGCTCGCGGGTTTCGAGGGCGTCAGCGAACTTCCCTGCGACTTGTTGGGCGAAGGCAAAGGAGAGAAAAAAGGAGAGGAAAAGAAAAAAGGCGGGCGCGCCGAAATTGTCCGGCCAGTGGACAGAACTTCGGTCGAAAATTTTTCCCGCGTCCATGGGGCGACGCCGGCGGGCCTTTTCCTCGCCGCTCTCTCTTACGCCGTCAGCCGCTGGACTTACAGCCCGGACGTCTACCTGGCAACCATAAGCAGCGGACGAAGCGATCCCGGACTGGCCCATAGCTTCGGCATGTTCGTGCGGACTCTGCCGTTGGCTCTGCACACGAAGGGGGAGGATGTCGATTCGTCTCTGGACTTCGTGCGATACTGCCAGCAAAAGCTCACCGACGCCATGATTCACGAGGGATACCCCTTCACCCGAGTCTCCCAGGAGCATGATTTTGAGCCCTCGATCCTGTACGCCTGCCAACTGGGACTCGTAGAGGAGCACCAGGTCGGAGGGGAGCCGGCGGCCGCGGATTTCCTCACCGGCGACGATCCGATGTTCAAAATATCCGTTTTCGCTGAGGAGCGAGGCAAAGACATCGCGTATGTCGTGCAGTACGATGGGACGCTCTACTCCGCTTCCCTCATGGAGCGATTTGTCGAAACCATCACGACGGCGCTGGAAAATATCGTCGCGAAGCCCCATGCGCCGCTGCGCCAGGTGTCGCTGCTCTCGGACGCCGCGCGAGGCTTGCTTGCGAGCTTCAACAAAACGGATGGAGAGCGGCCGGAGACGACGCTGGTTGCCATGTTCGAGAACGCGGTCCGTAAAAACCCCGACAAAACCGCGCTCATCGCCGTCGATGGCGAATACTCGTACTCTCTGCTGAACGAGCGGGTCAATAAGGTCGCCAACGCGCTGTTGGCGCTGGGCGTGAAAAGAGAGGACCGGATTGCCTTCATTCTGCACCGCACCAGTCGCGTGATTGCGGCGATGTTCGGAATTCTCAAAGCGGGTTGCGCCTACATACCCATCGACCCGGACTACCCGGCTGAGCGCATCGAGCACGTCCTGAACGACAGCGGCGCGAGGTACCTTCTGACGACGCCGGACACCCGCTCCGCGGGGGAACTCGCGCTGGACTTCGACTCGCTCATTGAAGGCGTAAGCGGGGACGAGCCCGGCGTCGCCGTCGCTCCGGATCAGTTGGCTTATCTGTTGTTCACGTCCGGTTCCACCGGCAAGCCGAAGGGGGTCATGATCGAGCATCGCGGCATCGCCAACTTCATCACCCCCGACGCCCGCAACGACTACGCCTACGCCCTCGTGCGCGGCGACTGCGTCATGCTGTCGATCACCACCGTGGCCTTCGACATGTTTGGCGTGGAGACGCTGTTGCCTTTGTGCAACGGTCTCACGACCGTGCTCGCCGACGACGAGGAGGCCCGCGACCCCGTTCGTATGGCCGAGTTGTTCGAACGCACCGGCGCGGACGCCATCGACTCGACGCCGACGAGAATTCTGGAGTACAGCGAATATAAGCCTCTGCTCGACGCGCTCAGACGGTGCAAGGTGATCGTGCTCGGCGGGGAAAAATATCCGAAGGCGCTTCTCGAGCGGCTCAAGAAGGACAGAAAATACGGCTCCGGGCTTTTCAACATCTACGGCCCGACGGAGATATCCATTGCCTGCAACAGCAGAGACCTCTCCAACGCGGACCGCATCACCGTCGGTCCCCCGCTTCTCAACGTGCGCGAGACGGTTGTCGATTCCGACGGCAACGCCCTTCCGCCCGGCGTCGTCGGCGAACTCCAAGTGGGAGGGCGCGGCGTGGGCCGCGGCTACATCAACAGGCCGGAGCAGACCGCCGAGCATTTCGTGACTTACGACGGCGGGCGCGCCTACAAGTGCGGGGACTTCGCGCGGTGGACAAACGACGGAGAGATCGAAATCCTCGGACGCAACGACAACCAAATAAAACTGCGAGGTCTGCGCATCGAACTCGGAGAAATCGAAAGCGCCATCTCGGCCATCGAGGGGATGAAGTCCTGCGCTGTCATGATCCGGCGTATTCAGAACTCCGACCACCTTTGCGCCTACTACGTGGCGGACGGCCCGGCGGAGCCCGCCGCGGTGAGGGAGCGTTTGGCGAAGAGCCTGACCCCCTACATGGTTCCCACCGCGTATCTACGGATGAGCGCCATGCCCAAGACACCCAACGGCAAGAACGACCTACGCGCCCTTCCAGAGCCGGAGCTGTTGAAATCGGCGGATTACGAAGCCCCCCGAACCGCGCTGGAGGAGGCGCTTTGCTCGATCTTCGCCCGGGTGCTCAACCTGGAGAAGGTGGGGGCGAAAGACAGCTTTTTCGACATCGGCGGCTCCTCGCTGGCGGTCACCCGCGTCGTCATCGAGGCGAAGGAAAAGGGATTGGGGGGAACGGGCGCGTCTCTTTCATACGCCGACGTCTTCGCCCACCCGACGCCGAGAGAACTGGCCGCGTTGCTCGCCGGAGGCGGAAGCGCCGTGACCCCGCCGGAACAGGCGGAGCCGGACTACGACTACGAAGCCATCAATGAACTGCTGGCGCGGGGAACGATAGAGGCGTTCCGAACCGGCTCGCGCAGACCGTTGGGCAATGTTTTGCTCACGGGCGCGACAGGCTTTTTGGGGGCGCACGCGCTGCGCGTTTTGCTGGAAGACGAGGGCGGGGCGATCTTCTGCCTGCTGCGCAAAAGCCGTGACTCGGCCGAGGCTCGCCTTGAGAATATGCTTTTTTACTATTTCGAGGACGAGTTTGCCGCTTCGTTTAAAGGCCGGCTCCGCGCGATAGAAGGCGACATCACCCGGCCGGAGACACTGAGCGCTCTGATGGGTTTGCCCATAGACACGATCATCAACTGCGCCGCCAACGTGACTCACTTCGCGAAAGATTCCAGCATCACGGACGTCAATATGGGCGGTGTGCTCAATCTCATCGAGTTCGCGTTGCGCAAAAAGGCGCGGCTTGTGCAGGTCTCGACGGCGAGTGTGGCCGGGTTCTCGGTGGGCGGCGTTCCTCCTCAGGGAACCCTGATGGACGAAACGATGCTGTATTTCGGACAGAACCTTGAAAACCAGTATGTGCACAGCAAATTTATGGCGGAGCGGGCTGTTCTCGAGGCGATTCCTCGGGGGCTCGACGCCAAGATCATGCGCCTCGGGAACCTCATGGCGCGCAGCCGCGACGGCGAGTTTCAAGTCAACTCGCACGCCAACACCTTCTTAGGCAGCTTGCGCGCCTACCATACGGTGGGCTGTTTCCCATACTCCGCTTATTTGGAGCGGACGGATCTTTCTCCCATCGACAGCACCGCGAAGGCCATTTTACTGCTCTCGGAGGCGCCATCGGACTGCGTCGTCTTCCACCCGTTCAGCAACAATATGTTTTTCATGGGCGATATTGTGGAAGCGATGAAAGAAGAAGGGCTCCAAATCGAGCTGGCGGAGGACGAGGTATTCCGGCAAGAGCTGGCCGAGGCGATGAGGGACAAAACGCGGGCGGAAAAACTGGTGAGCCTGATAGCGTACCAGAACGTCGCTCAGGGAAGGCCCGCGATCATGCTGAGCGCGAAGAACGACTACACGTCGCAGGCGCTTTATCGGAGACGCTGGAGGTGGCCGGAAGCGGCAAGCGATTACCTCCGCAAATTCCTGAGGGGCATGATCGGCCTCGGCTATTTCGGGGAAAACGATGGGCCGCAGTGATGAACCACGATGAAAGCGGCGGTTCACCTCATGGACATCCGCCGCGTCGCCCAAAATATCCGTGACGTGAGGTCGAAAATCTCGGCGGCCTATCCGAAACGGGCGCGAAGAATCGAGCGGCTCGCGCGGGAGGAGGATCGCCTGCGTTCGCTGGCGGCGAACCTGTTGCTTTACGAGACGTTGGGCGCTTCCGAGATATTGTACGGGGCGCGGGGCAAGCCTTACGTGACGGGGGGGCCGCACTTCAGCCTTTCACATTCCGGCGACTACGCGATGCTTGCCGTGGACGACGAACCGGTGGGAGTCGATATAGAAAAGTGGATTGAGGACGACTATTTGGCTCTGGCCCGCGTCTCGTTCCATGAGCGCGAACGCGCTGTCTTTGAACGCGCGCCGTCCGCCAAAACTTTCTTTGATACCTGGACGCTCAAGGAAAGTTACGTTAAAATGCTGGGAACGGGCTTATCGACAGAGCTGAGAAGTTTTTGCGTCAAAATCGACGGAGATCGCGCGTGTACCGATTCCGACGTGAAAGCCTGTTTTCGCCTTTATCGTCTGGAGGGGTACAGCGTGGCGCTCTGCTCGCCTCACTCTCACTGGCCAGAAAAATTGAACGTACTCGAATGAACCCAACAAGGAGGCTGTCAATGCGGATCGAAAAGAAAAAGGACGGCGCGGCGCTCATGGTTTCGCTTGCCGGAAGGCTGGACACCGTGACCGCTCTCGAACTCGAAGCGGCGCTCTCGGATCTCGAGGGCGTTCAGGAACTGGTGTTGGAGCTGGGCGCTCTGGAGCACACGTCCAGCGCCGGCCTGAGAGCGTTGCTCCTGTTGCACAAAAAAATGGCCGCGCAGGGGAAGATGAAGCTGAAAAACGTCACGCCGGCCGTCCTGGACGTCCTGAAGATGGCCAATTTCACCAAATTTTTGACGATCGAGGCATAGCGGGCCGGCTTCGTTCGGGCGGATGGAGCGGGCGGAAACAATTCGCTTTTTCAGAGCCGATATCCGGCAAATGAGCGAAGTTTACTCGTTTGTAGCTCAGACGCTGGCCGATTGCGGAGTCCCCGCGAAATATTCGCCGATCATGGAGATGGCGGCGGACGAAATTTTCTCGAACATCACGAAGTACGCTTACGAAGACGATGAGGATAAAAACGCGAAAGACGCCGTCATCGTGGGCTTGACCGTGAAGGACGGGGCTATAGAATTGCGTTTCGGCGATCGGGGAATTCCTTTCGACCCTCTGTCGTTTTCTCCCGCGGATACCGTCTCCGGAACTGACGAACGAGAGCCGGGCGGGCTTGGAATTTATTTGACCCGGTCCGCCATGGACGACGCGCGATACGCGAGAGAGGGCGGCCGTAACGTACTGACGCTGGTGAAGTTCATTGGAGATAAAGTTGGAGATAAAATCGAAGATAAATATCGAAGATAAAGATGTGTAGCGGAGCCGTCGAGATCACGCCTGCGAGACGGGTCGGACGCTTTCGCTTTGCCGTTGGGGCAACGTTGTTGTTCGCCCTTTGCAATTATCTGACGTCATGCGCCCCTCTTTTGCTCGATTACCAGGTCAGGCCCCAGGCGGCGGCCGCTCTTTTGTTCGGATATCTTGGCGGACCGGGTGTGGGGTTCCTGGTGGGGTTCGCCGGGAACATGATCGGCGACTATCTTTCCGGCGAGGGAATGCTGCGGTTTGCCGCCTCGTTTTCGGTGTGCAACGGGATTTACGGACTGATAATGGGCTTGTTCGGAAGGAAAAAGCGCCGTTTCGACAACCCGGAGGATATCGGCGCGCTTTACGTGTTCATGTTGTTCAGCGTATCCGCCGGGACATTTTACGCTATGTTCGTGGAGGTCGTGTTTTTCGGCATAGACTTCGCCACCGAATTCGAGAGACTGTGCCTTGCCACAATAATATCGAGTTACCTCTTGTCCGCGATGCTGGTTCCCTTTTTTTTGTACGCGACGAACAGAATCAGGAGAACCATAGTTCAAAGATACACCCTGTTTTTCTATTATTTCTCGTTCCTGCTCTCCATAAGCAGCGTGTTTTTCGTTTTATTTCTGCTATCCTTCAGGTTCAACTTCGACAATTCCATCATCAACGCGCACCTGTTCATGTACGATTTCCTTATCATACCCACGCTTGCCGTCACCGTTGCCGGTTCCATCGTCTCGTCCGGGATGATTCGTAAAATCGCGAGCTCCCTCTCGAAACTGAACCGAGAGATAAGACGCATAACGGAGGAGGGGTTCACCAGCAGGATAAAAGTGAACTTTCCCGAGGATTTGCGGGAAATATCCGCCTCTTTCAATGATATGACCGATAGGCTCGCCGTTTATGCCCACGAGATACAGAAGATTGCCGGCGAGAAAGAACGAATTCGGACGGAGCTCTACGTGGCCTCCAAAATACAGAAGATGTTGTTGCCGGACTGTAAGGAAGGCGAGACGGGCGGATGTGAAATATTCGGGTGGATGGCCCCCATGAAAGAAATAGGCGGGGATTTTTTCAACTATTTCCCCATAGACGAAGACAGGTTCTTTTTTATCGTCGCGGACGTCACCGGACACGGTATTCCGGCCGCTCTCTTCATGATGGAGACCGACGCGGCGTTGAAAATCCTTGTCCGCACGGAATCCGACATCGAGCGTATTTTTGCGATACTCAACGCCCAGCTCTGCGAAAGAAACAGCGAGAACTATTTCGTGACGGCCTTCGCCGGAATTTTCAGCGCCTCTTCTCATCGTCTTCGATATATAGACGCCGGGCACAACCCTCCTTATTTCAAATCCAATTTTAAACCCAGAAGCGACGGTTTTCAGCCTCTGCCCTGCCAGGTGAATTCCATCCTTGGCGGACTGGAAAACGAGGAGTATAAGGCCCTCGAAATCGTCGTGGAGGAGGGGGACGTGCTGTACATCTACACGGACGGGGTGACGGAAGCCCTGAACGGAGACTCCGAAATGTATTCCGCGGAACGACTCGTCCAAGCGCTGAACAGCGCGGGAGACGACCCTCAAACACTGATGGGGCGCGTGTTTGCCGATATGCAAAAATTTACCGGAGACGCGGAGCAATCGGACGACGTGACAATGCTCTGCATCAAATTCCCGTGACGTAAAGGGACAGACGCTCCCGCCCTCTCTGCCGCGCGCTTCTGACGCGCGCGGCAGAGAGGGCGGAGAAGGAAGCGCGCGTGTCGCCTCAATAGGCTTTCTTGTAGAGTTCGACGATCCTTTCTTCCGTGGCGAAACGAGGGTTGTTGCTCGGGCTGCCGCTGACGACGGCGTCATGGGCCATTTTCGA
>JAISQE010000187.1 GCA_031274425.1 Synergistaceae bacterium | reverse complement strand
GGCAACACCCCCCCCGTAACCCCCGCTTTGGCCCCCCTGATCGCCCTGGCGGCTTGAAAACGCATCCCCGCACCCCCGATGTTTTTAACTCCCGCGGCTTCTCGATATTTTCTCGATCTGATTGCGTAAGTATCGAGAGGTTGCGGCGTCTAAGGGAAGGTCTTTGTAGTAGTGTTCTTCGAAGGCCGCGACAAAAGGCAGGGCGCGGAGCCGCAGTCCGGCGTCGTCCACGCGCGCCAGAAACTCCGAGAGGCCCTCGCTTTCGTGCCGGCGGTAGCCGTAGCGTCGCATCGCGCGCGAAAAGTCCTTCAGTAAAGCCATTTCCGGGCGGCGTCTTCTCAAGCCGCGCACGAGGTAGAGGAGCGCGACGCAAGCCGACGACGCGGCGAGGGCGATGGCCGGAGCGGACAGCGCGGAGCCCAGACGACGGAAGCCGTCGCGCGTGGGGGTCAACGAGGCGCGGGGATTGCGGATGATCTCTCTCAGGTTCTGCACCAGCTCCGCCTGCGTTTCCCAGTTGTAGTTCACGACCAGCTTCGACCATTGATAGTCGAGCAAGTCCAGGTACAGCGCAAAGGTATCGTAAGCGGAAAGGCCGGAGCCAGCGCCCACTCCGACCGGGGTGGGGTCGTAGCGCGTCCAGGCTCCGGCTTCCGTATCCCACACCTCGACCCAAACATGGGCGTTCTGTTCTTGTATGATGTAATACCCTCCCGCTTCGTTGTAGACGCCGCCCCGATATCCGGCCACCAATCGGGTGGGGACGCCCGCCATGCGCAACATCACGCTCAATGCCGCCGCGAAGTATTCGCAGTTGCCTTTTTTGTCGACGAAGATAAACTGTTCGAGGGCATCCCGCGTGTTGGGAAGGCCTTCGAGGGAATACGAAAATTCCGACGCCAAGAAACTCAGTATTTCGGAGATTTTTTCCCGGTCGCTCATGCCGCGCGTTCTGTCCGCCACCAGCGCCTGAAGGCGCGGGCTGAAAGAGTCGGGCAGCGACAGGTAGCGCCTTTTGTTGATGGCGCCATTGAGGGGCTTCATCTGGGAAGATAAGACCGACACGGCGTCGTACTGCACGCGACGGCCGACGGAGCGGGATCTGTGACGAAAAGCGCCGTCTCCGTCCGATATGACGTCGACGCCTCGGATGACGAAGGGCTGATCCAACGCGAAAAGGTAGCCGCGGTTTCCGGCCTCCAAAAAGATCTGCTGCTCGACGCGCGGCGCGTCCGGGTCCGGGCTGAAAGACCCTCTGTCCACGTTGTTCCGCGAGGAAATCCACGCTCTTCCGTCGAAGAGATCCAACACCGTCCCGCGCCAGTAGAGCGTCCTTTCGTCGCCCAAGGGCCGCATCTCCGCGCGAAAGGCGAGCTTGTTGTTTGACTGAATGCTACTGGCGTCGCCCAGTTGAACCTGATCGGAAAAGCCCGTGGAGGTGATCCCGTACTGGCCTCGCATTCCGAAAAGAGGCGCCGTCGTGCGGGGCAGGCCGAAAAAGAGCAGGAGGCACAGGGGCAGCATGACGACAAAGAGAGCGCCTGTGCGAGTGAAAAGCTGCCGTATTTCTTTGAGGCTCAAAAAAGCGCCGGGCTCCTTGTCGAGCCAGGTGGAGAGGAGCAGGGTCAGGGTGGAGAGCAAGCCCAACCCGAAACAATAGACGATGAAGGCTTTTTCCGCGGAAAGCATCGCGTAGCAGACGACCGTGGCCAGGCCGAGCAACACGATCTGAACGTAGTCGCGAGCTTTCTTGTCCTCCAGCATTTTGACGGCGATCATCAAAAGAAGCGACTCCATCAGCGCCTCGATGATATAGTTGCGTCTCATGCGGGTGAAGATGCCCCCGAGGGCGGCCAGAGTCGCCAAGTTGATCAGAAGCCGCGGCGGATGGGGCAGGTCTTGCCATTCGATGAAAAAGGCAAACGCCATCAACGCCAGAAAGCCCCAGGCGTACAGGGCCCCGATCAACTCGCTTCCCATGAAAAACGCCAAGACCGCGCAAATCGCGACCGCGGCGTTCAAAATAGCCCGCAGGGAAACGCCCGTACCGATTTCCTGTGTTTTCAAGAGTCTATTCATATAAAGCCAACCTCGTCAAAAGATCTTTTTTATGGGGAAAATCCGCGGCCGGCAGGATGATCTCCTGTCGGCTGAGCATCCCGACGGGCAATTTCGACCTCATGGACTCCGTTATCGCGTAGGCCGCCATGGACAGCCCACGCTCCACGTCTCTTTCCACCAGGCGATCCAAGTCGATGACGCGTCCGCTTTGCGAGGAGGTTCCATCGTAGAGCCGGGTCTTCAATTTTCCCGTGCGGGCGGAGGATTTCCAATGGATACGCTTCATGGAGTCGCCCTCCACGTAGGGGCGCACTCCGACGATATCCGTCTCCTCCTTCGAGGCCGCGTCCTCCCCTTCGTCGTCCTGTCGGCTCCTGCGGACGAAAACGAGCTCCAGGTCGCAGCGGAGGGGACAGGGAAACACCGTCACGGAGGTCTCGAAATCGACGGGCCAATAGCGCACGAAAAAATTGAACGGATAGACGGACGAAAGCTCGATGTCCTCGACGTCATGCCGCCCCCGAAAGGGAAAAACGGTGAAAAAGGAACGGCTCTCGGACTTGCCCGGCTGGACGATCGGGAAAAAAACGCGCCCTTTTCTTTCCTCCAAAGCCACCTCAATGAGAAAAAGGGGAACGAAACGGCTTTTATTGACGATCCGCACGGTGGCGACGCAGGGCGTTTGGGCGTAAACCTCGTCGGGGAAGGATACGGACACCTGGGCGTTGCGGATGTTGCCGCGTCCGGCAAGCCCCGAGGCCAACATATACCCCAACAACACCGCCGTGACGAGATACAGCAGGTTGTTGGCGCTGTTCACCGCCACAACCCCCAGGAATATCGAGACGGCGATATAGACCATCCCCGACCGGCGAGTCCGAATGATGCGCTTCATGCCCGGCGGCTCCCCGCCGCGAAAACCGGAAGACGCGTTGACGCGAACTTCATACGATGGTCGGAACCTCCGAGAAAATCGCGCTCAAGATCTCGCGTTTGGTCTCCTCCGACCCTTGCCGCAACTGCAGGCGGTGCAACAGGACGTCCTCGGCCATGGCTTTGACGTCCTCGGGGATCACGTAGTCTCGATTCTGCATCCATGCCAGCGTTTTCGCGAGCTGCAGAAGCGACATCGCGCCCCGCGTCGAAATCCCGGCCGCGATATTGGGAGAGATGCGGGTTTTTTCGGTCAAGTTCAGCATATAGTCCAGAATTTTGTCGGAAACGGTCACGTCCCGTTCTATGCTTGCCTGAAGCCGCAAGATCTCGTCGGGGGTAAACATGGGCTCGATGTCCGAGAGCTTGTCCTTTTGGCTACCGACGCGCAAAATCTCGCGTTCCGCGTCCTTGAGGGGGTAGCCGATGGAGACCTTCATCATAAAACGGTCCATCTGGGATTCCGGCAGGGGAAACGTCCCGGAGTGCTCCACGGGGTTTTGTGTGGCGACGACGAAAAAAGGGCGCGGCAGGCGGTAGGTTGTGCCGTCGATCGTGGCCTGCTCCTCGCCCATAGCCTCCAAAAGCGCGCTTTGAGTCTTGGGCGTCGCGCGGTTGATCTCGTCCACCAGCACCAGATTGTTGAAGATGGGGCCGGGGTGAAACTCGAAATCGCCCTTTTCCGCCCTGAAAATGTTGAGCCCCGTGACGTCCGTGGGCAAAAGGTCGTTTGTGCACTGAACGCGGCCAAAATCCAAACCCAGCGCCCGAGCCACGGCTATGGCCAGGGTCGTTTTGCCCAGGCCGGGGAGGTCCTCCAGCAACAAATGCCCGTTCGAAAAAATACAAGCCAGCACCTTTATCAAAGCGTCGTCCTTGCCGTGCAACGACGGCGAAAGATGTATAAGCGCCTCTTTTATGCGTGGATTGACGACGGCGAAAGGAACGTTAGACATGCTCATCAACTGCCTCTGATTAATTTAACGCGCAAATCTCTTGCAACTCGCGGGGGTATTATACTCCAAATAAGCAACGGTCAAGGGCCTTTTTTTTCGGGCGATCTCACCGTTTGGGCGTAACCCTCCGGGAGATATTTGTACGTCAATATATAAAGAGCGCTGCCGAGGCGATTCAGCACCGTGACGATGTCCAAACGTTCCGGCCCTTCGGGCGCGTAAAAGGCCCGGCAGGCGGAGAGCTCCGTCTCCCGAACCTTCGTTCTCAGCTCGTTGAGTCCCGCGGCGATGACTCCCATCGTGTGGTGAGGGCGAATGTGCCCCAGTCCGAAATATTTCGCGGGGCGGTGGGAGCGCTTCCGTATCTCCTCGGAGTCCAGGCCCCAAAGGGCCAGGCCCTCGCAGGGCTTGCCCGTAACCTCGCAGGATAGAACGTCGTAGATCTTCGCGCGAACCTCCTCCAACTCCTCGACCAAAGAGTCCCGGCCTTCTCGCCGCCCCGTGACCTGCAGGGCCACGACAGCGGCGCTCAAGCTGTCGAGACGCCCTCGGAACTCGATGCGCGCGTTGGATTTGTCGACAATGACGCCCGCCGACAAACGCGTCGTGTGTTCTTGTTTTTTATCTTTCATCATTATGTCTTTCATAATTTATATTTCATCTTTGCTTGCGTCCTTGTCCGCGTCTCAATAATTCCGAGTGATATTATAAACGAAAGTTTTTCTGGAGGTGCGGACATGTACGTTGTCGAGAACAAGAACACCAAACCGCAATACAACCTGGCGCTGGAGGAATACCTTTGCCTTCGGGCCATAAGGGACAAGTCGCGGTTTTTCATGCTGTGGCAGAACGAGCCGTCCATTATCGTCGGGCGTTTTCAGAACACCCTCGAGGAGATCAACACCGCGTTCGTCGAGGAGCGCGGCATTCATGTGGTTCGGCGAAACTCCGGAGGGGGCGCGGTGTACCACGATCTGGGGAACATCAACTACAGCTTCGTCATGCCGGACTCGTCGGGGGATTTCGACTTCGCGTTCTTCACGGGGCCGATCATTCGGGCGCTGGCGACGCTGGGGGTCGCGGCCGAACTTTCGGGGCGCAACGATCTCGCCATCGAGGGGAAGAAGGTTTCGGGCGGCGCTCAGTTTCGCCGGGGCGGCGTCATGCTGCACCACGGAACGCTGCTTTACGACGCCGACCTGGAGATCTTGTCGCAAGCCCTGCGGCCCTCCGAGGACAAGTTCCAGAGCAAAGCCGTCAAATCCATTCGCAGCAGAGTCGGCAACATCATGCCCTACCTGCCGTCCCCTTTGCCGGTCGCCGAGTTTCAGAAGCGGCTTCAGCAGGGCGTCGAGGGGTTGACGCCCCTGACGCTGGAGCGGGACGCTTTGGATGAGGTCGAAAAGCTCAGGGACGAAAAATACTCCAGGTGGGAATGGAACTACGGCGAATCCCCGCGCTTTACGGAGCGCAAGAGGGCGCGTTTCCCCTGGGGAGGGGCGGAGGCCTTCCTGGTCGTGGACGAGGGATCGGTGGTCGAGTGCTCGTTTCGCGGCGATTATTTCGGCAGCGGGGATTACTCGCCGCTTTTGTCGCGCCTCGTCGGCCGCCCCTACACGAAGGAAAGCGTCGCGAAGGCCCTGGAGGGGTTGGATACCCACGAAATCTTCGCCGGCTCCGACGCCGGGGATATCGCCTCCCTCCTTTCGCCGGAAATATGAGTTTGGGTTGATTCCGAGGTTCTCATGCAACGGGCGGAGCTGACGGTCACGGGAGTCGTGCAGGGCGTGGGGTTCCGTCCTTTTTGCGTCAGGGAGGCGAAAGCCCTGGGGCTGGGCGGGACGGTGCGCAACACGTCGGGCGGAGTGGAGATCGTCGTCGAGGGAGAGGAGTCTTCCGTCGACGAATACCTGCGCGCCCTCTGGGAGGAGCATCCCGACGCCGCGGTGGTGACGGACGTGCGCGTCCGGCGCGTTCCCCTGCCGCGCCGGACCTTCGCGGATTTTTCCGTCGTCCCCAGCGCCCGGTCGAGTGGCCGGAATGTCTTGATCCCGGCCGATCTGGCCGTCTGCCCGGATTGTTTGGCCGAGATGCGCGATCCCAAAAACCGGCGCTATCGTTACCCCTTCGTCAACTGCACCAACTGCGGCCCGCGCTATACCCTCATCCGGGCGCTTCCCTACGACCGCCCTCTGACGACGATGGCGGATTTTCCGATGTGCCCGGACTGCCGGCGGGAATATCGCGACCCCGCCGACCGGCGCTTCCACGCCCAGCCCAATGCCTGCCCCGTCTGCGGCCCCCAGGTTCGTTTTTGCGGTCCGGAGGGGCGGACGCTCCGCCGGGGAGAGGACGCGATAACAAGGCTGATCTCCGAAATATCGGCGGGGAAGCTGGTAGCCGTCAAGGGCGTCGGAGGGTTCCACATCGCGTGTCTGCCCCAGGACGATCCCGTTCGGGAACTGCGTCTTCGAAAACGCAGGCCGGACAAGCCCTTCGCCCTGATGGTCCGCGATCTCGACGCGGCTCGCGGCGTCGCCCAGGTCTCCCCGGACGCGGAGCGGCTGCTCCTCGGGGTACAGAGGCCCGTCGTGCTCTGCCCCGCCCGTGCCGACGTTTCGATCTCGCCCCTGGTCGCGCCCGGGCACAAGCGGCTGGGGATCTTGTTGCCCTACGCTCCTTTGCACCACCTGATCATGGAAAAATTCGAGGCGCTGGTCATGACCAGCGCGAACCTGGGCGACGCCCCCATCGTCTCCTCCGACGAGGACGCGTTTTCCGCGCTTTCGGGCATTGTGGATTTTTTCCTGTGCCACGACCGAGCCATCCACACGGCCATCGACGACTCCGTTCTGATGCCCGCGGAGCCGGGTTCGGACGAGACGGTGAAATCCCCGCCGATCTTTTTACGCCGCGCTCGGGGTTACGTGCCCAACCCGATGACCCTGCCCCTGGACGCCCCTGATATTCTGGCCGCCGGCGCACAGTTGAAGTCTACTTATACGCTGACGCGGGGGCGAGATCTCTTTCCGGGACAGTATCTGGGCGACCTGGCTCGACTGGAGACGGCGAGCTATTACAAAAGCTCCCTCCGGCATTTCATCGGCCTCTACGGAATCGAGCCGCGTGTCCTGGCTTTCGACAAGCACCCCGGTTACGCGGCGACGAATTTGGCGAAGGAGTTCCTCGGCCCCGAAAGCGCGCTCTGTCCCGTCCAGCACCATCACGCCCATCTGGCCTCGGCGTTGCTGGACAACGCCTATTTCGATCCCGTCATCGGGGTCCTGTTCGACGGAACGGGTTACGGCGACGACGGCACGCTCTGGGGAGGGGAGTTTCTGGTCGGCGACGCCGGGGGTTTCACGCGTATGGGCTCTCTCCGTCCCGCTCGGCTGCCGGGAGGGGAAAGCGCCATCCGCCAGCCCTGGCGTTACGCCCTGGCTCTTCTGAACGAAGCCGTCGGCGCGGAGGACGCGAAAAAAATCGCGTCGGCCCTCTGGCCCGAGTTTCGCACCCTGATCGACCCCGTCCTCGCCGTCGCGGGGACGTCGCCCGTCACGACCTCGTGCGGGAGGCTTTTCGATGGATTTGCCGCTCTTTTGAACCTATGCCCGACGGCGACCTACGACGGGCAGGCGGCGATGGCCCTGGAAAACGCCGCGGAGGGAGACGGGATCTTGAACTTCGACATAGCGGACGAGAGAGGCTTTATCCGCCTGGACTGGCGAGGGGCGGTGAAATCGTTGCTCGGCTCGCCGGCGTCCCGCGCGTCCAAGGGCGCGGGAAACCCGGCGGCGGCGTTTCACCGAGGCTTGGCTCGCGCCGTCGCGGACGTCTGTGTTCTTTTGAGGGAAAAAACGGGGATCGAGCGCGTCGCGCTCTCCGGCGGAGTGTGGCAAAACCGGTTGCTGCTCGACCTGACCCGCGAAGAACTCCGAAAGCGAGAGGCACCCGTGTTGACGCACCGTACGCTCCCCCCCAACGACGAGGGCGTCTCCGCGGGGCAGGCCGTGGTAGCGGCTTACGCCGCGCGGTTTTTATAGACCCAACTCCATGATAAAGGTTTCCCCAGCCGTGTAGGGGCCGGGGAATAGCGTCATCGACTTGATTTTGTCCGGGTTCGTCACCAGAAACGGAGTGACCGCCGCTTTGCCGGCGGCCTTGATTTTAGCCGCGTCGAAGCGGATCAAAGGCTGTCCTTGCTTTACGATATCGCCCTGCTTCACCAATCCCTCGAAGGATTCTTCCTTCAGTTCGGCCGTATCGATGCCGAGATGGATCAGCAACTCCACTCCCTCCCGCGTCTTGACGCCGACGGCCTGGCAGGCCGGGAAAAGCGCCGTGATCTCTCCATCGCAGGGGGCTTTGACGGTGTCGCCCGTGGGGTCGATCGCGACTCCGTCTCCCAAAATCTTCGTGGCGAACGCGGGGTCGGGGACATCCGTCAAAGCCACCTCAGTCCCCGTGAGGGGGGCGACCAATTTCAATTTCTTAGAACCGAAGCCGAACATGGCGGTACCTTTCCTTTCCGTGCTTATTTCTCTATTCCGAATCCGCGTCGAGCAAAATCGACTCCAGAGCGTCCAGGGCCGCTTCGTCTCCATCGGCCTTCAGAATGACCTCGTCGTCCTTCTGAACGGCCAAGGACATGATGCCCAGGATGCTTTTCGCGTCCGAACTCTTCCCCGCCTTCTCGATCAGGATCGCGAAGGGATAGCTCGAAGCCTTTTGCACGAAGGCCGCCGCCGGGCGGGCGTGCAGGCCATGCCGATTTTTGACGGTCACTTTTTTTTCGGCCATTTCAAGTTCCTCCCAATTTACTTCTTATAATCGTTCTCCGGTAATCGTTCGCCGAAGCGCCGCGTTGCGGCCGCGCGGATTCTCATGGGGCGAGTCCCATCAACCTCGGCAGAAACAATGGGATAGCCGGCACGAAGGTGATCAGAAGCAAGACGAATATCTCTGCGAGAATGAAAGGAAATATCTCCTTGCTGATCGTCTCGATCGTCAGCTTGCTGATCCCGCAGGCCACAAAAAGACAGGCCCCCACCGGCGGAGTCATCAATCCGATGTTCAGGGAAAGCACCATGATAATGCCGAAGTGAAGAGGATGGAACCCCAGTTGAACCGCCAAAGGATGCAGGATAGGTCCAAGAATGATCAAGGCGGCCGCGATATCCATGAACATGCCGATCAGGAGCATCAGCGCCAGGATCATCGACATGACGACCCATTTGTCGTTGCTGATCGAAAGCATGGCGCGCGCGATTTTTTCCGGTATCTGCTCAATGGTCAGCACCCAGCCCAATATGGAGGCGCAGGCGATGACCAGGAAAACGATCCCTGTCGTGCGCGCCATCTTGATGAACATGGGGTAAAGATCGCCCAACGTCAGGTTGCGGTACACGACGAACCCGACGAAAAGGGCGTACGCCACCGCGACGGCCGCCGCCTCCGTGGGGGTGAACATCCCCGACAGGATTCCCCCCAAAATGATCAAGGGCATGAGCAACGCCACAAAAGCGTCTTTAAAGGCCGCCCCCATCTCGCGGAGCGTCGCCCGCCGCTCTCCCACGGGGTACCCCCGTTTTTTGGCGATGCGCACCGTCATGACCATCAACACGCCCGCCAGCAACAGTCCCGGCACAACCCCGCACATGAAAAGCCCGGCGATGGAAACCTGCATGAAGGCCCCATAAATGACCATGATGTTCGAAGGCGGGATGGTCGGTCCGATAATGGACGACGCCGCCGTTATCGCGGCGGAAAAAGGCTTGTCGTATCCCTCGTCCACCATAGCGGGAATCAGCATGGAGCCGATGGCGGCCGTATCGCTGACGGCGGCTCCCGTGATGCCCGCGAAAAAAACCGAAGCGAGGATGTTGGCGTGGGCGAGGCCTCCCCGCAGGTGTCCCACCAGAACGTTGCTGAACTTGACGAGGCGTCCCGTGATGCCCGTGCGGTTCATGATATCGCCCGCGATGATGAAAAACGGCATCGCCATCAGCGTGAACATGTCGACGCCCGCGAAATAACGTTGAGGGACTAATTGCATGATCGATGGGGGAAGGTTCATGTTCAAGATGCCTACGAGTCCCACGACCCCCAGCACAAACCCAATGGGCATTCCGACGATGATGAGAATAGCGAAGGCCGCGCCTAGAATTCCCGACATAGTCCCGTCTCCTTTTGCCTCAAAATTCCAACCCCTCTTCGCGTTTGACGGTGTCCACAATATCCTCGGACATCAGGATCTCGTCCAGCTCCGTGCGTCGAATGTCGACGATCATCTTCCCCAGCAAAAAAATGACGCAGAAAAAAGCGCTGGCCGGGACGGCCATCAGCCACCAATACATGCTGGTGCCCAGCGCCGTGGAAAATTGCGCTTTTCCGCCTTCCGTCATTTTAGCGCCGTAAAACAGCAACACGTACAAAAAATACAGAATCAGCCCGTTGGAGAGAAAAATAACGCATTTCGCGATGAAACGCGGAAGTCTCTTGATGAACATGCTGATTCCGATATGCTCATGACGCCACAAGCCCAGGGAAACGGACAAAAGAGCCATCCATATCATCAGGTAACGGGACAGCTCTTCCGACCAGCTCAAAGGGCTGCGCAGGATGTAACGGAAAATCACGCCCCAAAAAACGATGAAAAACATGGACACAGCCAGAATAAAAAGGGGAAACTCCAAGATTTTTTCCAAGGCGTTGCCCCATTGCACGATGCGGTCAAAAAAAGAGCTTTTTTTCTCTATCTTTTTTTTCTCCATCGCGACGTTATCGCCGTTCATGTCGCCGCTGTCCCCCGCTGTTCCCGAAGCTACCGCTTTTCGGCTTTGCGGACGTCGTCTATGGCCTTTATGAACCTGTCGGCCAACTGTTTCCCCTCTTCCCCGAAGGTTTTTTCGATAAACTCGAGAGAGTTTTTGCGTCCCAATTCCCTAAATTCGGCCATCGCCGCGGGAGGAGGGGTATTGACCTCCATGCCGGCCTCGATCAGCGCGGGAAGCCCTTTGTCGGAGGCCTCGATCACTCGGTTGAGACCCCGCCCGGCGACGATTCCCGCTACGGCCGCGGCGTTGACGATGTCTTTTTCTTCCTCCGTCAGGCCCTTATAAAAATCGCTGTTCACGACCCAACAATAGGTGCTGTAAAGGTGATTGGTGATGGTCAGATACTTTTGAACCTCGTATAGTTTTCCCGTCAAAATGATGGGGATAGGATTGTGTTGCCCGTCCACAACGCCGGTTTGAAGTCCCGTGTAGACCTCCGCCCACGCGATGGTCGTCGGCGACGCGCCGTAGGTTTTCATCAGGTTCTCGTGAGAGGGCAACGACATGGTTCGCATCTTGAGCCCCTGCATGTCGGATATCTGGTTGATCGGGCGTTTCCCGTTCGTCAACTGAAAAAATCCGGAATCGCCGAAACCCAACACCTTGAAGCCCGAGGTCTTTTCGATTTCGCTCGCGAAATATTTCCCGAACTCTCCGTCGAACACGGCCCAGGCAACCGCGGAGTTGGGGATGGCAAAGGGGATGTCCAGAACGCTATACAGAGGGTAGAAGGTGGCCATGCCCCCGGCGGACGCGATGTAACTCTGCACGACGCCCAGGCGGACCTGCTCCATGGTCTCGCGTTCGTTGCCCAACTGTCCGGCCGGATAGATTTCCACCTTCAAAGCTCCGTTGCTGTCCGCCTCCACCACGCTCTTGAAGACCGCGGCCATCGCGGCCGTTCCAACCTCGAAGGGTTGCTGCGCGTTCAGGTGCGCCAGCTTGATGACCTTTGCGTCGGCCGCCTCGGCGGAGCCGCAAGCCAACAACGTTACCGCCATTACCATCCCTACCGTCGCCGCCATTGCAATCAAAACGACAAATTTCCTCATAACGATTCCTCCCGAAAATAGAATTTGGAAACACTGTGCCTCATTATCTCATCATATTCTTTATTTTGGGTATGCTCGTTGCGCGTCCAACCAATTCTGAAGGATGAGGGCCGCCGCGACCTTGTCGACGCGTTCCTTCCGCTTGCCGCGGGAGACGTCGGCCTCCAGCAGCGCGCGTTGGGCGATGACCGTGGTGTAACGTTCGTCCCAGGTCTCGAAGCGTCGGTCGGGATACGCGGCCCGCAACTCCTCCACAAGTTGACTCATCGCTTCCGCCTCGGGGCCGTAGTTCCCGTTCGTCCTGCGGGGCATCCCGATCAGGACGAGTTCGGGATCGTATCGCGCGAGACACGTTTCAAATTTTGCCCGCCAGTCTTCGCGCACCTGCCACACGGCGATTCCCTGCGCGAAAAGACCCAGGGGGTCCGTCACGGCCGCGCCGATTCTCACCGTGCCGATGTCGAGAGCCAGGACGCGTTTCATCGGATTTTCAACTGCTCCGTCAGCAAGATCTCGATCTTCGAAAGAGCCTCGTCCAGACGGTCCAGGTCCTTCCCGCCGCCCTGCGCCATATTGGGCCGTCCGCCGCCGCGCCCGCCCAAGAGGGCCGCGGTCTCCTTGACGATGGCCCCGGCGTCGACGCCTTTTTTCACCGCGGCGGCGTCGGCCGTCACGACCAGACGACAGTCTTGATCCGCCACGGAGGCCATCACGACGACTGTGGGGGTGCGGCGGGCTTTCGCTTTGTCCCCGACCTCGCGCAGCGTCTCCGGGGCGGCCCCAGGGAATTTGCCCGTCTGCAGCACGACGCCCTGTATCTCCTTTTCCTCGAAAGCGTTGTCGGCGCTCTGGGTCAGGTCTTTGACGCGGATTTCCTGCAACTGGCGCTGCAGTTGTCGGGTTTCGTCCAGCAGGGCCTCCGTTTTGGCCAACAGGTTCGATTCGTCCGCGGACAGCGCCCCCATCAAACGAGTCGTCAAAAGCGACGTCCGCTGCAGCAGTTCCAAGGTGTTCATGCCCGTCAGCGCGGAGACGCGCCGCGTCCCCGACCCGATGCTTTCCTCGCGAACGATCTTGAAAAGGCCGATATCGCCGGTGGCTCGGACGTGCAGCCCTCCGCAGAGCTCCGTCGAAAAGCCGGGCACGGCGACGACGCGCACGACGTCCCCGTACTTTTCGCCGAACAAAGCCTTGGCGCCCCGCTCACGAGCCTCTTCCCGGCCGCATTCCGTCACCTCCAGGGGGGTGTTCGCCAGAATCCGCTCGTTGACGATACGCTCGACCTCCCCGATTTGTTCGCCGCTCAAAGCGCTGTGGTGCGTGAAGTCGAAACGCAGGGTACGATCCGTGACCAGCGAACCCGCTTGACGGACGTGTCCGCCCAACACCCGTCCCAAGGCCTCGTGCAACAGGTGCGTCGCGGTGTGGTTGCGGCGGATGGCGGAGCGTCGTTCGTCGTCGACTTCGCAACGCACTTCCATACCCAAGCTCACTTCCATACCCAGACTCGCTCCCATATTTAAGCTCGCTCCCACGCCTCCGGCGTCGCTCAACTTGACCTTGTGGACGGTCAGGGGCCCGTGAGGGACGACGTCCGTAACCTCCATATTCGCGACGCCCGCGGCATCCTCGATATAGATGCGTCCCGTATCTCCCACCTCGCCGCCCCGTTCCGCGTAGAAGGGGGTGACGTCCAGCACCATCTCGAACTCCGTTCCCGCTTCGGATTTTTCCAATTTCTCCACTCGTCCTTCGTTCGTGAGGAGCGCCAGGATTCGAGCTTTTCCCTCGCGTTCGGCATAGCCGGTGAAGACGGTAGCCGGCAGCTCATTTTCCAGCGTCGTGTAAACGTCGCCCGAGAGGGAGCTTTTTTTCTGTTTGCTCTTGGAGCGCGCCCGTTCGCGCTGAGCTTCCATAGCTTTCTCGAAACCCTCCCGATCCACGGAGATCCCCTGCTCCTCCGCCATCTCCAGCGTCAGTTCGAGCGGAAATCCATAGGTGTCGTAAAGGGCGAAGGCCACGTCGCCGGGAAGAAGCGCCGCCTTGCCGGATAACTTGAGGCGCGCGGCCTCGGCGTCGAAAAGTTCGGTGCCCTGCATCAGGGTCTTCTCGAAACGATTTTCCTCCACGTCGATGATCTCCTCGATGGTCAGGCGGTGCTCGACCAGCTCGCGGTAGGGCTCGCCCATAACGTCGATGAGAATGGGCATGTACTCTTTCAGAAACCCTCCCTCGAACCCCAGCAGACGCCCGTAACGCGCGGCGCGGCGCAGCAATCGGCGCAGCACGTAACCGGGGCCGTCGTTGGCGGGCAGCACGCCGTCGGCCAGCATGAAGGCCACGGACCGCGCGTGGTCGGCCACCACTCGCGCCGCCATGTCGTTTTTGTTCCCGGCGTCGACGGCGCTGGCGCCGTAACGGATCCCCGCTTTTTTACAGGTGTGCTCGATCAGGGGCATAAAAAGATCGGTCTCGTAATCCGTGTCCACGCCTTGCACGATGGAGGTCAGGCGCTCTAGTCCCATTCCCGTGTCGATGTTGCTGCGGGGCAGAGGGACCAGAGAACCGTTTTTTTGGCGGTCGTACTGAGTGAAAACGAGATTCCAGATCTCCATGAACCGGTCGCAATCGCAGCCCACGCCGCAGTCGGGGGAAGAACAGCCGTACTTTTCGCCCCGGTCGTAATAGATTTCCGAGCAGGGCCCGCAGGGCCCCTGCTCGCCCATGAACCAGTAGTTCTCGTCCTGATCGAAACGCCGGATGCGGGCATCCGGAAGCCCGACGATGTCGCGCCACGCGTCGAAGGCCTCTTCGTCGTCCTTGTAGACGGACGCGTACATTCTTTCGGGCTCGAGTCCGACGACCTGCGTCAAAAACTCCCAGGCCCAGGCGATAGCCTCTTTTTTGAAATAACTGCCCCAAGCGAAATTACCCAGCATCTCGAAAAACGTATGGTGCCGCGCGGTGCGCCCGACGTTTTCGATGTCGTTGGTGCGCACGCATTTCTGGCAGGTGACGGCATGGGGGTGCTCCGGCGGGCGCATACCCAGGTAATACGCCTTGAAGGGGACCATGCCCGCTATGGTGAAGAGCAGGGACGGGTCGTCCGGTATCAGGGAAAAGCTGGGATAATGGTGGCTTCCCTTTTCTTTCCAAAAATTTATGAAAAGTTCTCGTATTTCTTTCCCGCTTCGGTGCCGCATAAAAATCTCTCCCTCTGGATATTCTCCTGGATATTCGCCTAAGATAAAATTAAGATATTAAAGATATAATCTCGCTCGAGCGCGAGGCGCGCGTCATGGCGTTTTTGCGGCGCTCTGTTTTCGAGAGAGCAAATCGCCCGCAAAACCGGAGCTGAGCGCGGAAAAACGACAGGCTTTTACGCAGTCCCCACAGCGGATGCATTCCGAATGGTTCGGGGCACGGGATGGATCGACCGCCATTTTGCAAGCTCGGAAACATTCCCCGCAACGAGAGCAGTTCTTTTCTTCAAATCGGATTTGATAAACGGCGATTTTGTTGAAAAAACCGTAGAGGGCCCCCAACGGACAAAGGGCCTTGCAAAAAAAACGGTAGCTCGCGAGGCAGCCGAGAACGCTTGCGAAAGCGATGCTCAGTTTCAAGGCGAAAAGCCGTCCGATGGAGTTCTGCAGGATCGGGTTCGTCGCCAGAAGCGGAATCCCCGCCGTCAACGTTCCCGCTGGGCAAATATACTTGCAGAAGGCCGGGTCCCCGAGCCCCATTTCGCCTCTTGCCCAAAGGGGCATTCCGATGACGAAGGCGGCCAGAAGAACGTATTTGACGTAAAGAAGCCCTTTCCAAAGCCTTTTCACGCGGAAAAATGGAATCTTGTGCAGAAGTTCCTGCAGCAGTCCGAAGGGGCACAGAAAACCGCAGACGAAGCGTCCAAACAAAAGGCCGAAAGCCAACAACAGCCCGGTTACGTAAAAACTGAACCTATATCGATAAGACCCGAGGACGGCCTGCAACGCTCCCAAAGGACAAGACGCCACCGCTCCGGGGCAGGAGTAACAATTCAAGCCCGGAACGCAGATGGATTTCAATTCTCCTTTATAAATGCGCCCCTTTAAAAAACCGGGAAGATAAGCGTTGCTCCCCAGAAGCGACAGCCATTGCGCGATTTTACGACCCATTGCCGCACCCGAGTTGGTCAGCCAATTCCAATACACTCCAAACAGAGATTGGCGGCTTTTATGAAGACGGTCTTTATCTCTCCCCTATATCCGCCCATCAGGATAAAAACGACGGAGAGCGCCAACAACACGGCGCGAAGCATATTTTGCCGTTTCTTCGACATGTATTCCAACTGTATTCCAACCCCTGACCGTTGCACGGAACAAAAAGCCATGCTGATTTCGCTCGCGAAAATTATAACTTATTTGACGGCCCGG
The DNA here is from genome assembly GCA_031274425.1 of Synergistaceae bacterium. Taxonomy (GTDB): domain Bacteria; phylum Synergistota; class Synergistia; order Synergistales; family Aminobacteriaceae; genus JAISLU01. The sequence goes on along the minus strand of JAISQE010000187.1, from coordinate 22,475 downwards.
CGCGATGCGGATTGCTTCTTGCGAGAACAACGCGGTGCACGTACAATAAAGTTTAAAATATGGCGGTATGAAGATTTGTAAGACGAAAATAAACTCGCGAGGGGGAAGAGCGTCGCTGTTGAGCAAGTTTTTTTTGTGTTTCGCCGTCCGTTTCGTCAATATTTTGCCGCATTGGGCGGCTCTGAACTTGGGAGCCTTGTTGGGCAGGGGCCTCTGGGTTTTCGGCAAACGCAAGGTGGACAGGGCGGAAGCGCGATGCGTGTCCGCTCTGGGAATGGGGGTGACTCCGGCTCGGGAGGTCGTCGGAAGATCTTACGTCAATATGGGCAAATCCATTGTGGAGTTCGCGCGTATGGCGAAACTTCGCCCGCGCCTAACCTCCTTGGTTTCGATCGAGGGGAAGGAACACCTCGATGCGGCGCTGAAACGAGGCAGGGGAGTTCTCCTCATGACGGCGCATATGGGTAATTGGGAGCTGGCCGGCGCTCGACTGGCGGCCGAGGGGTACGAGATCGCGCCCATCTACACTCCGCAGCGAAACAAAGGCGGGGTGAACGATTTGATCGGCAAGCAGCGCGTCGATATGGGGATGAAGATGGTCCCCAGCGAGGGACTCGCTTTGCGGGAGGCTTTTTGCGCGTTGCGCAAGGGGAGCGTTTTGACCTTCCTGCAAGATCTGGACGCCAGAAAAGAAGGGGTTCTCGTCCCTTTTTTGGGACTGCCCGCAAGCACCGCGACGGGAATCGTCAAGATGCACCGAAAATTCGGGGCTCCCGTCGTTCCCGCCGTGACCGTACGAAATGCCGACGGCGTACGGCACACGATTCGTATTCAAGAAATTTTGAGCGATTTTTGCGACGAGGAGGGCAATCCTTTCGGGGCAAATATGGAAAAGTCGTTGAAGATGTGTAATAATATTCTGGGTAAGTGGATTATGGAGTACCCGGAACAGTGGATGTGGCTATTGGATAAATGGGAGTCCGTCTTGCGTTTTTGAGCTCGGGTTCGCGGAGGGAACAGAAAAAATAGAGGAATGATTTTTTGGAATGATTTTGGGGATTGATCCCGGACGAGATAAAATAGGATGGGCTTTGGCGACTTCTCAGGGAACGTTGATCCTTTCGGGGATATGTCCGGCGCCGGAGTTGGAAGCTTTTTTAGGCGTGCTGAAGCATCCGGCCGATAAATGGGAAAAAGAACTTGCGGCGTGGGCGTGCGAGCGGTTTTTTCCCGTCGCCGAACCGAGGCTGGAGTACGTCGCTTTGGGAGATGGAACCGGAAGTGGGGAAATCGCTTCGCGATGCGCGCAGCTCGATTTGAAGATCGTTCACGTCGACGAGGAAGGGACGACAATAGCGGCGCGGGACCTTTATTGGCGTTTTCATCGTCCCGCTCTATGGCAGAAATGCCTGCCGTATTCCTTGCGGGTACCGCCGAGAAATATAGACGATTTTGCCGCGTTGGCGATCGTTTTGCGGGGCATTGCGAGATCGGTTGTTGAAATGGAAAATATTGAAGAAGATCGATTTTAAAGACTGTTGTCGGGTTCTGAAGCGGAAATAGAGGGATGGAAGGGAGTAGTCAATAATATGGCCGATATGGATAAGCTTGCCGTTCTCGTCAATACATTTGGTTCATCTCTAATCTCTGTAGGGCGTGAAGTCGGCCTTGATGTGGCGCTGAACAAGTCGCAGGTCTCTCAGGGAGTGAAAGTGTCCAATATATGCGCTGCGTCCCTAATCGGCATCGTCGGGAGCGGCGTGCAGGGAACTGTGGTCATCATGTTGAACGGCGGAGGGTTCAACGCCGTCGTCACCGCCATGTCGGGGGGCATGATCGCTCCCAACAAGGACGATGCCGTGGCGATGAGCGTCGTTGGCGAACTTTCCAATATGGTGAGCGGGCGCGCTTTGATTCAGGCCGCTCTTCCGGGGGTGGACGTCACTCCTCCTCAACTCATGGCGGGGGACAACATCCAGAACATCCCGAGCCAAGCCCCCGGGATCAAGTGTTTCACCTTGCCGTTTGCCTTGCAGCCGGAAGGCATACTCTATCTCGTTTTGTCTTTTAGCGCCGCTTGACGTCAACGAAAGGGCGTTCGAATATAGGCGTTTTGTAAGGAAGCGGGGTGGCGGTTCTCTGTAGAGGCTGCCGCCTCTGTTGTTTTGGATTTGGGCAGGAGGGGTACAAGTGAAAAAATTTTCATGCGCGTTTTGGAGGACTTGGGTTCTGGCTTTCACGTTGTCCTTCCCTTCGGCCTTTTTTTCGATTTTCTTTTCGGCCCCTTTCCCCGCGGACGCGGGGGTCGTTCTGGCGCTCTCCGGCGGCGGCACGCGAGGATTCGCCCATATCGGGGTCATCGAGGTGCTCGAGGAACAGGGGATTCCCGTCGTCGGCATTGTGGGGACCAGCATCGGTTCTCTCATCGGGGCTTTGAACGCCAGCGGCTACAACGCGAAGGCGCTGCGGGAGGTCATCTCCGAGCTGGACCTGCCGGCTCTCCTGTCGGAAAATACGGGCCCTATGTTTGTTTTCACCGGGGACGACCGGCAGGCTAAGATGAACACGATTTCCGCCCTCACGTACAAAAAGACCGGCAAACGCGGCGGCCCCTTGGGGATTTTGACGGGAGACAAGTTGTTTCAGTACTACACCCAATTGATGAAACACGTGGAGGTCACGGACTTCAACGAGCTTCCCATTCCCTACGCGGCCGTCGCGACGGACATTCGAACGGGAGAAAAGGTTGTTCTGCGCTCGGGCAGCCTGCCCTCCGCGATGCGGGCGTCGATGTCGATTCCGGCGCTTTTCGAGCCTTGGGAGATCGACGGACGCCTTCTGGTGGACGGCGGTTTGGCCTCCAATCTTCCGATCGATACGGCAAAGGAGCTTTTTCCGGGATTGCCGGTCATCGGGGTGGACGTGTCGGATATTCCCTCCAAAGATCGGCCTATCGATACCTTTATCGACGTCATCGACCAGTCTTTGACGATCGTGATGCGGCAGAGGACCGAGTTGGAGTTTCCGCACGCCGATCTTGTCGTCGCGCCGAGGGTGCAGGAGTTCTCCTTTCTGGACGACGACTCCACGGGCAAGATCATCCAGCGAGGCAGGGAAGCCGCGCTCGAGAGCATCGACGAGATTAGAGCCCTTTCGAACAGCGTTCCGAACGTCGTCACGAAAACGCCGCCCTCCTCGCGTCCCGCGATCATCCGCGATGTGCGCGTCCACGGGTTGCCGGCCCCTCTCGACGGGCAGTTGCGCAAGCGCTTTTTGCGCTGGGTGGGGAAGCCCCTAGACGCCGACGACGTGCAGGAATCCGTGGATCGTTTGATGGCCGCGCCGGATATCGCCACGGTGGACTACAGCCTTCAGCGCAGCGGAGACGACGTCGTGCTCGTGCTCGACATCCGTAAACGCTCTGACTTGGAAGTGGGCCTTTCGGGTTATACCACCAACTTGGACACGTCTCGCTGGCTTTACCTGAAGGGCACGGCCCGAGGGGTCTTCCACGACCTGGACGCCCTGCGGGGAGTCGTTCGTCTGGGAGAACAATGGGGTTTCGACCTGAGTTACCTGACGGCCCCCGAGCCCTTGAGTTCCTGGGAGATCAATCTGGCCGCTCAGAAATGGGAGATGGACACCTCGGGCGGTCATCGAAATTGGGATCGCTATTCCGTCGGCGGGCAGCGTCTTTTCCACGCGGGGGCCGTACAGATGGGAATTGGCCTGGCCTACGAGTACATCGACGGCGAGGGCGGCAACAGCTCCGTGGGGCCGACTTTCTTCGCGGCGTACGACACCCTGGACATCCCGGCCGACCCCACGAAAGGAGAAGCGTGGCGCCTGAACGCCTGGTGGGCCGACATGGATGAGATCCTCTATCGAATAACCTACTTCAAACCCATTCAAGTGGGGCAGATGTGGCGCACCTATCTGCGCTTCGGGTACGCGGAGGGAAATCTGGACAGGGAAGGGCACGCCGCGTATCTGGGAGCGGCGGAGGAGCTTTATTCCATCGCGGACCGCCCCATCGAGGCGGAGCGCATGGCGTGGATCAACGTCGCGTTCCGTCGCATTCTGAAACGCAGCGTCTGGGGCATCGTTGCCGCGGAGGTGTTCGGAAGCTACGGCTACGCGATGGACAAGGATTACGAGAAAGTGGCTACGCCCTGGGAACTCGGCCTGGCCTTCACCATTCCGAACAACATCGTGAACATCAAGCTGGCCGCGATGTACGGCAGCGAGGAGTTCAAGGTGGGGTTCTTCCTGGGCATCCCTATATGGGACCACTATCCTTTGCCTTAAGGGGGTTCGACAAGTAAATATGGCTCGCAACATCACTTCGCGCGATAAAGACTATTCACAGTGGTACTTGGATGTCGTCAAAACGGCGGAACTGGCGGATTACGCGCCGGTCCGAGGTTGCATGGTGATTCGCCCCACGGGTTACTCGATATGGGAATCCGTGCAGCGTCACTTCGACGACGCCTTCAAACGCACCGGGCATGTCAACGCCTATTTCCCGCTCCTGATCCCAAACTCCTTTCTCGAAAAGGAAGCCGAGCACGTGGAGGGGTTCGCGCCGGAGTGCGCCATGGTCACTCACGCGGGCGGAGAGAAATTGGAGGAGCCTTTCGCCATCCGGCCCACGTCGGAAACCGTCATCGGCCACATGTACAGCAAGTGGATCCAATCGTGGCGCGACTTGCCGGTGCTGATCAATCAGTGGTGCAACGTCATGAGATGGGAAAAACGCCCGCGCCTTTTCCTGCGCACGTCGGAGTTTTTGTGGCAGGAGGGTCACACCGCGCACGCCACGTCCCAGGAGGCGGTGGAGGAGACGTTGCGTATGCTCGACGTCTACCGTCAAGTGATGGAGGACGTTCTGGCGCTGCCGGTCGTTCCGGGCGAAAAGACCCCTGGCGAGCGTTTTCCGGGCGCGGTCGACACGTACACGTGCGAAACGATGATGAGCGATACGAAAGCGCTGCAAGCCGGGACAAGCCATTTTCTCGGACAAAATTTCGCGCGGGCGTTCGATATTCGCTTCCAGAATAAAGACGGCGACCTGGAGGAATGCTGGACCACCAGTTGGGGCGTGTCCACGCGCTTGATCGGAGCGATCATCATGACGCACTCGGACGACGACGGACTGATCCTGCCGCCCAGAGTCGCTCCGACAAAAGCGGTGCTTCTGCCTATAGGAACGGACGAGCGGCTTCTCGATGACGAACTCCTGCCGAGGGCAAGGGAGTTTTCGGCGCGGTTGAACGACGCGTTGGGAAGCGCCTGTACCGCGGTGGACACGAGGTTCCACATGAGGCCGGGAGACCGTTTCTTTCATCATTTGCAAAGGGGAGTGCCGTTGCGGCTGGAGTTGGGAGAAAAAGACATGAAGGCCGGAACGGTGAGAGCCGTGCGGCGCGATAGCGGCGAAAAGCTCGACATTGCGCACGAGGCGCTGACGCCGACGGTCCTGAAACTTCTGGACGACATTCAGTCCTCTCTTTACGCCAAGGCGAAAGCCTTTCGGGAGAAAAACACGTCGTTCGCCGAGAGCTACGACGAGATGAAGACGCTGCTCGAAGAAAAGGGCGGGTTTGTGGAGGCCTATTTCGCGGGCGGCCCCGAGGACGAACGCCGCATCAAAGACGAGACCGGAGCCACCCCGCGTTGTATTCCTCTAGCGGACTCATCGACGGGCAAGTGTATCTTTACCGGTCGGGAAGGACGCAAAACGATTTTCGCGAAAGCGTATTGAAGAGTTGAGGATCATCGGGTCGATGCCTGATGATCATGACCGGCCGGGAGTTTCGAGATATTCCTCGATGACGTTCCAACTGCGCAGCGAGGCCCCGCCGACGGAGGCGAAGTACGTTTTACACGCTTGCCGCGTCCGCGCTCGAGCGTCCGGTTCCAGCGCGCGCAGCCATGCCTCCGCAAGCTGCGCGGCGTGACGCACCACGTGGCCCGCGCCCATGGCGTCCATCCGGCCGGCGTCGGGGAAGTCGCTCATGTCCGGACCGTGGGCCGCGAGGATACCGAACAGGGCGGGCTCCATGGGGTTCTGGCCTCCTTTGGGGACCAGGCTCCCTCCCACGAAGGCCGCGTCGGCGACGGCATAGAGTTCGAACAGCACCCCGATTTTGTTCACGACGGCGATGTCCCAGTCCGGCCTGAGGTTCGTGAAAAGATCCGCTTTCCCGTAGGGCAGCGCCTCCGCCACGACGTAAAGCGCTCGTTGAGGGTGACGGGGCACGATGACGAGGCGTGCTCGAGGATGCGTTTCGCGTATTTTTCCGAAAGCCGCGAGCACGATTTCGTCCTCGCCGGGGTGCGTGCTCCCGGCGAGAAACAGGGGAGCGTCCCCGTTCCGTAGGCGCGTCCACCGCCGGTGGGCCAGCCCGTTCGTTTCGACCTTGCGGGCGAGCATCGCGTCGATTTTGCAGTCCCCCGTCACGACTATCTTTTCCTCCGGCACGCCCAGGCTCAGAAACTCTTCTTTGTCGGAACCGAAACGCACCATCAGGCGGTCGAAACAACACAACACCCCTCGCCAGAACCGTCGCTGCCGTCGAAGTTTTTTGGCGCTCTCCGCGGAGAGGCGCCCGTTCGCGAGAAACGTCGGGATCCCTCGCGTGTGCAGTTCGGCCAACAGCGTCGGCCATCGCTCCGTCTCCATCGCGACGTAGACCCTGGGCGCGAGAGCGTCCAGCGCTCTTTTCACGAAGCGCGGCGTATCCCACGGACTGTAGATCGTCCCCGCCGTAGACGGCGCCAACTTCTCCGCCATCGCCCGTCCCGTGGTCGTGACGGTGGAGAGAAGGCAGGGCAGATTCGACCTCTCCTTTGCCGCCTCGATGAGGGAGATCGCCGACTGAACCTCTCCCACCGAGACCGAGTGAACCCAGAGGGCGTTTTTCGGAACGCCGGTTCCGAAGTTCCCCATGCGGTTCTCCAGGCCGACTTTGTATTTTCTCTTGAGCCAGGAGAGTCCGCCCCCCGCGAAAAACGCGGAGATGCCCGCCCTGTAAAAAGACATCCCCCACCGATAAGGCCAAGCCGCGAGGGCTTCGCGCGCTTGCGGGGCGGCGTCGTTCCCCGGATAATCGGACGACTCCATTCGATATCCTCCCTCGATCTCGAAACAGAAGATTTTACCGGCGCTTATTCTACCATTCCCTCATGATGCCCGTCATCGCTGGAGTATAATAGCCCAGTGATTGCCGTTTCGCGGCAACGACGAACAAGAAGGGTTTGTTTGGAAGGAGAAGGGTGTGGAAGGAGGAGAGTTTGGTGACCAAACGATACCAAACGGGAAGCGTTGTCCCCGACTTCAATTTTATGACCCCCTGGAGCGGAGAAAAAAATTTTTACGCCGGCGACGGGAAAAAGAAGGTCCTTTTTTTCCTGCGCTATTACGGCTGCAGGACGACCCAGCTCGAGTTCCGCGACCTCGTCGCGGATCAGGGCAAATTTTACGAGAAGGGGGCGGAGCTTTACGTGGTGCTGCAGAGCGCCGCGGAGACCCTGCGCTCTCAGATCGAAAAGCGGGATGTGGCCTTCGAAATTATCTGCGACCCGGAGGGGACGCTTTATCGGCTCTTCGACATCGGATACATGCACCTGGGGCATTTTCTGCGAGGCATACCCTCCGGCACGCCTCCTCGTCCCAAAAAGTTCGAGGAAAAACTCGAAAAAAGACTCGCGCGCGCAGCCGAGCTGGGTATCGCGCACGGCGTGTACGAAGGCAACGAACAGCAACTCCCCGCCGTTTTCGTCGTGGACGGAAACCAAAAAATACTTTTTGCCCACTACTCGGAAGATATCGTGGATATTCCGGAAACCGACGACCTGTTAAAATATTTGTAACCGCGAAAATTTGGAGGGAAATTCAATTGACACCGACAAGAGAAGAGGCGTTTGCACTACTCAGGAAGCACAACAGCGACGAAAGCCACATGAAGCACGCGCGCGCCGTTGAGGGGACCATGCGCCATTTCGCGCGCAAGATGGGCGGCGACGAGGAATTGTGGGGCGTGGTCGGAATTTTGCACGACATCGATTGGGAAAAAACGATGAACGAACCGACGCGTCACTGCAATCTCGCTCCCGAACTGCTGCGGGAGGCCGGTATAGAGGAAGAGATTATCCACGCCGTGCAATCTCACGGATGGGGTATATGTTCGGACGTGGAGCCGAAGAACGACATGGAAAAGACGCTCTTCACCATCGACGAGCTCACGGGGCTGATCATCACGGCGGGGCTGGTGCGCCCGTCCAAGTCCCTCTCGGACCTGGAACTCAAGTCCGTGAAGAAAAAATGGAAAGACAAAGCCTTTGCCAAAGGCGTGGACAGGAGCGTCATCCAAAAAGGCGCCGAGATGATGGGGATATCGCTGGACGAGGTCATCGAGACCACCATCGCGGCCATGCGCCCGATCGAAAAGGAAATCGGACTGGGGTAGGGCCTCTCCCTCTCGAACCCCCGAAGAGCGAAAAACTTATGGTCACGCGGCACAAGGCGGACGAATACTATATGAACCGCGCGCTTTCCTTGGCTTGGCGGGGGATGGACGGAGCCCCTCCCAACCCCAAGGTGGGTTGCGTGTTGGTGAAAGACGGACGCGTCGTCGGTGAGGGATACCACGCTCGTTGCGGGGGCCCCCACGCCGAAGTGGCGGCTCTGGACGACGCGGCGAAAAAGGGCGAGGACGTCAGGGGAGCTACGGCCTACGTCACCCTCGAACCCTGTTCCCATTTCGGTAAAACTCCGCCCTGCGCTCCGCGCCTCGTGGAAGAGGGCGTCGCCCGCGTCGTCGTGGGATCGGTAGACCCCAACCCCAAGGTGAGGGGCAGGGGACTCGAAATACTGAAGGCCGCCGGCGTCGAGGTCTCTTTGCCCTGCCTGGAAAAAGAATGCAAATGGTTGAATCGGGGGTTTTTCAGGCGTCAAACCCTGAATCGTCCGTGGGTCACATTGAAGGCCGCGACGGGCTTGGACGGCAGAATGGCGCTTCCCTCCGGCGAGAGCAAGTGGATTACCGGCGAGACGGCGCGCGGGTGGGCGCACCTGATGCGCGCCGAACACGACGCCGTTCTCGTGGGGGTGGGCACGATCCTCGCGGACGACCCCCAGTTGACGGTGCGCCATACTTGCGGTAAATCGCCTTTGCGCATAATATTGGATACGAATCTTTCGTTGCCTCCGGACGCCGGAGTTTTAAAAGATGCCGGTGTTTTTAAAAAAGCTGGTATTTTTAGAAAAGAAGGATGTCTCATCCTGACCGGATGCGGCGACTTGGAGAAAAAACGGGCTCTGGAGCGCGCGGGGGCGGAAGTTTGCGTCTTGCCCGCCCGGCCCAGGGTCGACGTGGACGCCGCGCTTAAAGAGCTCGCCCGGCGCGACATACAGTCGGTGATGGTCGAGGGCGGCCCCAGGGTTCTTTCCGCTTTCATCGAAACGGAACGGTGCGATTCTCTGGCCTTTTTCATGTCCGGCTCCCTCATGGGCGAGGGGCGCGGTTTGGGGGACGAGCTTCGCTTCGACTTTATGAAGGATGTCGTTCGCCTGAGGGAGATGCGCACGCGACGCGCGGGAAACGATTTGCTCGTGGAGGGAGTTTTTCGATGTTCACCGGTCTTGTAGAGGCGATTGGAACGGTGCGGGAGGTGCGAGAGACGGGGGAGGTTTTTCGGCTTTCCGTCGAGTGTTCGAGGATAGCTCCCGAGCTGATTTTGGGTCAGTCCGTGGCGGTCAGCGGGGCGTGTCTTTCCGTCGTGGCCCTGCGAGGCGGCGTCTTCGACGTGGAAATGATGCCGGAGACGGTTGCGCGGACGCGTTTTCCCTCGCTGACCCGGGGGAGCCTCGTCAATTTGGAGCGGGCGATGAAGCTGGACGGTCGGCTGGACGGTCATCTGGTGCTGGGGCACGTGGACGGAACGGCGACGCTGGAAAAACTTTGGGGATCGGCCCGGACAAAGGAGGCGCGTTTTCGAGCCTCTAGGGGCTCGAAGGATATGATGCGCTATATCGTGACGAAGGGTTCCGTCGCCGTCGACGGGGTGAGTTTGACCGTGATCGACGCGGGTTCCGAAAGTTTTTCCGTGGGCCTGATCCCGACGACCCTGGAGGGTTGCACGCTGGGACGGCTCAAGCCGGGAGAGGTCGTCAATGTGGAAACCGACATCGTCGGAAAATATGTGGAGCGATTGCTGGGCTCCGCGGGTTCCGGACCTAAAAGCCCGAGGTCTTCCGGCAAATTGACTCTCGAGGAGATGTGTGAGCTTGGTTACCGATAAAAGTGTGGAGTCGGCGGAAACGCTCGACGCCGTAAAACGGGGCGTCGCGCAATTCGCCTCGATCGAGGACGCAATCGAGGATATCCGCCAGGGGCGCATGGTTCTGGTCGTGGACGACGAGTCTCGCGAAAACGAGGGCGATCTCGTGATGGCGGCGGCGCACGCCACGACGGATCAGATCAATTTCATGGCCCGTTACGCGCGGGGGTTGATTTGCGCCCCGATTTCCGAGGAGATCGCCAAGCGCCTCCAGTTGGAGCCGATGACGAAGAAGGGCACCGATAAGCACGGGACGGCGTTTCTAGTGACGGTCGACGCGAAAGTGGGCATCACGACGGGTATTTCCGCCGAGGAGCGCGCGATCACGGCACGGCTTCTGGCGGACTCCGAAGCGCGCGCGGAGGACTTTTACCGTCCGGGGCACCTGTTCCCTCTGGCGGCTAAACCGGGCGGCGTTCTGAAACGCGCGGGCCATACGGAAGCCGCGATAGACCTGGTGCGGTTGGCGGGGTTGCCGCTGGCCGGAGTGATTTGCGAAGTGATGAACGACGACGGCATGATGGCGCGTCTTCCGGACCTCGTCCCTTTTGCCGCCCGCCACGGACTGAAGCTGATCACCGTAAAAGACCTTATCGCGTGGCGCAGCATGCGCGAAAAATTGGTGGAAAAGATCGTCGAAGTCAGTTTGCCGACGGAGTTCGGGCAGTTTCGAGCCTACGCCTATCGCAACACCCTGGAGGAAAACGACAGTCACATCCATATCGCCTTGGTCAAGGGGGATATCGCCAACGTCTCGCCGGACGCCGGCGTGTTGGTCCGCGTCCACAGCGAGTGTCTGACGGGGGACGTCTTCGGCTCTTTGCGCTGCGACTGCGGACCTCAACTGCACGCCGCTCTGAAAATGATCGAGAGCGAGGGCGTGGGGGTGTTGCTTTACATGCGCCAGGAGGGCCGCGGCATCGGGATCGTCAACAAATTGAGGGCCTACAAACTGCAGGAAGAGGGAATGGATACGGTCGACGCCAACATCGCCCTCGGCTACGCGCCGGACCTGCGGGACTACGGAACGGGGGCCCAGATTTTGACGGATCTCGGCCTGAAACAAATTCGGCTTTTGACCAACAACCCCCAAAAGATCATCGGACTCGAGGGGCACGGCATTCGGATTGTGGATCGGGTGCCGCTGGTGATCGAACCCAACGAGTTCAACAAGGGATACATGACCGCCAAAGAAAGCAAGATGGGACATCTGTTGCATTTGCTGTAACGCGGGAGCCGGGGGCTCCGCCCCAAAGCTGAAATAAGAGCTTAAAATAGAGGAGGATGCCGTCATGCGGGTAGTGGAAGGAAAACTGATAGGAACGGGGCTTTCGGTGGCGATCGTCGTCTCGCGCTTCAACGAATTGATCTCCAACAAACTCCTGGAGGGCGCGAAAGACGCTTTTTTGCGCCACGACGTCTCGCACCAGAATATAGAGATTTACTGGGTTCCGGGCGCGTGGGAGCTTCCTCTGATCGCCAAGGAGCTTGTTCTTTCGGGAAAATACGACGCGATCGTCGCGCTGGGCGCCGTCATTCGAGGGGATACCCCTCATTTCGACTACGTTTCGGCGGAGATGTCCAAGGGCTTGGCCCAGGTGGGCCTGGAGCAGCGCGTTCCCGTCCTTTTCGGCGTTCTGACCTGCGACACCCTGGAACAAGCTCTTTTGCGCGCCGGCAGCAAGGCGGGCAACAAAGGAGCGGATTGCGCCGTCAACTCCATCGAGATGGCCAATCTCTTGAAAAACATTCGCGTAGGGTAAAAGAGCGTCGTTTGTTTCGGAGGTGCCGCCGCTTTTGATCGTCTCCTACAATTTGCAGATGATATTGGGCTGCGTGAGCGCGGCCGTTATATGCGTCTTCGTTCAGTACGCGGCGAAAAGGTCTTTCGATCCGCGTCAATATGGTTATTTGCGCGACCTTATTTTAGCCGGCGGATGGATGCTGCTGGCGATCTGGTTCGGCTCCCCTCAGTCGCGCTTTGTGGTGGGGGCCGCCTTTCTCGCCGGGATCGTCGGGTTGTCGGAAAACTTCTGGCCGGGGAGGCCGGGACGGTTGGGGTATCTTCTCATCGGTTTTTGCTGCGCCCTTTTCGGCCCCTCCATCAGCTTCATCAGTTTCATCGACGGGGAGTACATCTACCTGACGCCTTTGATGTCGATTATCGTGACCACGATATGGTTTGCGCTTTTCCCCGTCATTCTCCAACAATTGGACGCCATCCCCGGCCTCGTCGGATATATGTTGGCGGTGACGTTTTCGCTGATGCTGATCTCCGTGGTGTTGGCCGTGCGCGGAATGCAGGACGCCTTTTTTATATCTTTCGCCGGACTGCTCCTGTTGGGCGCGTTTTGGAGTCGTTTCAGCAATTTTTATCGTCAGGCGGGCAAGGCCATGTCGGCGATGTGGGGTACTTTGGCCGCGGGAACGGCGATTCTGGGGGTCAGCAAGGGTATCGTGTTCAGTTCGATGCTTTATCTGTCTTTGGGGCTTTTTGCCATTCCCATGGCGGAGGCCTCGCTGTATTGGGTGAACCTGGTTTTCTCCGACGCCCCGCACGGCACGGAGCGGCTTTACCGTAAATTGATTCGGAGCGGCTTGGAGCACCCCGACGCGGTGCGTTTTATCGCCGGCCTCTGCGCTTTTCTGGGGATCGCCACGGCTCTGTTCCAGTATCCCGGAGATTACGCGGCATGGGTCTGGTGGGGCGTGACGGGGGCCTTTGTTCTCGTCGTGCTTGTCCCGCTGATCTTCAAGTATCGGAGCCGTTCTCCTCTGTCCCACGCGAAACCCCGGTTGTGGGGCGTCCCCATCGACAATATGTCGCTTAATTACGCCCTGGCGAGGGCCAGGGGCGTGCTTTTGTCCTCCGGGGAAACGAGATGGGTGTCGACCGTCAACGCCCTGGGGATGGACGAAGCCGTTCGCGATGCCGAATACCATCGTATTTTGAGGCGTTCGGCGATGGTTTTATCGGACGGGGTCGGTCTTTTGTGGGGGCTGCGCTTTTTGGGGATGCCCATACAGGAGCGGGTGACGGGCATCGATTTTGCCGAGCAGCTTTGCCGGATCGCGGCGGCTGAGAAGTGGCCGGTTTATTTTCTGGGTTCTCGAGGCAACACGGCGTCGGCTTGCGCCAAAGCGTTGGCGGGACGATATCCCGGACTGGCGGTGGCGGGGGCGCGGGACGGTTATTTCGCCATGGACGACCCGGCCGTGGCGGACGCCGTCGCCCGCTCCGGGGCCAGGATCCTCTTCGTGGCGATGGGGATTCCCCGGCAGGAGAAATGGGTGGCCCGTCACGCCGACCGCCTGGGCAATGTGTTGGCTGTGGGAGTCGGAGGGGCCTTCGACGTGTTGTCCGGTCACCTGAAACGCGCGCCGCGGATCATGCAAAGACTGGGTTTGGAATGGTTTTTCAGGCTATGCCAGGAGCCTTATCGGTGGAAAAAGGATTTGAAATTGGTCGCTTTTGTCGTTCGCGTTCTGGCGACGCGCGTAGGCCTCTATACTTGGAAAGGGGAGGACCGCGGATGATCACTACAGTCGGTGAACTCATGGATCGCGACCTGACGGTTGTCATGGAGCACAGCACCATCAGCGAGGCCATCGATATTTTTTATTACCATAACGTGGCCGGCTTGCCCGTCGTCGACATGAATTGGCGCCTCGTCGGTTTTTTGTCCGAGACCGATATTTTGCGCGCCGCGACCCCGTCCTATCTGGAAGTCCTCACTCAAAGCTCGTTTTTGAGCGGGGAGGAGGAAGAGTTCGTGAGGCAGCTGGAGAAACTGGGAATGCTTCCGGTCAAGGACTATATGACCAAGTCTCCCGTGGCCGTCGAACCTTACGTGAGCCTGATGTCCATAGCCGATTTGATGATACGAAAACACCTCCGCCGCCTCCCCGTCGTGGAGGACGGGGTGTTGGTCGGCATCATCGATCGTAAAATGCTCTGGAATTTCATGCTCGAAGGATATGACCGCAATGTCGGATAAATTTCTTGCCCCGCCAGGCAATCCCTCCGATTCCTCCGACCCCCTCGTCGAGACTCGGGAGAAATTGGAGGCCCTGCGCAGCCAGTTGGCCGACGATATGGAGAGTAAAAAAGTCGAGTTCGAGCGTTTCAAAGAAGAAACATTGTGGCGTTTGAACGCCATGTCCGACCGAACGATCGAAATCGTCCGCATGGAGGCGAAAAACGTCGAGGACCGCCTCGCCCGAGATCGAGAGCGGTTGGAAACGGAGCTCGCCGCCTGGAAAAAAAATCTTTACCAGCGGTTGCATGACGAAAAATTTCTCGATGTTTTGGCGAAAGACGCTTTCGATCACCTGTTTCCCTCGTTTGAAGAGCTCAAGGAAGAGATTGATGAAGAGATTAATGAAGAGATTACGGGACCGCCCGAGGATTCGAAAAACGTCCCGGTTCTCGCCGACACTCCGCGGAACGGAGGCGGGATCTCGTGATAAAACGCATGGCCAGGGTCGTTTTGTGGGGAGTGGGGGATAAGAAGCCGTCGATTGTGGCGAGGCTCTACGAGCTGGGGGTTTTTCATCTCGACAACGTGCCCGACGACGGGACCGCCGACGCGCGGGGCCGTCTGCTGGAAAAGCTGCGGGACCAGAGGGGAAGGGTGCTGGGCCTGATCGAGGCCCTCAGATGGGACGAGTGGAGGAAATTGACCGACGCGTTTATCGAAAACGTCCGCTACAATCTTTTCGGCGATCTGGAGCCCATGATGACCGAGATCGACAGGAGCCTCGAGCGTATCCAGTCACGGCTTTCCCGAATCCGAGAAAACCGGGAAAGCCTGCAAAGCGTCTTCATGAAGCTGCGCAAAACCAATCTCATCTTGACTCACGCCCGCGCGTTTTTGGAACAGGAACGTTTTTCTCGAGGCGAGGTGGCCATTTGGAGGCTGTCGCGTCAAGAGCAGCATATACTTGTTTCCAAGGTGAACGGAGAATTGGATCTCTTGCCCAGCGGCCATGAAAAACCCTGGTTTCGCTATCACACTTTCGAACTCAAGGACGGCTCCTCGTTCCTTGTGACCAGCGCGTCTCACGAGGTGCGGTCCAATATCGACCGGATCGTCGCCAACATGGAGGGCTCGCTTTGGAAACTTCCGGAGCGCTTCGAGTCCATTCCCGCCGCCGCGCCCCTCGACGGCGAATCGAGCGACGGGATGGAGTCCGATAACGACTCTCTTTTGGAGGCGGCGTCGCGGATCAAGCAAATGTCGCAGACCATACCGGCGCAAATGAGGGAGAACAGGCAGGAGCTGCAGAAACTGGGCGCTCAGTGGGGGGCGAATCTGGCCGCCGTTTACGTTCTTTTGAACGAACGCCTGGAACAGCTTCTGATGGAGGCGTCCGCCACTGAAAACGCGGAGTTTTTCAGCTTGGAGGGCTGGATTCCGGAGGACGACCTCCCGCGCACTCGGGCGATACTGGAAGAGGACTTCGGCGACGCCGTCATCCTGCGCTCCAGGCCCCCCGATCCCGCCAAGGACGGCGCGGTCCCGACCGCGTTGCGAAACAGATCTATCTTCAAACCCTTCGAGTTGTTTTTGAAGCTCCTGCGCGTGCCGCACTACAACGCCTACGACCCGTCCCCGTTGATCGGCGTCTTTTTCCCTTTTTTCGCGGGCTGTATGGTAGGCGACATCGGCTACGGGGTGCTTGTTTTATGGCTGGGCCGGCACCTGAAACAAAAACGTTCGGAGGTGCTGCGGGACGTGGGGGTCATTCTCATTTTCGTCGCGTTCTGGAGCATCGTGTGGGGAGCCCTGTACGGCGAATTTTTCGGAGACGCCGGCCATCGCTTGTTGCACATGGAGCCGCTTTGGGTGGAGAGGTCCGAGGCGGTGCTGACGGTCATGGCGTTCAGCGTCGCTTTGGGCGGCGCTCACGTTTGTTTGGGGCTTCTTATCGGCATGATCCAAGGGATTCGAAATCGACGCCGCCATCTCTGGATGGAGCGAGCCGGAAGCCTGCTGGTGATCCTCGCCCTGGTGGCGGCGCTGGTGGTGCTGCGCTCGCGGTTGTCGAGCGCGCTTTTCTCCGTGCCCGTCACCCTTCTCGTCTTCGGCGTGATTTTTTTGGTGCGCGGGGGAGGGATCGGGGGAATCATCGAGTCCCTGGGGACCATCGGCAATATCATCAGCTACGTCCGCATCGCCGCCATCGGCCTGTCGTCCGCCATTTTGGCGATGGTCGCCAGCACGTTCGTGGACATCTTCGGGGTCTCCATACTGGGGCTTTTCATGGCGTTCGCCATTCATCTTTTGAACTTCGTTCTCGCCATCGGAGGGTCCGCCCTGCACGCGGCGCGGCTTCACTATGTGGAGTTCATGGGAAAATTTTACGAGGATGGAACCCTCGAGTACAAACCGTTTGCCAAAAGAAGGAGGCTGTACAATGACTGAGAAAGCGATCATGGCACTGGCCGCGGCTTTGGCCGTCGCCATTCCCGCGCTGGCCACCGCCTACGCCCAGGCGCGCATCGGCAGCGCCGGGGCGGGAACTGTCGCGGAAAAACCGGAGACCTCCGGAACCATCATCATTCTGGAGGCCATCCCCGAGACGATGGTGATTTTAGGCTTCGTCGTCGCCATCATGATCATCATGAGGATGGCTTGAATTGCCCAGCGCCCAACTCTCGGAGACCTCCGGGGCCGATGATCTGGCGGGGTTCAAGAATGCCCTGTTGGCGCAGCACCGAGAGCGCTATCTCGCTCTGAAACGCTCCGTGGACGAAGACCTCGCGGACATGATCACGGCGCGCCGCCTTCAGGTGGAGCGCATCGTTCACGATCTGCGCCGTTCCTGCGAAAAACTTCTGGACGAGGGGCTGAAGGCCAATCGCCGCCGTGTGGAGCTTCAAAAAAAAGCCTACAAGGTCGAGCTGCAAGACGATGTTTTCGAACACCTGGAAAAAAGGGTGCGCGCGCGTCTGGAGGCCTTTCGCCGTTCGCCTGGATACGGGGACGCGATGGAGACCCTGGTCGCGGAGGCGCGGGATGTCTTCCCCTTTCCCTCGATCGCGTGGGTGGAGAAGGGGGATTCCGCCTTTTTGAAGCCCAGCGGGAACGTGCTGGAGGTTCGCGAAGAGTTGCAAAACGCCTGGGGAGGCCTTGTCCTGGTCGAGGCGAAAGAAAGCGAAAGTATATGGAGGGAAGGCGCGCGCCTCGTCGACAACACGTTTCGAACGCGATGGAGGCGTTTGTGTCCCTCTTTTGCCGCCGGGCTCGGAGACGTTTTTACCGGATTTTTTGAGTGATGGAGACGCGAAAATGAAAGAGGATTTGTCGAAGGGCTCGATAACGGGGGTCTCGGGGCCAGTCGTCGTCGCGAAGACGGATTTTCCCGTCCGCATGTTCGAGGCGGTTCGAATCCCTGGGGCAAAGTCCCCGGTGACGAAGTCCCCAGCGGGGCTCCTGGGGGAGGTCGTTCGAATCCGGGGGCGGGAGGCCGACATCCAAATCTACGGGGACGCCACGGGGCTGTCCGCGGGGGAAGAGGTGCTTTTCACCGGGGAACTCCTGAGCGTGGACCTGGGGCCCGGTTTTTTGGGAGAGGTTCTGGACGGCGTGGGGCGGCCTCTTCGCCCGAGGCAGGGCGTGGCCGCCTCGCGAAACGAGAAATTATGGCGTTTCGAGCCGTCGGCGTCGGAGGGAGACGCGGTGGCGCGAGGAGACGTTCTGGGAACGGTGGCGGAGGGAAGCCGCTTTCTCCATCGTATTTTGGTCCCCCCGGCTTTTTCGTCGCCGGAGGCGGTGGCGTGGATCGCGCCGGAGGGGGATTACGCCTTGCGGGATTGCGTGTGTCGTTTGGAGAACGGGACCGAGTTGACCCTGACGCAGCGGTGGCCGATTCGCGTCCCCAGGCCCGCCAAGGAGCGCCTGCCCTTGGATCGCCCGCTGTTCACTGGGCAAAGGGCGCTGGACACGCTCTTTCCCATGGCTTTGGGCGGCGCGGCCGCCATGCCCGGAGGGTTGGGCGCGGGGAAGACCGCCCTGCAGCGGTCTCTGGCAAAATGCTGTCGCGCCGACGTGGTGATCTATGTGGGATGCGGAGGCCGGGGCGGCGAAATAGCGGAGCTTCTGGAGGAATTTTCCGAAAACGTGTCCGAGGGATTGCCCTTGGCGGAGCGCGCGGCTCTCGTGGCGAACACGTCCAACATGCCGGCGGCGTCGCGGGAGACCAGCGTCTATCTCGGGATGACCTTGGCCGAGTACTATCGGGATATGGGGTACGACGCGGTGGTCCTGGTCGATTCCGTGTCCCGGTGGGCGGAGGCCTTGAGGGAGGTCGGGAGCCGCCTCGGGGAAACCCCCGGCGCGGGAGGGTACCCGGCTTGCCTTGAGAGTCGGTTGTCCGGCTGCCGCCAGCGGGCGGGGCAGGTCGAGACCCTGGG
Source organism: Synergistaceae bacterium (assembly GCA_031274425.1). Classification (GTDB taxonomy): domain Bacteria; phylum Synergistota; class Synergistia; order Synergistales; family Aminobacteriaceae; genus JAISLU01. The sequence continues at coordinate 3,712 of JAISQE010000187.1, read as the reverse complement.
CGCCGTCTCGCGCCGCGGTTCGGTGAGCGCGATCGGCACTTTTTCGCCGGAGGGAGGAGATCTTTCCGAGCCGGCGACCCAGACCGGCCTAAGGTTGTCCGGCGCTTTTTGGGTGTTGGACAAGGCTCTCGCCCAGGCTCGCCGCTTCCCCGCCATTGATCGACGTCGAAGCCATTCGCTTTACGAAGAGGCGCTTTCCGAGGCTCTGACCCAGGAGGCGGGGCAGGATTGGCCGGAGTTGAAAGAATACCTGAGAGACGTTTTGTCCCGAGGGGAGGAACTTGCCGACGCGGCACGCTTTGCGGGCCGAAAGGCGTTTTCCGAAACGGTGCTGTCCGATGAGGATAAATGGCTCCTTTTCCACGCCGAGACCCTTGAAATCGTCTATTTGCGGCAGGACGCCCGGGACGCCTGTTCGCCGCCGGCTCGGGCCGCGGCGTTGCTGCGGCTCCTCGAAGCGCTGGACGACAGGGTGCGGAGGGCGTTGAGGGAAGGGCTACGTTATGACGACGTCGTCGGCGTGTCCATGAGGCCGGAGCTGATCGCTCTGCGCGACCTGCCGGACTTTACGGATAAGGGGCGGGAGTGGCTGGAACGCTTTTCCGCCGAACTTGCCGCCCGACCGGCGACCGACCGGGAGGCGATACAATGACGTTTCCTCGACAAGACCATAAACAGCTCTATAGAAAGGGCTCGCGCGGAATCCGAGATATTGCGGGCCCCCTTCTATTCGTCGAGAACATGACGGGCGTCGGGTACGGCGAGCTGGTGACGGTGGAGTCCGGCGCGGACGCGCGGTTGGGGCGGGTGATTCAATTCAAGGACGACCTTTGCGTCGTTCAAATTTTCGACGACACGGTGGGGCTCGAAGCGGGGCGGACGGTGTGGATGGAGCACGACGTCGCCAAGGTCGGAGTGGGGGAGGCCCTGCGAGGCCGAGTGTTGAACGGTCGCGGTCAGCCTGTCGGCGGGAAAAAGCTCTACGGCGTCAAAGAATTTCTCCCGGTGGACGGCTCGCCGATCAACCCCGCCGACAGAACGACCCCCAACGGCGTCATCGAAACGGGGATATCCGCGCTGGACTTGATGAACACGTTGGCGCGCGGACAGAAATTGCCCGTGTTCGCGGGGCCGGGCCTGCCCGCGTGCGAGATCGCGGCGCGGATAGCCGCCGGGGCGACGATTCCCGGCAAAGACGACGAGTTCCTCGTGGTGTTCGCCGCCATAGGCGTCACCGGACGCGAGGCGGATCTCCTCATGGAGGCCTTCGAGCGCGACGGCGCGGCGGACGGAGGGGTCTTCGTTCTGAACACGGCCGGGGATCCGCTCGCGGAGCGTCTTCTGACGCCGCGTGTCGCCCTGACCATCGCCGAGTATTTCGCCTTCGTTAGAGGCTACGACGTGCTCGTCGTCATGGCGGACATGCTCCACTACTGCGAGGCCCTGCGGGAAATCGGGACGGCGCGGGGGGATATCGCGGGGCGGGGCGGGTATCCCGTCGGCATGTATTCCGACCTGGCCCAGATTTACGAACGCTCCGGCTGCGTCGCGGGACGGCCGGGCAGCGTGACGCAGCTTCCGGTAGTCACCATGCCGAACGACGACATCGCTCACCCGGTGGCCGACCTGACCGGACAGATCACCGACGGACAGCTTGTTTTGGACCGGAGGCTGCACGCCAAGGGCGTCTTTCCGCCTTTGGACGTGACGGCGTCGCTGTCGCGGCCGATGAACAAAGGGATAGGCCGCGGCAAAACCTTCGACTCCCACCGAGTCCTCGCCGAACAGCTCTATGCCGCCTACGCCAAGGCGAGGGAACTGAGTTTTGATTTAGGCTTTAATTTGGGCTTTAATTCGCGCTTCGATCCCAGGTCTTTTGCCCCGGAGGGCGGGCTTTCCGACCTGGAGAAACGCTGTCTGAGGTTCGGCGACGTTTTCGAAGCGTCGTTCGTCGATCAAGGGCGGGGACGGCGATTCGCGAGAAGGACCCTCGCTCAATCCGAGGCGAAGGCATGGGAGGCCTTGAGCGAGCTGCCCATCGAGGAACTGTCTCGCCTGCCCCGAAAGCTTTTGGAGCGAAAGATCTCCGTGGGAGCGGCGCTCCCGAAAGATCTGGAGAACTTGGAAAAGAGGATTTGAGATGAAAAAAAACATATCCGTTCAAGCCCCACGCGCCCGGTTCCATCACGCGTCGATCCTTTCGAGTTTCCTCTTCTTGAGCTTTCTTTTCGCGGCAGGCGGAGCCGGTGCGGAGACGCGCGACTATTCTCCTGTGGTGTTTTCCTACGCTTGGGACTCCGGGGTCAGCGTTTGGTTGATGGGGGCCTTCAAAGAGGGAAAATGGTACGAGCACACGGCGCTGCCCATCATGGTGAACGGGCGCGCGATCACCCCGGAGGAGGGCGTAGAGCTACTGGAACCCGTCCCTTGTTCGACGCCCCTCGTCCGCGGAGGCGCGCGATTGGCGTTTTACTCCGCGGAGGGGCGGAAAATAGGAGCCGGGACGGTGATGGGGACGCAGTATTCCACTAGCGCGGCCTCGGCGGAGACTTTCATCGACGTGGAGATGGAAATGGGGACGGGGAAAGAGCTGAAAATGCCCCCCGGCGTGATGTCCATCGGCGTCGAAGACGGTTGGAACGCCGTGAGCGCCCCCACCCGGCGCACAGTGGAGAAGGGAAACATCGTGTTTGTTTTCGAGCCCTCGGAACCTTCGAAAAAGCTGTCCGTGACCTTCTCTCCCGGCCTGGACGAGGCAGGCGAAAAAGTTTACGGAGGGTTGTTGGCTTGGGGCGAAAAAAGCCTGAAGCTGACGGATGCCTACGTGGAAGAGGAAGAGCAGCTGGCGGGCTTTTTCATCGATTTGAACGGCGACGGACAAGTCGAGTTCGTGCTCCACTCTCAGAGCATCGGCGGCTTCGTCACCGCCTTCGAGCTACGCCTCGACCGAGACGACCCAAGCGCGACGGAGGTTCTTTCTCTTGATCTTGGAGATTGAGGATTAGAGATTTTGATTAGATTACGCGCGGATTTGCACACTCACTCTCTGGCATCCGGGCACGCCTACAGCACGATCAAAGAAATGGCCGAATCGGCCCAGGAAAAAGATTTGGAGTTGATCGCCATTACCGATCACGGCAGCGCGATGGAAGGGGCCTCTCATTTCATTCATTTTCAAAATCTTTCCGCCCTCCCGCGGACGATAAAGGGCGTCACCATCGTCAAAGGCATCGAAGCCAACGTTATCGATATGGATGGAAGGCTCGACGCGGATCGGTCACTGCTTTCCCGGTTGGAATGGGTCATCGCGAGCCTCCACGAAAACGTCGTGGAGCCCGCGAACCCCAAGGTCCACACCGAAATGTATCTGAAATTGGCGGAAAATCCGTTTGTGGACATGATCGGCCACCCCGACACCACGGCTTACGAATTCGACTACGAACGCGTGATCCGAGAGTTCGGCGCGAAAGGCAAGATCGTGGAGATCAACAACCACCATGCCTTTCACCTCGGGGCTCGGAACAGGATAAACTGCGAAAAGATCGCGAAGCTCTGCATGAAACACGGCGTGCGCGTCGCCGTCAACTCCGACGCCCATATTTGCTACAGGGTGGGGGAGATGGGGCCCGCCGTCGAGATGCTCGAGGACATGAAGTTCCCCGAAGATCTAATCCTGAACCTCACGGCTCGCCGCGTCCTGGATTACCTCAAG
>JAISQE010000081.1 GCA_031274425.1 Synergistaceae bacterium | reverse complement strand
TTTGACGAAAATGGCGAAATAAGGGCAAGTTGTCGGAAAAGAGAGACAGGGGCCAAAATGGCACAAAAGCCAGTGAGGGGAGTGATTGACGAAAAAATAAAATGTAACACAACCAGGTTATGTTACATTTTTGACTGAATTCCATGCCGACCTCGATGGCGACTAAGTTGATAAAGTTGTTCCCTTTCACTATACAAATTGAAGAATTTTCTTTCATATTTAAAAAGGAAAGAGCAGGCTCTGAGCCAAGACTGAGCGGAGCGGTTCTACTGGAATTTACTTGAGTTGCTTGCTTGCGCTTGATTCCATCCTCATGCCATTTCCTGATGCGTTTGCCCTGCGTTCCGGTATATTTGAGATTGACAAAACTCCACAGGGGTGAGATATTTTATCGTGCTAATATACTGTCTACAAAAATCGAAGAAAGCGCAAGGAGGAGTTTTTATGCGGTCAATATCGGGTTCGTCGAAATGTCTCTTCGCCGTCGTTCTTTTGGCGGCGTTTTTGTGTCTGCCGCTCTCTCAGGGGGCGTGGGGCGCGGAGTACGTCATCAAGGTGGGCACCATCGTGTCGGAGAGCCACCCCGACTTCGTCTCTTTGACGAATGTCTTCAAACCCAAGATCGAAAAGGAATCGGGCGGGCGCGTCGAAGTTCAGCTCTACCCCAATGGGCAGCTCGGCGGGGACCGGGAGATGACCGAGTCCGTTCAGATGGGAACCCTGACGATGGCCCTGCCGGCGACGTCGATTCTGGCGGGGTTCGAGAAGAAGTTCCAGGTGCTGGACCTGCCCTTCCTCTTTAAGGACAAGGCGACGGGTTACAAAGCCCTGGACGGAGAACTGGGCAAGACGCTGGACGACCTCTTGCCGCAGCACGGGTTTGTCAATCTGGGATACTGCGAGAACGGATTCCGTCACGTCACGAACAACCGAGGCCCCATTACGAAGCCCGAGGACCTGAAGGGAATGAAGCTCCGCATCATGGAAAACCCCATGCACATCGCGGCCTTCAAGCTGCTGGGCGCGAACCCCACCCCCATGAGCTACGGAGAGGTCTACACCGCGCTGCAGCAGGGCACGGTCGACGGCCAGGAGAACCCCATCGCCATCGTGGCGGACGGCAAGTTCTACGAGGTCCAGAAATACTATTCTCTGACGGGGCACGTTTTCTCGGTCATCATGCTCCTGGCGAACAAGGACTTCATGGATAAGCTGCCCGAGGACCTGAAAAAGCTCGTCGCCGAAGCCGCCACGGAGTTTCTGCTGGCCGACCGCAAGCTGATCGACAGCGAGGAAGCCTCTCTTTTGAAAACGATGGAAGAGCAGGGGTTGCAGGTCAACACCCTGACGCCGGAGCAGAAGCAGGTCTTCATCGACGCGACGCTTCCCGTTTACGAGCAATTCAAGGACGTGCTGGGCGAGGACATCATCGAGTTGGCGAAAAAGGCGAACGCGGAGTCGTAAGCGCCCGCGGCTTTTCGGGGGCCGGGGGCCCTTTGGGGCAGCTTCAGATCACCGCAATGAGTACTCCCGCAGGGGGGTGTAGATCGGACCCCCAGGGGTCAGCTCGCTTTGGACGAGAAAGAACCGGGAGACCCGCCATTTAAAGGCCGGAACGGCGGGAAGCGTTTTGAGAGGAAGCGCGTCGCGGGTCCGCGCGAGGGTCAGGTGAGCGTTGAACTTTTTCGTTTCGGGGGGGAAACCCGAGCGGACCGCGACCTCCTCCACCTTCGCGGCCAGGTCGGCCAGGTCTTTCGCCCCCGTGGTTCCCCCGAGCCAGAGCACGCGAGGCCGTTGAAGATCGGGGAACCCTCCGAACCGGTCCAGGCTCATCTCGAACGCGGCGGCTTTCAGGGCGCCGAGGGACTCCGCCAGGGCGTCAACCTGGGCGAGAGGAGCCTCTCCCAAAAAACGTAACGTCACGTGAAACTGCGCCCGCGACACCCATTTGTAAGGGGCCAGCGGGCGCAACTGAGCCGCCCACCCCGCCATCCGGTCCAGAACCTCCTCCGGCGGCGTCACGGCGACGAACGTTCGATAAAACGGCGTCATCCTTTCAGGAACCCCTCCATTTTATCCATGGCCTGGATCAGGACTTCTATGGACTGAGTGCAGGCGATACGGAGGTATCCCTCGCCGCTGGTCCCGAAGGCGGAGCCGGGGATCGTGGCGACGCGGGCGTTCTCCAGGAGTTTCCATACGAATTCCTCGCTCTTGAACCCCGTCTTTTTGATGTTGGGAAACAAATAGAAGGCCCCTTGCGCGGGCGCGCAGGTCACGTTCTTCATGTTGTTGAGCCTTTTCACGACGTAGTCCATGCGTTCGGCGAAAATTTTCTTGCGCTCGATCAGTTTGGCGTCGTGATTCGCCAGCGCGTAGGAGGTCGCCTTTTGCGCGAGGGTGTTCAACCCGTAGGTCCGGCTGGTGGCGATCATGGTCATGACGCGGATCAACTCCGCCGGGCCGATGGCGTACCCCACGCGCCAACCGGTCATGCAATGGCTTTTCGACATGCCCCCCATCATCAAGGTGCGTTCCCTCATTCCGGGGAGCGTGGCGAACGACACGTGCTCGCCCTGATAAATCAACGCTTCGTATATCTCGTCGCTCAGGACGAAGAGATCGTGTTTGGCGACGACGGCCGCGATCTCCTCCAGCTGCTTGCGGGGAATGACGCGCCCGGTCGGGTTGCAGGGCGAGTTCAGCAAGAGAATTTTCGTGCGGGGCGTGATGACTCTCTCCAAATCCTCGATGGTGGGGGCAAATCCGTTTTCCTCCCTGGTCGTCAGGGAGACGGGCACGCCCCCGCTGTCCGTCGCTTGAATAAAATAAGGAGAAAAACAGGGCTCCACCAGGACGACCTCGTCGCCGGGGTTGAGCATCGCCTGCATGGCCAAGTTCGGGGTCTGGATGCCGCCCACGGTCATCAGGACCTCCTCGGGCGCGCAGTCGAGGTTGTGGTGGCGTTTCCAGTAATCGCATACCGCCGCGCGCGTGTCGGGGAAACCCTGCAAGGGCGGGTAGTGGGTGAATCCCTCTTTCGCGGCCTTCGCGGCCGCGTCGATGATGTCGTGCTCCGTATCGAAGTCGGGTTCCCCGATGCTGAGGTTCAACACCCCGTCCATTTTCTCGATCGCCTGGAAAATTTTGACCATCCCGGAGGGCTGCGCCGTACGGTAACGATCCGCCAATTTCATCCAATGCACTCCCTTTCGTGAATTTTTATAGATTATACTCCTCCAGGGCTGGCTCCCGTTTGCTCAACGCCTCGATGGCGCTCAGGGCGTCGTCGAAAAACGCGTCCTTGCCCACGATGCTTCCGATGCCCGCTCTGTTCAGAAGCTCTCTGACCTTGGGCTGGAGCGCCGAGAAAAAGACGATGACGCCTTTTTTCTTTTGGCTCGTGCAGAAATTCCACAACATCTGCGCCCCCGACGCGTCGATGTAGGGAACTCCGCGCATCGAAAAAACGAGCGCCTGGGCGTCCGCCCGATGAAGGGCGGCCTCGAAGCGCTCCGTTGCGGCAAAGAAGATCGGGCCGGTGACGTAAACGACCTGAGCGTGAACGCGGGGGCCGCTTTTGCCTCGAAGCCTGTCCGGGTCGATCTCGCTGACGGTCACCTCCAACTCCGACAACCGGGCGACGAACACGACGACGGCAAAAACGACCCCCGCCGCTATGGCGATGGTCAAATCGAAAACGACGGTGGCGACCAGGGTGATCAAAAAGCTCGCCGCTCCCGAACGGAATTTCCGGCCGAAGATGTATCGAATGCTGTGCCATTCGTTCATGCGCCAAGCCGTGACCATCAGAACCCCAGCCAGCGCCGCCAATGGTATTTTCGACATGAAAGGCCCCAGCAGAAACATGGAAAGCGACAGGATGACTCCCTGCACGATGCCGGTCAACCGCGTCCGGCAGCCGGATTTTATGGCGACGCTGGTGCGGGCGATCGCCGCCGTGGCCGGGACGCCGCCCAAAAAAGGCAGCACGATGTTGCCGAGACCCTGAGCGATCAGCTCGCGGTCGACGTTGAGTTTCTCTCCCTTCATCCGCCCTCCCGCCAGCCCGCAAAGCAGGCTCTCGATCATCCCCAGGGCGGCGATGCTCGCCCCCGCGACGAGGATGGGCTCGGGAAAAGAAAGCGCGTCCAGGGTCAGGCGGGACTCGTGCAATAGGGTCTTGGGGATTTCTCCCACGGTGGCCACGGGAAGATTCAGCGCGGAGGAGGCCGTCGCCGCGAGAACGATGCCCGCCAAGGAGCCGGGCACTCGAGACGCCCACTTGGCGGGCCAGACGATCAGGAGAAGGAGAACCGACGCCCCCACCGCCACGGCGTGAGGATTGGGGGTAAGCCCGTGAGCGAAGATGTTGTAAACCCGTTCGAGGGTTTCGACCCCCTTGGAGGCGACTCCGAGGAAGGGTTCGACCTGCCCCAGGGCGATGACGATGGCGATCCCCGACGTGAAGCCCGTTATGACGGGCATCGGTATGATATTGACGAGCCGGCCCGCCTTGGTCAGCCCCGCCAGCACCAATAAAATTCCCGAGACGACCCCCGCCGCCAGAATGCCGGAAAACCCGAACCTCACGGAGAGCGGGATGAGCACCGCCGTCATGGCCCCCGTAGGGCCGGAAATCTGAAAGGACGCCCCGGAGAGCCCTCCGATGACCAACGCCGAGACGATGGCCGAGATGAGCCCGGCAGCGGCATCCACCCCGCTTCCAACCCCGAAGGCCAGCGCCAGGGGCAGAGCCACCGCGGCGACCGTGGCCCCCGCGAGCGCGTCTTTGCCGAAAAGCTCCGCGCTATACCCTGAGAACTCTCTTTTGAGATCCGCTATGTAATCTGTCGCCAGACCGGACACGTTACCCTCTCCCGCCTCATCTCATGTTCTGCACCAGCCAGAGGCTGAGGCTTGGAAAGAAGGTGAAGAGCAAAAGGCAGGCGATCATGGCGCCCAAAAAGGGCAGGGCCGCGACGGAGATGTCCTCGAGCTTTTCCCCGGATATGGCGGAAGCAACGAAAAGGTTGATGCCATAGGGCGGGGTCACGAAGCCGATGGCGAGGTTGAAAGTCATGACGATTCCGAAGTGGATGGGGTTCACGCCGAGCTTCGTCACCACCGGCAGAAGAATGGGCGTCAGGATGATCACGGCGGCGATGTTGTCGACGAAACAGCCCAGGACCAGCAAAAACACGTTCAGCATCAGAAGGATCACCGTCGGGCTGTCGGAGAAATTCGTCAGCCACAGACCGATCTTCGCCGGTATCTGCGCCATCGTCAGATAGGCCGCGAATGCCATGGACAACCCGATCATGAACTCCGTCGCCCCGTTGATCAGGGCGGAGCTCCGCAGGCATTCGTAAAGCGTCTCGAAGGTGAGTTCCTTGTAGACGAAGCGCCCCACCAGCGTCGAGTAGACGACCGCCGCCACGGCGGCCTCCGTCGGGGTGAAGACCCCGCCGTAGATGCCGCCCAAGATAATGACGGGGATCAGGAGAGCCCAGGACGCGTCCTTCAGCGCGCGCAGAACCGCCATGAACGTGGGGGGCCGGGTGGTGCTCAGGTACTTGCGCTTACGGGCGATGACGTAACAGGTTCCCATCAAGACTACGCCGATGATGACGCCCGGAACGATCCCGGCGATGAACATGTCTCCGATGGAGGTCATCGCGACGACGCTGTAGATCACGAAGGGAATGGACGGAGGGATGATGACCCCGATGGTCCCCGCCGTCGCCGTGATCGCCGCGGCGAAGTTGGGATCGTAGTTGCGCTCCTTCATCGACGGGACCATGAACGACCCGATGGCCGAGACCGTCGCGGGACCCGAGCCGCTGATCGCCGCGAAGAACATGCAGGCCAGCACCGTCACCATCGCCAGTCCGCCCGTGATGAAGCCCACCAGCGTCTCCGCCAGGTTCACGAGCCGCCGCGATATCCCTCCGTTGCACATGATGGAACCCGCCAGGATAAAGAAGGGGATCGCCAGGAGCGGAAACGAGTCCAGCCCCGTGAACGCCTTTTGCGCGATCATCATGGGCGAGATGTCCGTGGTCAGGTACAGGCACACGGCCGTCGAGAGCCCCAAGGTGATCCCGATGGGAACGCTCATGAGAATTAGAATGCCCAGAAGACCGAAAAGAAGAGCCGCTTGCATGATTTAAAGTAAAGGGCCCGAAACGGGAATAGTCGAAAGCATATCGGTAAGCATGTTCATACCGCCTTTTTTTCTTGGAAGAATCCGACGACCAGGTCGTTGAGGCCGATCAAGAGGCGCAATGTCATCAGGGCGCACCCCGCGGGCACGGAGGCGTAGGCCAGGGCCATGGGGATCTCCATCGCCGAGGAGATCTGTCCCCTTTGCCACTGGAAGAGGCAAATTTTGCCTCCCTGGTACGTCAAAAAAACGCTGAATCCCAGCCAAACGGAGAGAACCAGCACTTCGTAGGCGTCGCGCGCCCGGCCTTTCAACAGGTCGGCGAGCATACCTACGCGAAAATGGCTGCCGTGCCGCACGGCGTAACTTGCCCCCACCCAGGACATCCAGAGAAACAAATAGCGAGTCAGCTCCTCGCTCCAGGAAAGAGAGTTGCGAAACACGTAACGCATAATAATTTGGGCGAACACCAACAAAACGCTTGCGGCCAGCGACCAAACCAAAAACCACTCTTCCAGCTTATCCAAAAAATTTCTGAACGTCATCGTCACGTCGTCATCATCCTCGCTCCCTCCGCGGAAATTATGGCGTATAATCCGCGCAAGCGCAATATCGTTTGTTATAGTGCTTTAACAAAAGAACATACTAACAAAAATGAGTTAAATCCTTAAAAAAACTGTTTTTAGCTATTCTAACTTTAGGTTTTTTACTTCAATTCACTATATCATATCCTATGTTGTCATAGCGCTTGCGGAGATTTTGGAGTCCAGGGGCGACGGCGGTGTCGGGGAAAGGAGCGATTGTGATGAAATTGGCGGGAACGAAGTCGGCAAAGGGGTTTTTGTGGAGGTTCGCGGTTTGCGCGGCGCTGTTCGTCGCGCTCGCCGCCTCGACGGCGTTTGCCGCCGAGGAAACGTATGTTTTGGAGGGCGAGACTGTCTATAGGGTGCGGGACGGAAAGAAGACGCTCATCGAGAACGCGGAAGTCCGGTCGCAGAGGATCGACAGCGGCGCGGGCGGCGGAATTTTCTGGTTTACGGTGGATTCCCAGGCGTCGGAGGTCATGGCCGGGTCGAAAAGCGGGGTCTATTTCTTCGACGACAAGGGAAAGGCGCTGCGTTTCCTGCCCTACGACTACGCGTTCACGATCGGCGACATCGTCTTCAGCGACGACGGCAAACAGATGGTCCTCGACACCGGCACATGGATCGTTCGGGTTTTTTTCCTTTACGACTTCGAGAGCCTGAGGCAAAAAGCCGAATTCACCGGGATGGGCCAGGTTTTTTGGCTTGACGGGAACCGCTTCGCTTTCACGATGGTGGAGCCGGATGCCGAGCCGCGCCCGTCGGCGACCGACTTTGACGGCTGGACCTCGGTGGTCGCGTTCGATACCCTGGATGGCCGAAACGTGACCATTCCCGTCATGAAGGCGACGGAAACGCAAAATTACCTTCTCACCGGCGTGAACCCGGATAAGCGTGAGCTTCAGATCACCGAGAGTTCCGTAAAAGACAAAAAAGACTGGGTCGACATGGAAAAGGTCAAGGACAAAGAGCTCTCCGTCCCCTACCCGGCGACCGGCGACAAGTAAAAGCGGATCATGACCGGCGACGAGGGAAATTTTATCCCGGACGAGGATGACCTATACAGCGACGAGGTAGTCCACAAACAGGTTCAGCACAGTTCTGTTTGATGTGCATCGTGGCCTTAGAACAGCTTTTTGCTTCTTTATTCCGACTATCTATCTGTCAAAAATCCCTATGTGCATAGTGTTGTCCCTTTTGTTTATCAGCGTTTATCAATTATAAATGTGGAACCCTTAATCCTTGCATTTTGTCGTTTTGTACCGTATAGCAACACTATGCTTTAGGGGATTTTTCAAATATATTTAATATTTACTCGGTGGATCAATAAATTGCGGCAGTTCCGTGTGAAGCTTCCCGCACGAGCAGCACCGCAGGCGTCGGGCGATCCAGGTTTCCCTTTCCCCGTCCTCCCGAATAACGAAGCGAGTCCGGGAGCCCCGCGCCGTCAGGAAGCCGTTTCTTGATCCATCAGGTCAAGAAAATAATGCTCCCCCCTCAGGGCAAGGGTGTCCACCCCTAATCGGGCGTTTGTGGTATGATGCTTCGTAAATCGCGTATAGATTTTTCTCGTAATAAGGAGGTGGAAAATAGTGACTTTGGCTCTTGCGCTTTATGAAAAGCCAGCTATAACTCACAGGCAACAGGCAACAGAAAGTTTGTTCTTTTAAACAACTCCATTCTCTTTTCTTTTTTCGCCTGTTCGCGCGGGCGGCAAACCAAACTTCAACAGGAAACAATGACTCATTTGCCTCCCGGCGACCTATGCTCCGTAGCCCATAGCGTTTTGGGCGAGGCTTGAACGGCTACTCATTTCGTTAGTTAGGTTCAATACAACGTGTTTACATTATGCGAGCGGAGGTAGATTGTAATGAGGAAAAGAAATTGCCCCTTGTGGATAGTATTTTTCTTGGTGTTGACGTTATGGGGGATTGTGACAGCGGAAGGTGCCGCAGGCCAGAGTACGTTGACCGAAGTTGTGTCCTATGCGTCGGGCGAACTTGACGATAAAAGCCGTGTCTGGGATAACGACCGTCAAGGAATGACCCTACCTCCCGGAACAATGGACCATCATGCAAAAAGTATTCGACCTGCTTGGATAAGCAACAAAGAGACGGATTTGGGCGACAGTTTGTCTTTGTTGGGAGACGACATCGATCCCACAAGTACAGTAGTGAAGATGAAAATCAATAGCGAGCAATTGGCTCGACTCATCTCGCCGAGTAGTTACTCTTCCGAATTAAGCTCGATTTCCAATACCGTATACTCTAAATTCAAAGACGACTTCGACTTCTTGTTCTTCGTATTGGATAAAGATGACTCGAGTATTGACGCATTAGGATTTTACGGCGTAAACATACGCATAAGCAACAATGTCCAAGGTCTTGGTTTAAATATTTCCGATAGGTCGAAATCGTGGGGTTCGGACGGCAAGCTTAAATCGGCCATGTTTTTTCCATATTTTGGGGCTATTTCCGGGGGGCCTGCTCTCCATGAACTTTGCCATAATTGGGGCGCGTATATCTGTGACACCTATGCCCCCGATAACACATCTTATAGCGGACATTGGGGTATAAGCAACGCGGGTGGGCAACTCGGCGGTTTTAAATATGTGAGAACAGTGGGCGAAAACATCGGCGGGGAGACAGGAAAAACCCAATATCAGGCAAGCTTCCGTTCGAGCGAGAAGAATGAGGACGGTTCTTTCAAGAATGGCGGATTTGGAGTTAATGCCAACGGCGGTAATAGTGTGCTTTATTCCGATATCGAGCTTTACCTGATGGGCATGAAATCAGCGCAGGAGCTGCGAACCGGAGATTTCACACTCGATATCTACAGCGGCAACAGCTATGATCCCACATCTTTCCAAAATGGATATTTTTATTCCACAAAAAAAACCTCTTACACTATCGACGATCTCATTACCTTGCGCGGCGAGCGGGTCCCCGATGCGAGCGCGTCGCAAAAACACTTCAAGGTACTGACGGTGTTGCTTTCGGATGAAAGCGGCGCGGGTCGCCTTGAGGACATTATCAAAGACCTGAACTGGTTTGGAGGTTCTATCAGCGATACCACCTATCCATCGCGTCGGATTTACAATTTCGCGCAAGCAACCGGAGGCGTCGGTTCCCTCGAAGTGGACGGGGTAAAAAACAGCCTGTTGAAAGGCTATGCTATCACCTTGCCCAGTGATGTTACAGGAGGTCGTATCACGGCGGATAAAAAAACTGCGGAGGCCGGAGAAACCGTTACCCTCACCATAGCGCCGGACAACGGTTATGTGCTCGACATTATTACGGCGTACAATGCAAATAATCCAGCCGAAATCATTATGCTTTTCGGCACCGGCGATACCCGCACATTTACGATGCCTGCGTATCCCGTAAAATTGGATATTTCGTTCAAGGCAGGATCCACTGGCGGTTATCCTATCGATTTGCCCGACAATACCCCAGACGGTCGTATCGCGTCGGATAAAGAATCCGCGCAACCGGGCGAAACAGTGACTCTCATCATAATTCCTGGCAACGAATATGAGCTTGAAATGATTACAGCGTATTATTACGATGCTAATCAGCCTAAAACCGTTGAGCTTTTCGGCAGCGGCAATACTCGTACATTTACGATGCCTGCATACCGCGTATATATCGAGGCCTCGTTTCGACACTTAGATCCGGGCAGAGACGTCTATGATGTTATTTTGCCGGGATACATCTCAGGCGGCACCGTAATGGCAAGTTTTACGACGGCCAGAGGCGGAGAAACCGTTACCCTCACCATAACGCCATATAGCGGTTATGAGTTGGATGTGATTTCAGTGCATAAGGTGGGCGACCTCGACACGGAGGTAACACTCTCCGGTTACGGCGGTATCCGTACTTTTATCATGCCCGCTTATGACGTGATGATCACGGCATCATTCAAGACGATTGTGATTACGCCTCCCGTGATTACACCCCCTGTGATTAGACCTCCCGTGACCCCGCCGAAACAAACCGGAACCGGGGGAGGTGGCTGCAATCAAGGGGCTTTGAGCCTACTCGCTCTGGCTTTAGTCGTGTTGCTCAAATATCAAAAAAAGCGGCTGTAGTCGGCTTTTCCGTAATGCAGGCTTCAGGCACGGATGCCCAGGTCTGATACGCGAAAGCACGACGGAACGCCTGGAGGCGTTCCGTCGTGCTTTCGTCGGGCATAAATTTCAGAATGACGTACTCAAGGCTCTGGGCGGCACGATAGGATTTCTCCCGAGTCCTTGATCATGCTGACGGTGACGGGGCGTCGGATGTAGCGCCGCGCGAAAATCTCTCGGGGGATCTCCCGTTCCCATTCGTCGAAAAAGCTGCAGTACCTCTCCAGAGGGCCGGAGGCGAGAACCTCGTCGACCTTCAGGGTGATGACGTTCGGCGTCGTCGTGCTGTCGATGCCTTCGAGCGTGCCCGTCACCTCCGTCAGTTCTTTGGGCGCGTCCGCCGCGCTTTCTCCGGGGAAAAAAGCGAACGAAGCCGCCCCCGCGATCGCGAAGCATAGAACAAGTTTTTTCACAAAGCGATTTTTCATGAGTTGACGATGTCCCTCCAATATTGGATATAAGGCGTGTCCGTGTCGATCGTGGGCAACGCCTGTTCTTCGTACTCCGGCAGTTTGAACGACCACTGCGTTTCGTCCTGTAGGATGTGCTTCCGGTCGCTCAATTGCAGGGGCAAATCGTTCAAAGCCGACGATTTCAAAGGCTTGACGGACACGTACATTCTGCCGTCCAAAATCGTTACCCCCGTTATCTTGACGTTTTTGACGAGCATCGCTTGGGCTCCTCTCCGGCCGGCGTCGTCTTTCCAGCGCCCTCCGCCCGTCAGGGGATCCAAGGCGTAGATCTTGGAATATCCCAGATCCGGGCAGGCCTCGTCCTCTTTGACCGCTCTCACCTTCGGGATGAACGTCGAGACGTAAAGCGTTCCGCCGTAAAGATACGGAGGCGTGGTCACATACTCCTGCAGGGTCTCCGATTTCGCCGTCGACAGCTTGGGGCGCAGCGCCAGATACCATCCCTTGAGGGCGGAGGCTTTGGGGCCGCCGCCGGAGGGCGACGCGCTGCCGTAGGGCGGCATACTGGAGGACGCGTCTTTGATGTACGTCAGAGCCTTCATTCCGGCGTCGGCGATCGTCAGCTCCGCGTCGGCGGAGGTCTTGGTCAGATTGAAGCCGAAGATATAGTTCTGCGCGTTGAAAATGCCCCTCTGCTGCCCATTTGCGTCTTTACCCGGAGCCTGCAGCTCGGAGGAGGCCCCGTAGAGCCACGTCTGGTTGCCCGCGGTCATGCCGGCCGCAAGCGCCTTCGGGATCGAGACGGGTTTGCCGTCGCTTCCCCTCAGTTGGAAAACGCTTTTCAGCTCCCAATCGTCGAGCTTTGAAGTCGTGTCGCAGTACAAAACGTTTCCCTCGCTGTCCGCCGTGACGAGCCCCGTATTGCGTCGGTTCTCGTCCTCAAAAATAGTTACGGGAGCTATGCCCATCCCCAGCCGGGAGGTGTTCGGGCCTTTGAATCCGCTGTTTTCCTCGAACACCTTCAGAATCGCTCCGTCGAGGGGGGAAATCGCGTAGAAGGCCCGCCCATGGTCGTCTTGTCCCAAACCGTATCCCATTCCGCCGGGCAAAAAGACGACGTCGGTTTTGTCCGAGGCGCTGACGGCGGCCCATAAGAAGGCGGCCGGAGCGACGGTCAGGCCGAGTTTTTCATATCCGCCCCTTTGCGATGCCGCGTTTTTCCCCCAGAACGCCACCTTTTTCGAGGGGCTTCCGTCGTAACGATCGTTGTCCACGGCCCACAAAAACCGCGGCGTTCCGGAGGGGGTCGTCGCGTCCACGGCGTAGAGACCGTTGCCGCCCCACCCCAGGTTGCCGATGAGGATGGTTCTGTAGTCCGAGGCGTTGAAGTTGACGGACACGTCCCGGGCGACAAGGGGGCCGCTCAGAAGATCGTGGGGAAGGGATTTGACGCTGTTCACCCCGTCGCCGTTATACCAGTTCCCCTGCGGATCGAATTTCAGAGCCTTGAGACGGGTTTGGAAAACATTCGGGGGGATGAAGGCCCACAGCTCGTCGCCGTTTTCGTAGTCGACCGCGTGCAGTACGCCGCGGTTCGTCTGGAGATAAACGACGTGTTTGCGCCCGGCGACGCTCGCGTCGTTGGAGAGCGTCTCGGACTCCGGCATCCCCACGATCCGCGGTTCGGAGTTTTCCATGTCGCCCAGAAGCTGGGTGCGGTTGTACTCGCGAAGCCAGGCCGTGAAATCTTGCGCTTTGCCCCGCGGAATCCCGGCCAGGCTCTCCACGGTGTTGCCGGGCATGGAGTTCAGCGGCTGCACATCCGTTCTCACGTCGCCGCTGGCGTGGGCGAAAGTATAAACTCTGCGGGATCCGCCGTAGGGGACCAACTTTTCTTTATTGAATTCCCAGGCCTCCGTGGCCTCCACGTCCCCGGATATCACCAGCTTCCTGAACCAGGAATCCCACTGGTCCATCGCGTTGATTCTGTAGGACGATGAGAAAAGGACCTTCTGATTGTCGTCCGTCGGGACCGACAGGACGGACGGCGAGCCGGACGCGAACGGCCTCGACGTGAGCTGGGTCAGAATGGATCCCAGGCTGGCGATCATCCCGGCGACGTCGGTGGCGAAATAAGCTTCCGCGTTGGGATTGGGCACGTACACCTCTTTGCCCGACGAATCCCTGACCGCCACCGGGTTTCCGGCGCGAGCCAGGGCGTTCAGGGACTGCTTCACCCGGCCGACGTTGGGGTCGTTCGTGTTGGGATCGATCATGCCGACGACCAGAGTCCGTATGCCGGAGTCCATGACGAAAGTGCGCTCCAGCCATGCCCGGCCGTCCCAGTGGCGTCCGCGCATTCCCTCTTTAGAGGTGTTGAAAAGCCTTGTCGCCGCATCCGCGGCCGTGTAACCGCCGTCGCTGTCGTCGGCCGCCGTGAACACGATCAGCCAGTTGGGCTGACAGGAGCCCACGACGGGGAAATAACCCAAAGTGTTGATCTCTTGCGCGCTGTCCTTAGAAACAAAGGGGAGGGCGGCGGGGGGAGGAGAGAAAAAATCGATGGCGCTCCCCAGCGCGTCTCCCGCCCGAAAGTCGGGTTGAGCATTAGGGTTTTCCGAAACCCTGAAATGGCGAAAGAAGATATAAGTTTTGTTCTGATCTCTTCCAAAACCCAATCTGACCTTGACGTCCGCGTAGTTGTAAGAGAAGTTCGCCGCGAAGACGATGGCGGAATATCCCTTGGTGTCTTGCCGCTGCGAAAGGAGGTGACGCGAGAAAATAGACGTCGCGAGAGGGGTTTTACCGTCCGCGAAAAGCTCGTAATTCTCGATATAATCGCCATTTCCCTCCTCGATGCCGTCGATGTTCTCAAGAAATCGCCTCAGATTGCTCGTAGGCGTATACGTTATCGCGCCATTGGCCGCGACGTTCTGTTTGTAGATATAGTCGAAGGGGGCCATCATGCGGGCGCGATTGACCTGCACCCAATTCGCGGACGACGGCGAGTCATCGTAAAAAGCTACTCTGACGCCGTTGAACGCGGTGTTGCCGTCCGTCGCGCTCGTTCCGGCCCCCGTCCAAGCGGGCCCTCTGACGGGCCAGGTTCCCTTTACGGGGTTGAAATAAAAATCGGCGGCAAAGTTTCTAAAAGGATAATGATCTTCTTTATAGCTTATCGCCATACCCACCCGCATTCCGGCGAAGGTCTCGGCGTTATCCGCCCCCAGGAGGCGCCACAAAGCGAGCTTCATCTGGTACATACGGCTGTCGTTGGGCACCAGATAATCGTTGTATTTCGGCGGGACGGGTTTTCCCGCGTTCGCCCTGCCAGGCAGATACGTGATGAGTTCCGCGGGCATTGTTCCTTTGGGAGGGTTTCCTTGACCATTCCACTTGGCCAAGTTTACGTCTCTGAAGGTCAGAAAGTACGGCTTGTCGACGTAGGGAGAATAGTAGCAATTGGGGTCGCCGATGATGTTGTTCTCCGGCAAGAGGTCGCGGCCGTATCGCTGAGACGCGGCGTCCGTCAGCTCCTTCCTGTATTCGCTGTAAGGGCGCGCTCCGGAACCGTACGTGGCGCCTTTATCTATCAGTTGACGCCGCATCGACTCCGTTCTGCCGTCGTTTTTGTTCGGCAGAATGCCGGTAGGGATGAAGACCATGGACGATCCCGTGTCCAACAAAAGGAGCACATTGGGACGTACTCCCGCCGACATCGAGTCTTCCGAGGGGTAAGCCTCTTTGGGGATGGCGCGGAACGAGTCGGCGGCCTCCGCCGCGAAGCTCCAACACAGGCTCCAAAGACACAAGGCGATATATTTTTTCACGACAAATTTCCTTTCTGGATTTAAGATCAGGGGGGCAGGGCTCGCTCGCTTGCTACGCAATGCTCGCTGGCCCCCCTGAAACCCCTGGATTTAAGATCAGGGGGGCGGGGCTCGCTCGTTACGCAATGCTCGCTGGCCCCCTGGGCTTGAACGTTGGATTAAGGGTCGTTTTTCGGGTCGAGAACTTGGAAAAAGGCTTCTTCCGTCACTCGGATGGGCTTGTCTCCCGGCGAGGCCGGCAACCTGAAAAGCTGCACCCGTATCAAATAAGCGCCGAAATAATCCAGGTCGATCCGACTGCTCCCCGTTGTGTCCGGCGCGTCGACCACATTCGGGGCGCCGGGCGCTTTGCCCACATTCTTCATGGAGCTTCCGGAACCTATCTGAGTGGAGGTGAGGTTCAGCACGGGGGGAAGCCTCCGGAGCTCCGCGGGGTCGTTGGGTATCGCGCTTCCCACCTGACTGGTTTCGTAGGTGAGGTCGAAAACCTCGAGAAGAACCCTTCGGCCTTTCTCGACCGTATCCGCGTGGAGGTCGGGATCG
This sequence comes from Synergistaceae bacterium, assembly GCA_031274425.1. GTDB lineage: Bacteria > Synergistota > Synergistia > Synergistales > Aminobacteriaceae > JAISLU01. The sequence continues at coordinate 10,617 of JAISQE010000081.1, read as the reverse complement.
TTGATCAGCAGGTCGTCCACGGCGCCGAAAATCGGCCTTGGATCGACCTTCCAATCCGACCCCAAAGAGGGGTGCATGGCCCTGTTGCTGCTCGACATCTTGTGGAGGATCGCCCCTTTGGCTTTTTCGATATAGTCGGATGCCAGCATTTGATCCGAATAGCGGCGGCTTCTCGCCGTCGAAAGTTTTTTGGAGGACATCGCGAGCTCGAAACCGCCGACGATCAAAATGCTTCCGAACAACACGATAATCAACGCCATAACCAAAGTCATGCCGCGGCGGCGCGAGAACGGAAAGTTTCCTTGGGTTGTTTCGCGCTCCGGCGTCGAGTTTCTATCCCTCAAATTTTCTCCTTTCAGTTTCTTGCCTTTTAATTCCTTACCCTTCAATTCCTTACCCTCCATCTCATGGAGCCGGTCAAAGTACGGTATTTTCGGGCCTCGGCGGGTAGAGGAGGAGCGAAGCCAGGCCAATTCGCGGGGGAGGCCGAATCTCCCGAAAACCTGGGATTGTCTCCGCGCGCGGCGACGTACATCGTCACCAGACGTTTTTCAGGGTCGAACGTAAAGTACAGCCCGACGATTCCCTGGGCCAGGACCTTACGAGCGAGGTCCGAGGACTGGACTCCGGTGTCGAAAAATTCCTGAATCAGCTCGTCGCCTTGGAGATAAAGACGGCAGGCCTGCACGAGATGCACCTCTTCGTAGCGGGACAGGAGCCTGTTGAAGACCATTCGGCTCTCGGGGGCCATGACGGCGATCGCGCTGTTGACCTGGCCGCTCCCCCCGGCTCGTGACGCCCCGCCGTTGTCCCATCCGCTGAGCCAGAAAGGCACCCGGGCGGTGGGAAACGTAATCCAACGCCGAGTGGACGCGTGAGATGCCGCCGGACTGTTTTTTTCGGAAATCCCCACCTCTCGCCCCTCGTATCGGAACGACTCCAGGATCCCCACGTCTCCGTCGGCGAACTGCAGCTTCACCTCGTCTCCCTGCGCGATCTCCTTTCCTGGGAACTCGACGGCTCTGACGCGAACTCCCGTGGGAATAGACCACGCGTAGTACAACACGGCGCCGCCGTAAACCGTCTGGCCGTCGGGCAGAGTCGTTTTCGCGGTCACGAAAGAGCTCGGCTTCAAATCCGGGGACGTGGCCAAGGTCACGGGTCCTCCCCAGTCCTGGCTATCGGCCCCCATCATCGCCATGACGGGCGGGGTGAGGGGAGAATAAAAAGATTCCGCGAAAGACCCCTGCCCTTCTTTGTTGTTGGGCATTCCCAACCCCGCGTTGCCGATCTGAGGCCCGACGGCATGGAAAGCGGTTTCTATCGCCTGCTGGGCGGCGGAATATTCTTCCGTCTGAGCAAAGAGACCGCTCATCATCCAAAGGGAGGCCAGCATGGCGATCCCCACGGCGCCCATGACGATCGACGCGATCAAAACTTCTACGAGAGAAAAAGCACGCATGAACTTCATATCCACTTCTTCTGTGTATCCTCCTTGTTCGTTCTCCGTTCGGAGCCTCGTCAACCATCGACGACATCGCCAACCGTTTTTTCGGATAGGTTGTTGATGGACTTCCGCATCACGAGAGGCGCCTTTTTCGACGCCGCCGGCGCGGAGAGGGTCAATTCGACGGTGCGCACTCCGTTGGCGGAAGAGATATTGTCGACGGTCACTTTATGTCCGTGCAGGTAGTCGCCGTTTCCCCCCATAGCGATGATCGCTTCCCTCACGGCCCCGTCGAAATCGACGTCGAAGCTGGCCGGGGGCATGGCTTCGAGAGTATCGAAGAGCCCGGCGGCGATAGAATGGGCCTTCAGCTCCTCTCTGCTGAATGTCCCCAGGTTGGAAACCCATATTGCGGAAGAAAGAATCGCTCCAACCGATATTCCCAAAATCAACATCAAAAGAATGCATTCTACGATAGTAAAACCAGGGCGAGCCGTCGGTTTGTTTCCCAACGCCCTCGGCAATCCCGGCGGACGCGTTTCCATGATCACACCTCCTTTCTTTCTTGAGACTTCGCTGCTGAACTCCACTACGAAATGTGTTTTTAAACAGAGAAGAGTTTAAAAACCACAAAATAATGGCTATAAAACACACTATTTAGTAAATTATTTATGAGTGCTTATATAATAAAAATTTATTTCATAGTAAATTGATTAATACCTACAATACCTAATTTTAAATACATATATTTTTATAAATACTGATGGTACACTATAAGTCACTGATTCAGGGGATACGAAGCGTAAAATACTTAATGTACGTTGAGTAATATAAATGAAGGCATACGTTATCTCAGGCGTAAGGATGACCCGTAAATTTTTCCCCGTATTTCCGATGCGTCGATATCTTTATCGCGATAACTCTTCATGATAAAATCGATGCGGCGTATAATTAAGTATGGTGTTCGTGTCGAACCCGGCGTAAGCGGCGCTGGGGAAGGTGTGATATTCGCGATTTTAATAAAGCGGTGAAGTTCGTGAAAATTGAGGAGGAGTTAAGAGTGAAAAAAATATGGGTTGTTCTGTGCGTCCTCGTCGTCGTTTTGGCGGCGGCTTGTTCCGTCGGCGTCGCCGCGGATTCGTCCGTGAAACGGAGCGATTATTTCATCACGGTCCTTACGGGGCCCTCCAGCGGAATTTACTTTCCGATCGGAGGCGCGTTTTCCACCTTCATAGGCAGCTTGGGCTATAAGACCTCGGCGACCGCCACAGGGGCCACAGCCGAAAACATCAACGCCCTTCAGACCGGGCAGGGCGAGATGGCCATCGCCATGGCCGATTCGGTTATCCAGGCCGTCGAGTCCTTCGGAGCTTACGAGGGAAAGCCGCCCGCGAAGGACCTGCGCGCCATGATGGGACTCTGGCCGAACTACTGCCAGATCGTCACCACCGCCGATTCGGGCATCAAGACCTTTGCGGACATGAAGGGCAAGCGCGTCGGCGTGGGCGCTCCGAACTCGGGAGTGGAGCTCAACGCCCGCATGATGTTCGAGGCGCACGGCATGACCTACGCCGACTGTAAAGTCGACTACCTCAACTACGGGGAGGCCATCGACCAGATGAAGAACGGCCTTTGCGACGTGGCGTTCGTCACGTCCGGGCTGGGCAACGCCACCATCATGGAACTGGGCGCCAGCAAGAAAATCGTATTCGTTCCCGTGGAGGGCGAGCCGCTCGAAAACCTTCTGAAAAAATATCCCTTCTACATCAAGGCGACCATACCCGCCGCGACCTACGGCACGGAAAACGACACCACCACGGCGGCCGTCATGAACATCATGCTGATAGACGAAAAATTGCCCAACGACGTGGTTTACGACTTGCTCGAAAACATCTATTCACCCGCGGGGCTCGACGCGATCCAGGGCTCCCACGCCACCGCCAAGGCCAACATCAATCAGGATACGGCGCTGCGCGGCATCGTGGGCACGTCGGTTCCCCTTCATGACGGGGCGCTCCAGTTTTACAAGGATAAGGGCCTGATGGAATAAAACAAAAATCCGACGGCGGGATTTTATGTCCGTGAGTTCGGTTGCCGGGCAGGGAAATCGTTATCGCGTTTTCCCTGCCGCGGTCGTTTTGGCGACGGCGTTTGTGGCGATGTTCGGATGTTTGCCCCTGGGGGCCGAGGGCGCCGGCGTCGAGAACGCGAGCGCTGACGCCGCGATTTATCTGCGTATCTACGATTGGAAGACGGGGGAACTCTACGCTTCGGCGTCGGCGAGGATAGGCAGCGAACTTTTTTTCGGATGGATCCATTCTCTGGAGAAGATTCCGTGGAACGAATACTATCACGTCGACGAAAATCTGCGCCTCATCCTCGACGCCATCACTTTTCCGGCCTTCGGCGCCGGGATTCCCGAAAACAAGGGGAAGGTTTGTTACGTGGAAAACGGCTTAATCCACATGGAGGAGATCGATCAACCCTTCGAAGAACTCGTGTGGCTCAATTCCCACACGGCGACCCAGGATATCCGAATCGATGGAAAACATGTCTCCAGCGGCAGAGAGTTGCCCCAGCACACCCGACTGCGTTTGGTCATCGAGAAAGGCAATGGAGAGAAAAGGCAATGAATAAAGAAAGGCAATGAGCTATGGAGCATAAAATCGATAAAATAGGGAGAAAAAACAAACTCCCGATGGAAGACGGCAGCGCCACCCCGGAGCGGGGCGCGGGCGTCGGGGAGGTCCACGTTCAGGAAATTCTCGAGAAGTTCGACAAAGAATCCAAAACGCGGACTCTCTCCAACGCGGCTCTCGCGAAGACGTTTTTTTGGTGCTGCGTCGCGGTTTCGTTGTACCACTTCGTCACCTCTTTTTGGGGAACGCCGGTCGTGCTCAAGCATCGCTCTCTGCACGTCGCCATGATGCTGAGCCTGGGGTTCGTCATGTACCCCTTCGGCAAAAGGAGCAGCCGTCAAAGGGTGTCCTGGTGCGACTGGATATTGATCGTCCTGTCGTTTTCCCTGCCGATCTACGTCTGGAGCGATTATCTGGGCATCGTCAGCCGGGCGGGAAACGCCAACACCCTCGACCTGGTCATGGCGACGATTCTGGTGCTCCTGGTGCTGGAGTCCACGCGCCGCATCACGGGGTGGGCGCTGCCTATCCTGAGTTGCATTTTTATCGTGTACGGACTTTATGGACGCAACCTGCCGGGAATGTTCGCTCATCGCGGTTACGACTGGATGCAGCTCTCCAACCATTTTTTCGCCAACACCGAGGGCATCTACGGCTCCTCGGTCAGCGTTTCGGGCAGCTACATTTTTTTGTTCATCCTTTTTGGGGCCGTCATGGTCAAGTCGGGGATGGGAAGTTTCTTTAACGACATCGCCATGGCGCTGGCCGGACACACCAAGGGCGGACCAGCCAAGGTCTCGGTGATCGCGTCGGGCTTGTTGGGCTCCATCAACGGTTCGGCCGTCGCCAACGTGGTCACGACAGGCGCTTTCACCATCCCCCTCATGAAGAAGACCGGTTACTCCAAGGAGTTCGCCGGCGCGGTGGAGGCCTCAGCCTCGGTGGGAGGCCAGCTCCTGCCGCCCGTCATGGGGGCCGCCGCCTTCATCATGGCTGAGAACCTGGGCATCCGCTATTCGGTCATCATCGTCCACGCCGCCATTCCGGCCCTGCTTTATTACCTGGGCATTCTCATCCAGGTGCAGCTCCGCGCCGCGAAAAACGGCCTGATGGGGCTGCCGAAAAACCAACTGCCCCGGGCGTGGGACGTCCTGCGCGACAAGGGACATTTGATCGTCCCCATCGTTTTCCTGCTCTATATGCTCTTTTTTTCGGGCACGACGATCCTCTATGCCGCCGTGATGACCATCGTCGTCACCGTCGTCGTCGCGTGCCTCAAAAAGGCCACCCGTATGGGCTTTGGGGACATCTGCGACGCGTTCGCCGAGGGAGCCCGCTCCACCGTGGCCGTGGCCGTGGCCTGCGCCTGCGTGGGCATCATCGTCGGCGTTTCCTCCAAGACGGGCTTCGGCCTGACTATGGCCAACACCATCATCTCCCTCGGTCAGCAAAACCTCCTTTTCACCCTGATTTTTACCATGGTGACCTGCATGATTCTCGGCATGGGCCTGCCGTCCATTCCGGCCTACATCATCACGGCGACGATCGCCGCGCCCGCCCTCTCCAAACTGAATATTCCGCCGGTGGCGTCCCATATGTTCGCCTTTTATTTCGCCATGTTCGCCAACCTGACGCCCCCCGTGGCGCTGGCGGCCTTCGCCGCGGCCGGCCTGTCGGGCGGCGACCCCATGAAGACGGGATTTGCCTCGGTGAAACTGGCGATCGCGGGCTTTATCGTCCCCTACATGTTCATCTATTCTCACCAGTTGCTGCTCATCGATACGTCCTTTTTAGAGGGCGTCCGCGTTACGATCGGGGCCTGCATCGGGGTGCTGATGATCGGCGCCGCCGTCGAGGGGCATCTTTTTACAAAAATGCACTGGATTCTCCGGCTCGTCTCCTCCGCCGGGGCCCTGTGTCTGATCGACAGCGCTCTTTACACGGATATCGCGGGCGTCGTCATTCTGGTCGTCCTGCTGGCGGTTCAGCGTTTCGTCGCCCTGAAAGAGTCCGCGCTGGGATGAAAATGAAATAATGGATATTCAGGACGTATTGCTCGCTTTTGGACTCACTTTATTCGCCGGGCTTTCCACGGGCATAGGCTCGGCCCTGGCCTTTTGGGCGAAGCAAACGAACACCCGCTTCCTTTCGGTCAGCATGGGCTTTTCCGCGGGGGTCATGATCTACGTTTCTTTTGTGGAGATCTTCGCGGAGGCGCGGGCCACCCTGACGGAGGAATGGGGAGCCGTCCAGGGCTCCTGGTGGACCGTCGTCGCGTTTTTCGCGGGCATGGCCCTCATCGCCGTCATCGACAAATGCGTGCCCAGCGCCGAAAACCCCCACGAGGCACACACCGTCGAGGAGATGTCCCTGAGCAAGAGCGAACACGCCAGCAAGCACCACGACATGAACGCCCTCCACCGCACGGGAATCTTCACGGCCATCGCCATCGCCATCCACAACTTTCCGGAGGGGCTCGCGACCTTCACGTCCGCCCTGGTGAAACCGAACCTGGGCGTCGCCATCGCCGTCGCCGTCGCGATCCACAACATCCCCGAGGGGATCGCCGTGTCCGTTCCGATCTTCTACTCCACGGGAGACCGCAAAAAAGCCTTTCTCTACTCCTTCCTTTCGGGTCTGGCCGAGCCGGCCGGGGCCCTGGTCGGTTACGTGGTGCTCATGCCCTTTTTTTCCCCCGCCGTCTTCGGCCTTCTGTTCGCCGGGGTCGCGGGGATCATGGTGTTCATCTCCTTCGACGAACTCCTGCCCGCAGCGGAGGAGTACGGGGAGCACCACCTGAGCCTTTACGGCCTCATTTGCGGCATGGTCGTCATGGCCCTGTCCCTGCTCTTGTTCGTTCCCGTTTGATTTGAATCAAATCAGGGGCCTAAAGTTAGAAGAGTCGAAAACGTCTCCAATTCCTTTAGATTAAATCCGTTCTATGTTCACCAGGTTGCTGTGTTGGGGGTTTCCTTTGGCCAGGGGCGTGGGTCTCGCGATCGACAGCGTGTTGAGGCACCCGCGGAGGTCCACGCCGTCGGCGTCCGGTTGATGCCACCCGCCCTGGGAGAGGGCCAGGACGCCTCGGACGACCCGGTTCGTTACGTGCGCCCGTATGCGAATGCGCCCTCTGTCGTTGAAGACGTTCACCCAGTCGTCCTCCCCGATGTTTTTCCCCTCCGCGTCCGCCGGATGGATCCAGACCTTATGGGGTTCGAGCCGCTCCATGCTTGGGTTGTTGTCGTGCACCGAGTGACACCTCCGCTTCGTGTGCCACCCGACCAACTGAAAGGGATACCGCGCGAACAGGGGATCCTCCGGGCCCTCGAAGCTCGGAACGTACTTGGGGATGGCGGGGATCTCCTGGGGATTGTTTTTCTCCAGGAGGCGCGGGGAGAAGATCTCGATTTTTCCGCTGGGGGTGGGGAATGGGTTGTTTTCGGGGTCGGCGATGTTGGCCTGGAAGGCGATGAAATGGGGGTTTTCCCGATAGCGGTAAATGCCGAGCCGGCGGAAGTCGTCGAAATCCGGCATACCCCGTTCGTTGCCGAGGATGGCCTCGTAGCTTTCTTTGAGAAGCCTCCTCAAATTTTTCCCGCCGTGGGTGAACGCGTGGTGGTGGCCGAGCTTGCGCGCTACGTCCGCGAGCCAGTCGTATTCGAAACGGCACTCGAACAGCGGCTCTATCGACTGGTTGCAATAGAGCAGATAGTCGCCTTCGCGCCAGGGCTTGCCGATGTTCTCCCCCTCGAAGAGCGAGGTCCCCGGCAGCAGAATATCGGCGAATTTCGCGCTGGACGTCAAAAACAGGTCGGAGCAGACGATAAATTCGCACCGCGTCGTGTCCTTCAGGATTCGCGCGCTTCGGTTGACGTCCGAGTGCTGATTGACGAGGGCGTTCCCCGCCAGGTTGAAGATCAGCTTGACGTCGGCGTCCAGTTTTTCCACCCCCGTCACGCCGTCCCGCAGGGCCGTCATCTCGGAGCCCCTGAGAACCGCCTCGGTCCATAAAAAGACGGGGATTTTGCCCTTGTAGGGGTTCGGCGTCACGGGGATCGCCGGTTGCCGGTGCAGGCGCGTCGAACCGTACCCGCAGGCCGACCCGCCCGGAACGCCCACGTTTCCCGTAAGGCAGGCGAGCATGGTGCCGCTGCGTACGGTTTGTTCCCCGTTGCCGTTTCTTTGGGGCCCGTAGCCCTGAAGGAGCGCCGCCGGCTTTGCGGTCGCGTATTTTCGCGCCAGCCACCGGATCGTCTCCGCGTCCACGCCCGTGATCTCCGCCGCCCACTCGGCGGTTTTGGGCGTGCCGTCGTATTTGCCGAACACGTAGTCGCCGTAGTTCTCGCGGTCTTCCATCCCCCGCGGCATGTGGGCTCCGTCGAAGCCGAGGCAGAAGCGGTCCATAAACGCCTGGTCCTGCAACCCCTCGGAGAGAATGGTGAAGGCCATGGCATCCATCAGCGCGCCGTCCGTAGTGGGCCGCGGACCGATCCACCGATCGGCGAGGGCGACCGCGGTGTCGCTGAAACGGGGGTCCACGACGATGATTTCGATTCCCTTTTTTTTCGCCTCCCCCAGATAAAATCGCAAAGACGCTCCGAAGACGCTTTCCATAGGGTTGTGCCCCCATAAAACGATCAGCTTCGAGTTCAGCAGATCCTCCGCGCAGTTGCCCGTCTCGGCCGTTCCGTAGGTATACGGGGTAGTGAAGGTAGTGCAGGCCGTGCTGTAGGAGTTGTAGCTGTCCAAAAACCCGCCGTCCAGGGCCAGAAGGTTCTTGGCCAAAGCTCCCGCCTGGGCGATGCCGTCGACCCCGAAACTGTAGTGCACGTACCGGGACTGGGGGCCGTATCGCGTTCGTATGCGCTCGGTCTCCGCCGCGATGAGGTCGATGGCCTCTTCCCAGGAAATCCGGGCGAACCGGGCCTCTCCCCTTTCGCCGATCCGTTTCAGCGGATAGCGCAGCCGCTCTCCGTCCAGGAAGGTTCGATGGTACGAAAGCCCTCTGGCGCAGGGCGTTATCTTGGGCTTATCCGAGTCCGGCTGGCTGGGCGGGCGGACCTCCAGGACGCACCCGTCCGAGACCCTGACCGTCAAGGGGCACCGCCCGCCGCAGTTGTTGATCCCGCAGATGGGAACCCATCGTTCGATAGGACCCCCGGCGGAACCCGAGACCTCTCGCGCCTCCCACATCGTCAGAAGGCGAAGCCCAACCGGGGGCAGAGAGCCATTATTTTCGCCCTCACCCCCGTCGCTCCAGCGGGCGTTCGACAACAAGGCCGCCGACTCCGCCAACAGCCGGCCCAGGGCCTTGTAGGCGTCCAAACGCGCCCTTTCCTCCAGCGCCGCGCCGAACCTCTCCGCGAAGGGGCGCAGGTGTCGGTCGAAAAAAGAACGGCGAAGCGCGTCTTTATCGCGGCGGCCGCAGAGCCAGGCGAAAAAAGCGCACTCCACGCCGATATGATCTGGAGGCTGCCTGAGGGCCTCCTCCACGCGCACGCCCCCCTGACGGTATTCGGCGGCTACGTCGAGGGTCACGCGATTCAAAAGCCTTCTGTCTTCATTGGGGGATTTGGGGTTTTGCAGGTCGTGGCACGACTCCCAGAGCGTCAGGGAGGGAAACCGCACGCCCGAAAACAAAGCGTGATATTCCTCGTTCAGCGCGTCCCGATCGGAAGCGCGATTCAAGGCCGCGGCGAACGCGCCCGCGCTCGGCAAAAGAGAGAGCGGCGACCGGCGCCTTTCCTCGCGCGCGCGCCATTTCTCCAGGGAGAGCGGGCGCAGAAAGGACTCCGCGAAAAAAACAAAAAGCGCTTCCATCTCCGATACTTCAACTTGGCTCATCACAGAAACCTCGCTTTTTTTATATTAAAGCTCAGGGGGGCGGAGTTCGTTCGGTCGCCGCGCGCCCGAACTGGCCCCCCGAGACCCCCTTGAAGCACTGCTTTGAGTACGAGGGTTGGGTGGGGCTTGAGCGATACCCCCCATGTTTTCGCCATTATAGCGCATAGGCGCGCGAACCCTGCCCTGCGTCCCGTTTCATCCAGAAGAACGATTTTTTTTGTCGACATACTTTTTGTATTGTTTATAGAAGGGAATTCATCGATCGGGAGAAAAATTTATCAACCTAGTAGTCATCGAGGTCGGCATGGAATTCAGTCAAAAATGTAACATAACCTGGTTGTGTTACATTTTTGATGGAATTCCTTGCCATACTTTTGAAAAGAAAAAACGGAAAAATTTTGAGCTATGAAGGGTTGCGGCGAAGAGATCGGCAAGTTTGAGATGAGGTAAGGTCTTGCGATGGCGGCCATTAATTTTTATATTCGACCTGCTTAAAGTAGTTGCAAAAAAAATTGAATCAGAGTAGTATGTGCTATAATTCACGTGGTGTAGAGTTTGTGAGGCAGTTTTTGACGAAAATGGCGAAATAAGGGCAAGTTGTCGGAAAAGAGAGACAGGGGCCAAAATGGCACAAAAGCCAGTGAGGGGAGTGATTGACGAAAAAATAAAATGTAACACAACCAGGTT
>JAISQE010000045.1 GCA_031274425.1 Synergistaceae bacterium | reverse complement strand
CGTCTACAGTCCCTGTTTCATTCGCCTGAAGGTCAAGCCGGACATGGAGAAAAAGCCCAAGACCACCGTGAGCAAGATCGAAAACACGGCCAAGGACCTGCAGGTGGCGCTGGCCCTTTCGGCTCCGCCGCTGATCGCTCCGCAAAACGGCTACGTCAGTATCGACGTGCCGAGAGACGACCGGCAGACGTTGACTCTGACGGACATGATGCAACGCGCCTCCGGTCGCCCAAAGTCCGCCGCCGCGTTTCCCTTGGGGCTGGACATCGACGGCGAGGTCTTTTGGGCGGACTTGGCCGAGCCGATCATGACGAGCATCCTGATCGGCGGTACCTCCGGCAGCGGCAAAAGCGTGCTGCTGCGCTCCATCGTCGTCTCGCTGCTTCTGTGCGCGCCCCGCGACAGCCTGAGTTTCACCCTCATCGATCCCAAACGCGTCACGTTTACGGACCTGAAAACGCTTCGTTGCCTTGAGGAAGGAAAGCTGCTGCTGGACACCGAGGACGCCATGGAGGCGTTGTCGGCGACGGTCGATGAGATGGAGCGCCGCTACGTTCTGATGGAGGGCGCGGGCGTGTCCGACATCGTCGGGTACAACGCGCAAAGCGCGGATAGCCTGAAGCGGCGCGTGGTGATCATCGACGAATACGCGGACATGATCGTCAGCTCTCAGACCCGAGTCGAGTTGGAGACTTTCGTGCAGCGCATCTGCCAGAAGGGGCGGGCCGCCGGAATTCACTTGATCCTGGCGACGCAGCGCCCGGACGCAAAAGTGGTGACGGGCATCATCAAGGCGAACCTGCAGTTGCGCGTCGCCTTGAAGGTGACCAGCCAAGCCAACAGCCAGATCATTCTGGGGGAGGGCGTCGGGCAGGCGCAATATCTTTTGGGGCACGGGGACATGCTCGTGGGGGGCAGCGTTTCCCTGCAGCGGCTCCAGGCCCCCCTGGCCTCGACGGACATGCTGGGGGCGGAGTGTTTTTCGACGCCGGGCGTTCAGGGCCCTGAGGTTCACGGCCCCGCCGCTCTCCCCCATGTCCATTGACAAAAGGCGGAATACTGTAAGATAATGCATTGTATTCTTATATATATTATAGGCATTGTCTTTGCGAGATCATTTTGCGCGTCGGATAGGGCGGGCGCGGATTTCCAGAGGGGGAGAAGTTTCGCATGGCAGAGGTGGATTACAAAGCGCTTAAAAACGGCGGGTTCATGCGCCAGAAACAAAAAAACAACTTTTCGCTGAGGCTCAAAGTGATCGGCGGAAACCTGACGGCGGAACAGATCGTCACCATCGCCAACGTGTCGAAAAAATACGGCGACGGGCATGTCCATCTGACGTCCCGGCAGGGAGTCGAAATTCCCTTCATAAAGCTGGGAGACATAGACGCCGTGAAATCGGAGCTGCTGGACGGGGGCGTCCATACGGGGGTCTGCGGGCCCAGGGTGCGCACCGTGACGGCCTGCCAGGGCAGCTCGATTTGCCCCAGCGGTTGCATCGACACCTACGGGTTGGCCGTGGAAATATCGGAGCGCTACTTCGGAAGGGAATTGCCCCACAAATTCAAGTTCGGGGTGACGGGCTGCCAGAACAACTGTCTCAAGGCGGAGGAAAACGACCTGGGGGTGAAAGGCGGTTACCTGATTCAATGGGAAAAGGACTCCTGCGTCTTCTGCAATGTCTGCGCCAAGGCATGCCGGACGAACGCCATCACAGTCCTTGAGGACCGCCTGGAAGTGAACGAGTCGAAGTGCAACAACTGCGGAAGGTGCGTCAAATCTTGTCCGTCCGGGTCCTGGAAGGGGAAGCCCAGTTACGTTCTCTCCTTCGGCGGCACTTTTGGAAATCGAATTGCGCGGGGCAAGGAAATCCTTCCCATCGTCACGGACAAGGAGACGCTTTTCCGGGTCGCCGACGCCGCGGTGGACTTCTTCGCGGAGTACGCGAAGTCGGGAGAGCGTTTTCGGACCGCCATCGATCGGGCCGGATGGGACGCCCTGCAAAAGGCGCTGGAGGCGGCCTCTCATGCCTGAATACCCCGTCGACGAAAGCGTCGACATCACCGACGTGGTCTGTCCCGTCACTTTTGTCAAGGCGAAGGTGGCGATGGAGGAGCTCGAGGAGGGCCAGGTGATCTCCATTCGGATGAACGAGGGGGAACCGGTTCAGAACGTGCCCCGCAGCATCAAGGACGAAGGACACCAAATCCTGAAATTGATCGACAACAAAGACGGCACCTGCAGCTTGATCGTGCGAAAGGGCCGTGAGGACGCGTGAAGGGGGGAAAAGAATGAATCTCATCATCGCGGGCGTCAAAAAGGACTACCCGGAGGGGGTAACCGTGGCGCGGCTTTTGGTGGAAGAGAAGGTGGAAACGCCCATGTACGTCTCGGTTTCTATCAACGACGTCTTCGTCAAGCGCGAGAACTTCGAGACCACGTTTCTGAAGGAAGACGACAACGTCGAGTTTCTCTACTTCATGGGGGGCGGGAAAGCCTGATGATTTTTTCGAACGCGCAGATGGAGCGCTATTCCCGGCACATCATTCTCAAAGAGGTCGGAGTGAAGGGGCAAAAGCGCTTGATGGAAAGCCGCGTGCTGATCGTCGGGGCCGGAGGGCTCGGGTCGCCCGCCGCTCTCTACTTGGCGGCCGCCGGAGTGGGGGTAATCGGCATAGCCGACGCCGACGCCGTGGATCTCTCCAATCTGCAAAGACAGGTGCTTCACGGCGCCGCGGACGTGGGCAAACCCAAGGTCGACTCGGCCCGCGAGGCGATGGAGGCCGTCAACCCCGATATAAAAGTAAACGCGCATCGGATTTTCGTCAACGCGAACAACGTGCTCGACCTGATCGAAAACTATGATTTCGTGATCGACGGCACCGACAACTTCCCGGCCAAATTTCTGATCAACGACGCCTGCGTTTTGGCGCGTAAGCCCTTCTCCCACGCGGGAATCATCCGTTTTCAAGGACAGCTCATGACCTACGTCCCCGGAGCGGGGCCCTGTTATCGCTGCGTCTTCGAGACGCCTCCGCCGCCCGACGCGGTGCCTACCTGCCGTCAGGCCGGGGTCATCGGGGCGGTGGCGGGCGTGATCGGCAGCCTGCAGGCGATGGAGGCCGTAAAGTACATCGTGGGAATAGGGCAGCTGTTGACGGGCTCGCTCCTGACTTACGACGCTCTGGCGATGGAGTTCCGCAAGCTCAAGTTGCCTCGGAGGGACGACTGCGCCGTTTGCGGCGACAGCCCGTCGATCGTGAAGCCCTTCGACTACGAGGCGACTGTGTGCGAGGTGTCGTTGTGAGCGCTTCGCCGGAAGAGGCGGGAAAGTTTCGGGTGCGGCTGAAGGTGTCCGACTACGAAGCCATCCTGGGCCACGCGAGAGCCGAGCTGCCTAACGAGGCCTGCGGCCTTCTGGGGGGACGCCTCGATGGAGACGTCAAGACGGTCGAGAAAGTCTACCTCACGAGCAACGTGGACGCCAGCCGCGAGCATTTTTCCATCGATCCCCGCGAGCAGCTTGCGGCCGTGAAAGACATGCGCGCAAATGGCCTTGTGCCTCTGGGCAACTTCCATTCGCACCCCGAAAGCCCGGCGCGCCCTTCGAAGGAGGACATTCACCTTGCCCACGACCCCAACGCGAGTTATCTGATCCTCTCTTTCGCGGAGGAAAATCCCGTAATAAAGGCTTTCCGCGTCGAAAACGAAATTCCGTATCAGGAAACATTGGAAATAGAGCAAGCGGGGGAATAGAAATGGTCGAGAATGGAAATGGTTGAAAATGACTGAAAATGAATATCGTTTCGACACGCTCAAAGTCCGGTCGGCGTACAATTCGAAAGAACACAACTATGCCGTTTCGGTTCCGATTTATCAAACCGCCTCTTTCGACCTGGGGGATACGGCGCGCGCGGAACGATTGTTTCGTTTTCGCGAGATGGGATGGCGTTACAGCCGTTTGGGCAACCCGACGGTCAACGTTTTCGAGCGGCGGGTTGCGGCGTTGGACGGCGCTTCGGGGGGCGTGGCCCTCGCCTCCGGCATGGCCGCCATCACCTGTACGGTCTTAAATTTAGCGGAGGTGGGGGGGCGTATTCTCTCCACGCCTTGGCTCTACGGAGGCACCTCGGACGGGTTTCAAAAGCTCTTTCCTCGGCTAGGTATCCATGTCGACTTGGCGGAGGACCTGAACGACATCGAGGACCTGGAAAGGCGGATCGGCCCGGACACGAAAGCCCTTTTTGTGGAAAGCGTCAGCAACCCGAACGGCGTGGTCGCCGACATCGAGGCCCTCGCCGAGGCGGCGCATCGGCACGGCATTCCCCTTGTGGTGGACAACTCTTTTGCGACGCCCTGTCTTTGCAGGCCGATCGAATACGGCGCGGACATCGTGGTGTACTCCGCGACCAAAGCGCTGTCGGGGCACGGCAATCTCATCGCCGGCGTCATCGTGGAAAGCGGCAAATTCCCCTGGGACAACGGGCGATTTCCCCAGTTTTTGGAAAAACACTATACCCTTCGCAACTCCAAGGGAGAACCCCGAAGCGTGCTGGAGTTCGCGCCGGACATGCCCTTCACGTTCCGCCTCAGGACACAATACCTTCCCTATATCGGCCCGGCTTTGGGGCCTTTCGAGGCGTATCTCGCTCTCATCGGCATAGAGACTCTTTCGGAGCGCGTGTACAAACAGACGGCCAGCGCCTTGAAGGTCGCGGAACACCTTCGGGGCCGCGAACAGGTGGAGCAGATACGCTATTCGTCTCTGCCCGACAGCCCCCAGCGCGAAAGGGCGGAAAAATACCTGCCCAAGGGGGCGGGGGCGATCTTTTCCTTCATATTGAAGGGCGACGACGAACAGACCGAAGCGTTCATCGACGCGCTTCGGTTGTTCAGCTACCATGCGAACGTCGGAGACGCCAGGTCTCTGATCGTCAACCCATCGAAGACCACCCACGGCGATTTGTCGCCGGAAGAATTGGAGAAAGCCGGGGTCGAACCGAACCTGATCCGCCTTTCCATCGGACTCGAAGACCCATTGGACCTGATCGAGGACCTGGATCGGGCTTTTGCCGCCGCTTTTTCGGACGCATAGGCGTCAATAGAATCCGAAATGTCGGCGTTTACACGTAATACTCGATCGACATGGAGGCGGCCTCGAAAAACTCCGTGTAGATTTCTCTGCGGATTTCCATAAAACGTACTCCGCTGCGGTCTCGCGGACGGGACACGTTTACGGAAATCACCTTTTTGATCCCTCCGGGCCGGTCGGACAAAACCAAAATTCGGTCGCTCAGAAAGATCGCCTCGTCCACATCGTGCGTCACGAGGACCATAGTGGAACGTTCCACCTCCCAAATTCGCAGAACCTCGTTTTGCATGTGGATTCGAGTGAGGGCGTCCAGCGCGCCGAAGGGCTCGTCCAGTAAAAGCACGTTGGGCTGATTGATGAGCGCTCGGGCAATGCTGACGCGTTGTTGCATTCCCCCGGAGAGCTGTCGGGGAAACGCTCTCTCGAAGCCGTCGAGCCCTACGAGTTCGACATGCCTCTTCACGGCTTTTTCGCGCTGTTTTTTCTCGACTCTACGATGCAGACCGAACTCGATGTTCTGCTCCACGGTAAGCCACGGGAACAACCGGGACTCCTGGAATATGAGTCCCGTCAAGACGCTCGGGCGCTCCACCTTACGTCCGCCTATACGGACTTCCCCGGTTGTGGCGACGTCGAGTCCGGCAATGATCCTGAGCAAAGTGCTCTTGCCGCAGCCGCTTCTTCCGACGATGCTGACGAATTCGCCGCTTTCGACGTGAAAATCGTTTCTGCGGAGGACCTGCAGCTCACCCGATTCCAATGGAAAAACTTTCGACACCCCGAGGATGTCCACGCTTTTATTCATTTGGCTCGTTCCAGCGTAGAACACGTTTTTCGATCCACATGAGAACGACGTCCAGCATCAGGCCCACAAAACCGATGCTCAGCACTCCGACCAGCAAAACGTCGGGCTGCAAAAGTTCACGAGCGTACATGATGACGTAGCCAATGCCTGTCGCCGCCGCAATGGCCTCCGCTGTCACAACGCAGGACCACGCGTTGCCCACGCCAAGGCGTATGCCCGTGAAGGTGAACGGGAACGCGGCAGGCAGAATCACCTTCGTGAGCATCTGGAACCGGCTTTTTTCCAGCATGATCCCTACCTCCAGAAGTTTTTTGTCAATGCCGCGTATTCCCCTGCTCGTGTTGAGCAACACGGGCCAGAAACTGCCGATGGCGATGAGCGAAATCTTGGATCCTTCGTCGATGCCCAAAAGCAGGATAAGAATAGGAATCCACGCGATCATGGGGATGGGGCGCAGAATGCCGATTAAAGAGCTCAAAAGATCATTCCACAGCTTGGACAGTCCACAGAGAATCCCGAAAATCAGCCCCGCGCCGCCTCCCAGCGCAAAGCCTTTGACAACCCGGGAAGCGCTCACCAGCAGGTGCTTTTTGAGGCGTCCGCTGGCGATCATGTCGACAAAGCAGGCCCAGATTACGGAAGGGCGCGGGAGAATCGACCGGTTGACGATCCCCTTGTACCCGAGGTACTCCCAGGACGCCAGTATCACGACCGGCAACAGGCATCCCAGGGCAAACGTTCGAATTCGCCGCTCCAAGCGTCGATTTTGCGGCATTCTCCGCATACGGGTCGCCTGTTACCTGACGACTCCGGCTTTTTCGAGGAAAGAGGCGTCGATGAATTCCCTCAAATCGAAATCTTTACGGATAGTTCCTTGCCCAAAGAGAAACGCTTCGGTGTCGGCCAGAGCGTCGATACGTTTTTCGTCCAGGTAGAGAGAAAAATCTATGGCTTTGAAGGACGATCTATACGCGGATTCCGCCACGCCTGTTCGTTTGGAGAGGAGCTTCACGCTTTCTTCCACGTGTTCTCTGCTCCATTTCTCGGAGCGATCCAACACCTTCAGCAGGCGGACCGTCAACTCCGGATGCTCTTCCAAAAAAGATTTTCTGCCGATGATGATGCTGGAGGAATTTGGGAATCCCGTTCCGTCGCGCACCAGGCGAGCGCCGCCCTTTTCCAGAATGCCGGTCAGGTAAGGCTCCCAGATGACGGCGGCGTCGATACTATCCGATTCGAGGGCGGCGGGGATATCGCCTAGACGCAGGTTGATGAGCTGCAGGTCGTCCTCCGTGAGTTTCTCGGAATCCAGAAATTTCAGCAACAGTTGATGCGCCACAGTTCCCACGGTGTAAGCGACCTTTTTACCCCGCACGTCCGAAAGAGAATTTATTCCCGATTTATCGCTCGCCACTAAAGCCGAACTCGAGCCGTCGGAGGTCATATAGGCGGCGATGATCCTGATGTCGATGCCGTTGGCGATGGCCTGAATCGCGGGCTGGTTGCCCACCTGCCCGAAATCCAGCTCGCCCGCCGCGAAGGCCTCGATGATGGGAGGGCCGGAGGCGAAGACGCGCAGCTCCACGGTGACGCCGTCCGCCTCGAATTCTTCTTTGAAATATCCCAGTTCCTCCGCGATGGCCGCCTGAGTCTGGCTGGGCTGTGTTGCCCAGCGTATCGTCAGGCCGTCATACTTTTTTTCCGCTTTTTCCGCGGCGTCGGCGCGCGCTCCGCCCCAAACGCATATTCCCACAATCACAATCACGACCACGACCAAAAACTGAAAAATAACCTGAATCGATTTCTTTCGCATCTCTATTTTTTCCCCTATTCTATGAAATTTTATCCTGTTGCGCCAAACGATCCACTTGTACTAAACGATCCACGTGCCGGAGAAGAGGATGGGCTTTTTCTTCTTCGATTCTCCGTTTTTCCAGCGTGTCTTCCCGCTCGAAAAACGGTTCGATGACCCACACGGTCGACAGGTCCACATCGCCCAACTTTTCCCGGACGGCCGTATAACGCTCCCTGAATTCCTGCCCGGAAATGATTGCCCGCACCGCCTTGCCCTTGATCAAAAAACTGCGATGATCTTTCGTGAGCAGCACGACCGCCACCGTTCTGTCGAACCAGATAGAGGCGACCATACTTTTGTTGGCGTCCGAGCTTTCGATGATTTCGTCGTATTCGAGGTTGCCGTCTTTCCGCAAACGCAGCGAATCTTTGAAGGCCGCGTGCGGCCCCCCCTGAGCGTCGACGCCGGCGACAATTTTGACTGTTTTCGGATCGGACAGAGCCGTTTGAATTTCCGCGCTGAGTTTAACGCCCATAGCCTCCTCCCTAAATTCTGCCCAGATCGGTGTCGGGATGATTGCCGCACCGGCGGTAGTTGTCCATGTCGACGCTGATTCCGTACTTCCTGCGTATCCGATCCAACCCCTGGGCGAAACGCACGTAATATTCCAGCGTAGGCGCGACTTGTCGAGAAAAAATCGACCCCTTGAGTATGCGCCAGACGCATCCGACGACGGCAATCCCGTGGGACGCCAAGGTCTCCGCTTCCGCCAGCGACGACGCGAGAGCTTCATTCTCCGTCTTGAAGCCGTGGGGTTGGGCCAGTTCCACCCCGCTGACGACGCCCGTGTTCACGTTGCCGGGCCCGAACACTTCGACAGCCCGAAAGAGGCGCTCCTTCCATCCTTCGTAGCCAATTTCCTTCGCCTTGCCAGGACATATCCACTTGAAAAGCTCCTTGTCGAGCACTTCGATGTCGGCGGTGTAGGAGGCGAGACCGGTGTTGTCGTACAGACGCCGGAGCTGCTCTTGGGAAAAGGCCGTACTGATAAGCTGGCTGGGGAATTTTTTGCCGTCGAAATATCGGCTGATCCCTTCGAGTATTTCCTGGTAGAAATCGACCTCGTCGTCCAGAAAGTTTATGCCTCCCTTGAGCGTGCCGCCCGTAAGGAAAATACAGACGTTGCGCCCCGGCTCCTTCACAGCCTCGCCCACCGTCTCGACGATGTCGGAGACCGCCAGCATCGCGGGTTTTTGGACGGAGTGGTACGTGGCCGCCATGACGCAAAATTTGCAGCCCTGCTTCGGGTCTTTCCAGAAGTCGCAGAATTGGTTCGGGTGAATGGTGAGCCGCTGCGGTCGTGCCGAGACCACCTGCCACATGGGAGTGCCGTTGGAGGTCCGTTTGTCGTAGTAATCCGGTTTTTCCCAGTAAAACACCTCTTCTACGGCTTTTCCTTCGTCCGTCAGCATGATTTTCCCGTCCACGACGTCCACGAGATAGGGTTCTCGAGGAGCGTCGCCCAGGGCCCCTTCGCAAAAGATCGTCGTGCCGTCCCGCATCAGCAACGAGACGGGGCTGAGGTCTTCCTTGTCAAAATAGTCGCTGCGGATTTGAGTGATATGCCGTTTAGGATCAACCCGCCGCAGGGCGCTTTCGGAGTAGGCGACGCCTCTGCGCTGCACGTCCGTCTTGATGATGACGAACGGCGAAACGTCGGGATATTTTTCGATGACTTGAAAAAGGCTGAGTTCCTTTTCTCTCCAGTTGCGATCAAACACCAAGCGAATCTTCCTCTTTTCCGCATATTGGACAATGTTCAGAGTACAGAGCATAGACAAAAAAGGACCCCGCGAAAGCCAGGGTCCTCGAACCGGAAACTCAGGCGAAAGTCAACAGCCGAGCGCTCCGGGCGAAGACCCGCTTTCCATACACGCCATCTTGTTGACGACAAAAACGACACCCCAAAGCGCGGACATCTTGCTTCCTCCTTCCTAATAATATTATGCTTTCTAGTAAAATATTATATGTTTAGTATGAATTGAAAGAAGAATATCTCTACGGACTGAAATTGTCAAGACATGGGCAACCCCGCGACCCTTTGAGGCGTGAGAAGCGCGAGATGGCTGGCGAGCCACGCGCGCGAAGATCGGGTATAATTTGAACAATTTTCCGTATGTTCAAGGGACGGATTGCGGCGATGAGGCGTAAGGAAGCGCAAGGGAAGCTCGCGCGAAAGGAGTATTCGTGTTGTCGGGATCGCTTGAGAGAATACTATGGGGCGGCAGATGAGTAAACATGTTACCGAGGAGGAGCCCTCTATTTTAAATAATCGCGGCGGGCGGGCGGCGAACGACGCCTACGACGATTGGCTCCCCCGCGTCAAAAGCCGCCGCGCCATGAAAGCCGTCGATTATAAAAACGCCATAAAGGCAAACCATCGGGAGCTGTTTTTTACCTGCGCGACGTTTGTGATATTGGTGCTCGTCATCTGTTTTTATATGAGCAATATCGTGCACAGGCAGATGGATCTTTACAGCGACAGCGTCATGTCGATCTCCCAGGCTCGCCTTCAAGCGTTGATAGAGGAACACGAGATGGCGTTGGAGGATGTGGCCGTTCTCGTGGCGAGCGCGTTGGACCGCGGAGCCGGGCAAAAGGAACTGAACGACCTGATGATATTTTGGACGAACACGCTCCTTGAACGCGAGAATTTCAAGGAGATTTTGTTGGTCGTTTACGGTTATCTGGATGGCAATTACGTGGATGGCGAGGGCTGGCGCCCGTCTCCCGAGGAGTATTTCCCTCCATCCCGGCCGTGGTATGGAGGGGCGGTGGAGCGAGGCGGCAAAGTGTACCAGACTCCGGCCTACAAAGACGCGAAGACCGGCCTTGTCGTGGGGTCGATGTCCAGAGTCATTTTCGACGGCCGGGGAAAGAGCCGCGGCGTCCTGAGCGTCGACTTCATCCTCAACCCCATTCTGGACCAGGTCCGGTCTTTGAAATTAGCCGGCGGCGGGTACGGAATATTGCTGGATTCCTCGTTCAACGTGGTTTCGCATCCCCAAGGCGACTTTGTGGGGAGACATTTTCGGAATTTGCCGGCTTACGAACCCGTCTACGAGCATATCCAGCGACAGGGAGCCTCCGATTCCCCGGTAAGGTTCAAAGATTACGACGGCGTCGAAAGCATCGGTTTTTTCAACCGGCTGAGCAACGCCTGGTACCTGGGGATCGTCGTTCCCCGCCGATTTTACTATAAAGAAGTTTACGATATGATCCCTGTCATTAGCGCCGTGGCCCTTTTCCTCATGGGAATCCTCTGTTGCGTTCTGGTCAGATTCAGCGCGGCCAAAACGCGTTCGGACAAAGAAAGCCAGAGCAAATCTTCTTTTCTCGCGCGTATGAGCCATGATATACGGACGCCCCTGAACGCGATACTCGGCATAAGCGAACTGGCCCTGCGCGCCGATGACCTGCCGTCGATCTGGGAGCACGTCACGAAAATTCAACATGCCGGGCGGAACCTGCTCTCCGTGGTCAACGATATCTTGGACTTCTCCAAAATAGAGTCGGGGAATCTCGAGATAACTCCCGCTCCTTATGAATTGGCGTCCCTGTTGAACGACTTGGTGAACGTGGTGAGCGTGCACGTCAACGAAAAGCCGATCGTTTTTACGGTCAACGTGGACGGAAGCCTGCCGAACAACTTGATCGGCGACGAAACGCGCGTCAGACAGATTTTAATAAATCTTCTCGAGAACGCGGTGAAATACACCTGCGAGGGATACGTCAAATTTACGGTCAGCGCTCATTTGGCCGAAAACGACGCCATGCTTTTTTCTTTCGAGGTCGCGGATAGCGGCGTCGGCATCAAACAAGAGGATTTTGGCAGGCTCTTCGGCAATTTCACCCGCCTTGACACGAAGATCAACGCGAGAGTGGAAGGGACGGGGTTGGGCTTGACCATCGCCCAAAATTTGTGTCGCGAGATGGGAGGAGACGTCTCCGTTTCCAGTGTTTATGGCAAGGGCTCGACGTTCACCGCGACGCTTTTGCAGAAGTTTGCGGGCGAGGACCGCTTGGCGGTAGTGGAAAACCCGGACGACAAAAAGACTTTAATTTACGACGCTCGGGTTGTTTACGCCGAGTCCGTATTCGCCACGCTCGAAAATTTGGGCGTGCCGGCGTTGATGGCGACAAACGATGAAGAGTTTTTCGGAAAACTCGAAAGCCGTGAATTTAAGTTTGCGTTCGTAGCCCGCCGCGTCGCGGAGGTGGCCGCGGACTTTATAACCCGTTTGGGCTTGCGGACGCGGCTTGTGTTGTTGGCCGACTTGAACGCGTCTTCCTTTAAAAATATTCCGACTATCCTGATGCCGGCTTACTCGGTCTCTATCGCCAACGTTTTGAACGGCGTGGTCTTGACGAACGGCGGGAGAACGAGCCCGATCCGGTTCGTCGCCCCCGAGGCGCGGGTGTTGGTGGTCGACGACAACCGGACGAACCTGGCGGTCGCCGCGGGGCTTCTCGCGCCGTATCAGGCGCGAGTCCAGACCTGCGAAAGCGGGGAAGACGCCGTGACGTCGGCGAGAACCCATCGATACGATCTCGTTTTTATGGATCACATGATGCCCGGTATGGACGGAGTGGAAACGACCGTTCGGCTGCGGGCCATGGAGGGGTTCAAAAATACTCCGATTATCGCCCTCACGGCCAACGCGATCTTCGGAATGCGCGAAATGTTTTTGGAATACGGCATGGACGACTTTTTGCCCAAACCTATCGATTCCGCCGAGCTGGAGTCCATTTTGTACAAGTGGCTCCCCCGCGATAAACTGGTGACGACGAGAAAGACGGAGCCGCCATCTCGGGAAAAACCCAACGTGATCAATATAGAGGGTATTGACATGGAAATGGTTTTACGGCGCTTTGGCGACCGCTCCGACGCGCACCTGCAGGCTCTCCGCTCTTACGCGAAGTACACTCCGGAGGTTCTGGACAAACTCAGAACTCCCTCGGAGGATTTGTATGAATACATGATCCACGTTCACGGCATCAAGGGCAGCAGCTACGGGATCGGCGCGAATGCCGTGGGGGAATTGGCGGAAGAACTCGAAAAAGACGCAAAGATGGGGGATTTCGCGGCTGTGCGCGCGAAAAACGACGTTTTCATTCGGGCTGTCGAAAAATTGATCGCGGAGCTTTCGATCGCTCTGGGCGGTATGAAGGGCTCTTTCAAGGAAGAGGATAAAGAACAAAAAAACGCTCCTGATCCCGCGCTGGAGAGGAAGCTGCTCGAGTATTGCGCGCATTATGACATCTGGGGGATGGAAAAAGCTTTATTGGAGTTGGAGCGCTATCGATACGAGTCGAAGAACGAACTTGTGGAATGGCTCAGGGAAAAACTGGACAACCTGGAGTACGAACAGATACGCGAGCGGATCGAGTGGGAACTGGAGGGTTCTCATGAGGGGCAACCCGCCGGAAGCGATATCTAAACTTTGTGAAGAGGATGGTCGCGCATGTACGAATTTGATCGGTTGTTGATGAGAAAGGGAACGGACTGCAGCAAATGGGACGCGCTGCGGCAAACTTATGGGGATCCCGATTTGGTGCCGCTGTGGGTGGCGGATATGGATTTCCCCGTTTTGCCCGAGCTGGAAAAGGCTCTTGCGGCGAGGACGGAAAATTCCACTTTCGGTTATACGTTCGCGGGAGAGGGCTATTACAGAAGCGTGATCGACTGGAACGCCAAGCGCAACGACTTGAGTTTGACGAAAGAGGACATTCTGGACGTCCCTGGGGTGGTCTGCGGGCTCAGTTTTATTATCGCGGCGCTCACGCGCCCGGAAGACAAGGTGTTGATCACTCCCCCCGTGTATCCTCATTTTTTTGGCGTCCCGAAATCCCAGGGGCGTCAACTGTTGCTTTCGCCTTTGCGCCGCGGAAACGAAAGATACGAGATAGACTTCGAGGATTTCGAGGCGAAGCTCAAGGAGGGCGCGAAAGCGTTCATTTTTTGCAGTCCCCATAACCCGGTGGGACGCGTCTGGGAAAGAGGAGAGTTGGAGAACATCGTGGAGCTGTGCGCCCGATACGGCACGATCATCCTCTCGGACGAGATCCATTCCGATTTGGTTTTTCCCGGACACAAGCACATTCCGATCCTGAACGTTTCCCCGGAGGCGCGGGACATATCGGTCACCGCGTTCGCTCCCAGCAAGACCTTCAACATAGCGGGGCTCAAATCCTCTATGCTGATCGTGAAGAATCCGGAGCTGCGGGGGCGGATACGCGCGTTGCTGGACCAGTTTCACGTGGGGGTCAATTTGTTCGGCTACAAAGCCGCGGAGATCGTGTACCGAGAGGGAGAAAAATGGCTGGAGGAGCTGCTCGTCTATCTAGAGGGCAACGCCCAGTTCGTGGTGTCCTTTCTGAAGTCCCGTTTGCCTCGCGTTGGCGCGTACTTGCCCGAGAGCACTTATCTGATGTGGCTGGATTTTTCCGGCTATGGCCTGACGCAGGAAGCCCTGATGGAAAAAATGCGGGACAAGGCGCGTGTGGCTCTCAACAGCGGCGTAACTTTCGGCGAGGAAGGGAAAGGCCACGTCCGTCTCAACATCGGGACCACCAGAGCTCTGCTTCAGGAGGGCCTGGAGAAGATCGCAGCCGCTTTCGGCGAATAGACGCCTCGATCGATAGGCGCGAGATCTTGACAGGCGCGGGATTTCGATGAACAGGGGATTTTAATGAATATGGGGTTTTGATGAATATGGAAGCGACGGATTACGCGCCGGAGCGGCGGGTACGGGAAGGCGTCTCGATAACCCTGATTGGCCTCGCGATCAACGTCATTTTAGCGATCGGCAAAGGTACGGCCGGAATTTTGGGGCATAGCGGCGCGATGGTCGCCGACGCGATCCATTCCCTGTCGGACCTGTTGACGGACTTTGCGGTCCTTCTGGGTCTGCGCTATACCAATAAGCCGGCGGATGAGGATCACGCCTACGGGCACGGCAGAATCGAAACGCTGGTCGCGGCTTTTTGCGGCTTGATATTGCTCATTGTGGGTTTGGGCATTTTTTTCGAGGGGAGCGGCGACATTCTTTACGTCGTGCGAGGGCACGAACTCCCCAGGCCGGCCTTCGTCGCTTTATGGGCGGCCTCGATCTCGATTTTGTTCAAAGAACTGCTGTTTCGGTATACCTTCGCCGTCGGCTGCAGACTGAACAGCTCGTCTTTGAAGGCCAACGCCTGGCACCATCGCACCGACGCGATGTCGTCCGTCGGGGCGCTTCTGGGAATCGGCGGAAGCATTTTGGGCGGCGGGAAATGGGCCGTTCTCGATCCCGTGGCGGCCGTTTTGGTCAGCGTTTTTATCCTTCACGCGGCGGTCTCGATTTTTTGGAACAGCATCAAAGAAGTCTTGGATACCTCCCTGGCCCCGTCGCAGCTCGATTCGATCAAGGCGTCGGCCCTGGCGTTCCCGGAGATCTTCGATATTCACAAAATCAGGACGCGAAGGATCGGTTTTTACGTGGCGATAGAGGCGCATATCGTTTTGGACGGAGGCCTGACGCTGAAACGAGCCCACGATATCGCGACCATATTCGAAGAGCGGCTGAAACGCCTCTTGGGCGGAAACGCTCTGATCACCCTTCACACGGAACCCTATGAACCGCGCGAAGGTACGGGACACGACTGAAAGAACACGACGAGGAGAGTAACGATAATGCACGAGGCGATAACGCACGGGGATCGAGAAATCATTGAACGGGAAGCGATCGAAAAGGTGCGCGCGGCGTTGGACGCGGGCGGCTGCGCGGATGTGAAAATAAAAATAACGGAGAACACCATTTTTACGGTGGAGGACGCCACCAAAGCCGTGGGGGCTCCCCCGGAGGAAATCCTGAAGAGCCTCGTCTTTTTGGTGGACGAGCGGCCCACGTTGGTGCTGATGAGCGGCGCGAACCGCGTGGATCTTCGGGCGGTGGCGAGGGAAGAGAAGGGCAAAAAAGTAAAGATGGCGACGCCGGACTACGTGTTCGAGCATTTTGGGTTCAAGGTCGGGGGCGTGCCCCCGATCGGCTACCCTATACGGATGCGCGCGCTTTTGGACGAAGACCTTTTCCGGTATCCCGTGGTTTGGTCCGCGGCGGGCACGGATCACGCCTTTTTCCCGATAGAGCCGGCGCGGTTGTTGCAACTCACGGAGGGAATAAAAGTCCTTCTCAAAAAGGCCGAGGCGCGGGGCGACAGTGCGCCTTAGCGACGCCGGTAAAACTTCGAGCGCGTCTTTCCGTCCCAAAAAACGTTTCGGACAGAATTTTCTTGTCGATCGCAACATCCTGTCGGCAATGGTGGAGCGAGCCGCCGTCGCGGACCATGTGGTGTTGGAGGTCGGCCCCGGAGAAGGGATACTGACGAAGGAACTGCTCCTGGAAGGTTGCGCGCGCCTTTACGCGGTCGAGTTGGACCTTCGGCTGAAAGACGAGTTGGAAAAACTGAGCGCCGCCGACCCTCGGCTCGACCTTATTTGGGGCGACGCGGTGCGGATCGACTACGGCGCGCTTTCTCCGTTTCCCAGCAAAGTTGTGGCTAACATCCCTTACAACATCACGACGCCCTTGATCTGGCGGCTGCTCGCTTTCGCGCCGAACGGCCTGAGCTACCACCTGTACATGGTGCAAAAAGAGGCGGCGGATCGCCTGGCCGCGGATCGCGACACAAAGGAGCGCTATCCTCTGGGCGTGGCGCTCGAGGTCATGGGAAAGGTAACGCTCGTCCGACGGGTGCCGCCCTCTTGTTTTCGGCCTATGCCGCGAGTGGACTCCGCCGTGGTGGAGATCGAGCTGCGACGCAATTTTCACTTGATGAAGGACTCTTTTTGGAGCGACCTCCTTCACGCCGGGTTTCGGCAGCGCCGCAAAACGCTTTTCAACAACCTCAAGGACTTCGCGGGCATTCGGGATTGGCGCCCTTTGCTGGACGACGTCGGGCTCGACTTGAAAATTCGCGCGGAAGACCTGAGCGGAGAGGAGTGGTTGAAGCTGTATTCCGTTTCCCTTCTTTGCTTGGAAGATCGGGGATTTTCGGATCGTTGAGGCTCTCGGACCGTTGACAATCATGGAGCGCTTGCGCGAGAATTTGAGGAAGAGACGGCGTATTAGAACCCGAAGAGGGCGTCATTGCGACGGTAAGTGCGACAGTTGAGGAGGAGTTATCATGGATTGCGGCAAGAGAGTACGTATAGGAGAACAGGCTCCTGATTTTTCGGTGGAAGGATTTTCCGCTAAGGACAAAAAATTCCAGCGATATACGCTTTCCGGGTGCAGAGGGACGTGGGTGCTTTTGTTTTTCTACCCGGGAGATTTCACGTATGTCTGTCCCACGGAACTGCAGTCTCTCGTCGATTACAAACGAGATCTGGAAGAATTGAAAGTCCAGGTATTTTTGATCAGCACGGACAGTAAATTTTCGCACAAACAATGGAACGAGTACGAACTCTCGAAGATGATCGAGGGAGGAGTGACCTTTCCCATGCTGCCCGACCAGACGGGGATGCTGGGTAGGCCCTACGATTTTTACGACGCGGAACAAGGAGTGGACCTTCGGGGAACCGTCGTCATCGATCCCGACGGCGTCGTTCAGTTGATCTACGTCAACGCCGCCCCTATCGGACGCCACCCCGGAGAGATCGTCCGCTGCATTCGCGCGTTGAAAGAGTTTCGAGACAAGGGCAACGTCGTTCCCGCCTGCTGGACTCCTGGCGTCTCCACGATCGCGCCCACTTACGAGAACTCCGGGAAGATGTGGGAGGCGTATCGCAAGGACAAAAAAGGATAAAAAAGGGTAAAAAGTGACGGCGGGGCGTTGGCGCGGTTTCAATTCTTTGCTGACGCGTCTTTTATTCCATCGTAGGCTATGTTATCGTATCGAACGGCGAAGACATCCGTCGAGTTCGATGCCCGAAAATGCGAGGAGATGACAGGAATGCGTTCGATCATTGCTGTGACGTATGAAATGGACGATGCCGAAAAGGCCGTACGGGATCTTTTAAAGCAGGTGGAAGATAAGGGCCCTCTAGGTAAAAGTAGTTGCGGGCTTGTTTATTGTGATGTGGAGATGGACCACGAGGCCTTCGCGGCCGCGCTCAAAGAAAATTTCCCCTTCGAGGTGACGGGATGCACCAGCATCGCCAACTTCGTTACGGAGCAGGGAGCCCAGATCCTATCGGCCGTCCTTGTGATTTTGACCGCGGACGACGCGAAATTTTCCATCGCCGTGACGGATACGCTCACGGCGGAAAATTTACGCCGTGAGCTGGAAACGGCCTACACGAAAACCGTGTCCGACGTGGGCGAGCGAGGGCGGCTTTTGTTTCTCGTGCCTCCCTTCAACGACGCCATTCCTCTCGATGAATATGTCGACACGTTGAGCGACATATCCGGGGATATTCCCATTTTCGGAGGACTCCCCTCATCGAACATCGCGGACGGGGATATCCTGATGTACGCGGGGGGGCGCCCCTACACGGACCGCGCGGCTATCATCCTTGTGGGCGGCAACGTCCAGCCTCTTTTTTCCGTGCAGAACGTTTTGAGCGCTTTCTCCGAGCAAAAGCGTACCGTCACGAAAGCCCGAGACAATATCGTCTATACCGTCGAGGATATGACCTTCATGGATTCTCTGAAATCCTTCGGGCTGGCCGTCGACGACCTGGTGGAGCAAGGAGATCTGGCGGTTTACGTCTCGACGCCGCTCAAGGTTTACCTGAACAAAAACAACTACAACGACGGCATTCCCGTGGTGCGCACCATCAAAAAACTGAATCCTGAAGACGGTTCCGGCGTTCTTTTCGGCTCGATTTCGGATCAATCCACCATCTCTATCGCCACGATGAAGAGGCAGGACATTCAGGATTCCTGCAAGCTGGCCATCAAGGAGATTCTGGCGAAAATCGACGAGAGCCGTGCGGATTATACCTACACGACGCTGATTTGCGTTTCCTGCGGCGGGCGCTACATGGTCATGGCCGACGACAAAGAGGTCGAGGGAGACATCATCCTCGAAAATCTCCCGAAAAGTTTGACGCTTTCGGGTTTTTACGCTTATGGGGAGATATGCCCCACGGCCATTCACGATGGCAAGGCGGTCAATCGGGTCCACAACGAGTCCATCGTTATGTGCGCCTTATAACGCGAGATAGAAAGGCCGAAGACGTCGCGACATGAAAAACGACACTATAGCGGAGCGCTCCGCCGAAGGGTTGGCCGAAGGGTGGGACAATGCGCGACAACAGCTTGAAGAATTGAGGCAAGAACACAAGAAGCTTGGGGAGGAACACAAGAAGCTTCAACGGTATCATCATCGTTTGGAAAGCGATTACAAACGCATGGCGATCATGTATAAGACGGCCGAGCGCCTGCGCGACTTCAACGAGTCCGAAAAAGATCTGCAGTATTTTTATAATCGGCTTTTGTTGCAGACGTGCGCCGACCTTATTTTTGTTCTGGATAAAAATATGGATATCGTGCTCGCCACGGATACCCTCGTGAAATTTTTGGGGCTTTCCGACGTGGGGGAAGTGGTCAACCACTCGATGGAGGCCCTTTTTACCCGGAAAATATCTCCGGAGCAGATCCAAAGCCTCCTCGCCAGGTGCCGTACCGTTCTGGAGACGTCCCTTCCCGTTGGATACACTCAAAGGTTGCTTCTGTCGGGCGGGGAGGAGATTACCGCCGACTGCGTTCTTTCGCCCGCTCTCGATAAAAACGGAGACCTGCACGGGGTCGTGTTTGTCATTCACGACGTCACCGAGCTGTACAAAGCGAAGGACAAAGCCGAAGAGGCCTCGATGACGAAAGGAATCTTTCTGGCCAACATGAGCCACGAGATCCGCACGCCCATGAACGCCATCAAGGGAATGAGCGATCTTCTTCTCCACACTAAGCTGGACGACGTCCAATATGGTTACACGCAGAACCTTTCGCGAGCCTCCGATTCGCTGCTTACCATCATCAACGATATTCTCGACTTTTCGAAGATCGACGCCAACAAGATGGACATTACCGAGATGTCCTACGATTTCTCGTCCATGATATCCGATGTGGCCGGGATGATTCAGATTCGAGCGTTCGAAAAAGGGATCCAGTTTTTGACGCACATCGACCCCTCCATTCCCTTGAAGGTGATCGGCGACGACGTGAGGATCAAGCAAATTCTTTTGAACCTGCTCGGCAACTCCGTGAAGTTCACCCAAAAAGGTTACGTCAAACTCTCGGTTTCGCGTCTGCCCCCATCTCCGGAAAACGGAGACGAGGGCAAGGTATTCCTTGCTTTCTCGGTGGAGGATACGGGGTCGGGGATCAAGGAGGAAGATATCCCGCACCTTTTCGACGCGTTCTCCCAGATGGATGTGAAAAAACATCGGGGCATTCAAGGGACCGGCTTGGGGCTCGCCATAACCCGCAAGCTATGCGAGTTGATGGGGGGGACCGTCGGGCTGACCAGCGAGTACGGCAAGGGCTCCGTTTTTACCTGCACCATCCCCCAAATTGCGGATTCGGCCAAACCCTTGGCCGTCGTCGAGGAACCCCAGGCCAAAAAAGTGGCGCTCCTCGCGACGGGTTTGATGGGCAACAGCATCGAGAAGAAGCTGCGAAGCCTAGGAGTTTCGGTCTTTTATCTCCATAGCCTCCGGGACGTCCTCGACCTCCCGGATCTCGAAACGTGCACCCACTTGATCTACCAACATGAATTCCTCAAAGAAGAGGGTTGCGGGGATATGGCCGCCCGCCTTTCGGAGATGAACTCGCTGCGGAAAATCTCCGTCAAAAGCCTGCAATACGCCAACGAAAGCGAATCCAGTCCGGACGTGGAAGTTCTTTTCGAGCCGGTGTTGATCACCTCTCTTGCCCAGGCGCTAGACAAATCTTCCGAAAAGATTCGGCAGACCCACGAATCCAGTGGAGTATTGGGTTCTTTCAAGGCGGAGGACGCCAAGGTTCTCGTCGTGGACGACAACGAGATCAACCTTATCGTCGCGTCCGAGCTGCTGAAACAGTACGACATACAGGCGGACACGGCTCAAAGCGGCTCGGAGGCGCTTCGCATGATGGACGAGAAAAAATACGATCTCATTTTTATGGATCACATGATGCCCGAAATGGATGGGATCGAGGTCACCGGACGAATACGGGCGCACGAGGACTGGCGGGCCGACGTCCCCGTCGTGGCTTTGACGGCAAATGCCATTTCGGGGATGAAAGAGCTTTTCTTGAGCAAGGGCATGAACGATTTCATCAGCAAACCCATCGAACTCGATCAACTGAACAAAATTCTTCAAACATGGCTCCCGCCGGAAATGCTTTCCGGGATCTGAGGAGTTGTCGGGGGATGTTCGATAGCGATAACGTTTTAAGCTATAATCGATAGCTGACGGACATATAAACGAAGTAAAAGAAAAGCGAAACTTGATAAGGAGGTTTCTGGGGTGACGATTTTATTGGTGCTGTTGACTTTTATTCTGGGTTTGACGGCGGTGGGTTACGCGTGGCTGGTCTATCGGAAAATGATGGCTGTGGGCATTGACGATCCGCGTGTGGCGGAGCTCTCGCAGATTATCCACAAAGGGGCGATGGCCTTCCTCAAAAAAGAATACACCTGGCTGGCTTTTTTCGTGGGGGGCGTTTTTCTCCTTTTGCTGGGGATGTGGAAAATAGGCTTTGGCGCCGGGCCCGCCTTCGCTTTTTTACTGGGGGCCCTCTGCAGCGCGGCGGCCGGTTGGTTGGGGATGTACGTCGCCACCCAAGCCAACGGACGCACGACCTCCGCAGCCGCTAAAGGCGCGGGCGCGGCGCTGGATGTGGCTTTTTCCGGCGGCAGCATTGTGGGCATGCTGGTGGTGGGCATCGGTTTGGCCGGGATCGCGGTCGCGTACCTATTTTTGAGCGTGAAGTCGTTGGCGGCTTTCGGTATGGGCGCCAGCAGCATCGCTCTCTTTGCCCGCGTGGGCGGAGGCATCTACACCAAGGCCGCGGACGTCGGAGCCGACCTTGTCGGTAAAATCGAGGCGGGGATCCCCGAGGACGACCCGCGCAACCCCGCGGTCATCGCGGACAACGTAGGCGATAACGTGGGCGATGTCGCCGGAATGAGCGCGGATCTGTTCGAGTCTTATGTGAACTCCGTCATCGCGGCGATGGCCGTTGGGTTTCTCTGCACGGACCTTTACAACGACGGCACGGCGCTGGGGCTGTGGGGCGTGGCCTTTCCTTTGCTGCTGGCGGGTTGGGGCATTCTCTCGTCGATTTCGGGCTGCCTTTTGATCAGCACCAAGGTCCCCTATCTCGAAAAAGGGGTCGACTGGGTGTTGCTTCACGCCGAAAAGATAGAGCGCGTCAAAAAAATTTTGGATCGCATCCGAGGCGGCGACGCCGCTTTTGCCCTGCGAGTAGGGATTTTCGTCGCCGGGGGCAAGATGATCGCCGGCGCTTTTATTTTGAGCCTGCTCTGCTTTTTCACCAAAACCTTTCACGTGTTTCTGGCCGTGACCTCGGGCGTTCTCGCCGGGGTATTGATCGGCTTCGTCACGGAGTGTTTCACCTCCAGCGACTACGCTCCCGTCAAAGACGTCGCTCAGGCATCGGAGACGGGGCCCGCCACGGTGATTTTGTCGGGGCTCTCCCTGGGCATGAAGTCCGTTCTTTTTCCCGTCGTGCTGATCTGCCTTGCCACCTTGATCAGCCACGCTCTGGCTGGGGTCTTCGGCGTGGCCTGCGCGGCGGTCGGGATGCTCTCCATCACGGGCATCGCGCTTTCCGTCGACGCTTATGGCCCCATCGCGGACAACGCGGGCGGCATCGCCCAGATGAGCCAGCTTTCTCCCGAGGTGCGCAAGGTCACGGATAAGCTGGATTCGATAGGCAACACCACCGCCGCGATGGGCAAGGGATTGGCGATCGGCTCCGCGGCGCTCACGGCGTTGTCGCTTTTTATCGCCTACGCTCAGGCCGCCGAGCTATCGGCCATCGACATCATGAACCCCGGCGTCATGGTGGGGATGTTGTTGGGCGGCATGTTGCCCTTCCTGTTCTGCTCGCTTTCCATCGAGGCCGTGGGACGGGCCGCTCAGGCGATGATCGAGGAGGTGCGGCGTCAATTCCGTGAAGTCCCGGGCATCATGGAGGAGACGGGCAAGCCCGATTACGAAAAATGCGTGGAGATCTCCACGAACGCGGCGCTCAAAGAAATGGTGGTCCCCGGCATGTTGGCGTTGGTGTGTCCGCTGCTCGTCGGCCTTGTTTTGGGTAAGGCGGCGCTGGGAGGTCTTTTGGGCGGCGCGATCGTCACGGGCGTCATGCTGGCGCTTTTCATGGCCAATTCCGGCGGCGCGTGGGACAACGCGAAAAAGTACATCGAAGAGGGCAACTTCGGCGGCAAGGGAACGCCCAACCACGCGGCGGCGGTTGTCGGCGACACGGTGGGGGATCCCTTCAAAGACACGGCCGGCCCCAGTCTGAATATCCTGATCAAGCTCATGACGGTGGTGGCCTTGGTGCTGGCGCCGCTCTTCATTTAGATTATTTAGCCTAGCCAGGTCGAACCGACGACCTCGACGGATAGGATCGACAACGGCAGACGGGGGTTTCGTCCTCCAACTGCCGTTTTTTCGTGGCGCTGCGCCTCTGTTTTGAGATAACGTGGTAGTCATATAGTCCAAAAGCCTCTTCTTCCGTTCTCCAAGATGGACGATAATGGAGAAAACGGAAAGGGGCGTGGGCGTCGTGGGGGAGGTTCGTCGGATAAAATTATGGAAAGGGCTTCTTCTGGTTGCGGCGGCGTGTTTGCTGGGATGCGACGCCGAGGCCGCGGATAAGGTTCGGCTCGGGATTTTGGGGTTCGGGAGCGGTGCTTCGGGGGTATCCGACCGGCAGGCCGAAATGATCGCGGATAAATTTACGAGTATGCTCTACGGATCGAAAAGCATCGCCGTGTACGAACGCCAGAAACTCGCCGAGACCGTCGGAAAGGAAATTCGTATAGGAGCGTCGGGACTCGTCGACCCGGAGACGGCCGCCGAAATCGGCAGAGTCGCGGGAGTTCAATATCTCTTATCGGGAACCGTCACGGAACTCAGCCGAAAGACCACCGGCGTTAACGTACTCGGCATCGGCGACAAAAATGAGGAGGTCAGAGTCGCTATAGACGTGCGCGTCGTGGACACGGCGACGGCGGAAGTATGTTTGGCCCTCACCGAAACGGGTTTTTCGAGGAACTCGACGACCAACATTTTTTTAAAAGGAATCGGAAGCTACGAAAGAACGGGATTCGACGGACTTGAGGAACTCGCCATTTCGGACGCGGTGCACCGTCTGTGCGATGAAATCCGCGACAGTCTGGGAGGCGAACATTCTTACGTAATTGGCGTAAAAGACAAAAGCTACACCATCGACGCGGGGGCGACAAAGGGCGTCAAAGTCGGATCGTTGTATCTGGTCTACGTCGAGGGGCAGGCGATACGGGGACTGGACAACGAAATCATCGGGAAAGAAAAAATCCCTCTGGCGATGTTGAAGGTGCGCGCTGTGGAAAATGGATACAGCGACTGCGTCGTGGCCCCTCCGAGCAATGGAAAACTGATCCGACGCGGCGATAAAATCGAACCGATTTCCTCGGCGGAAGCCCGGCGAGTAGCTTTCGCGTCGAACCGCGCTCCCTCCTCCGGCCAGCGCCCACCCGCCGCGGTTAAGCGGCCATCCGTTTCAGAAGCGGTCCCTGCTCCCACTCAAGCGAAAACAACCCAAACACAAACAACCCAAGGAACAACCTCAGAACTCAATTCGCCGTCCCTTAGGGGAAAGATCAAGTTCGCCAGGATCCGGTATAAGGTTCCGCCTCTCGCGCGGTCTTTGGCATTTAAAATAGAGTTGGTAGATCCCTCGGGAACAAGGGTTATTTTGGACCGCGGTACCCGAAGCGGCGAATATATCTCGATAGATGCGCCTTATTCTCAAGAATGTGTTGTCACGATCTACCTGGGAGGCGAGTTTGTTTGGCAGGACAGATACATGTGATGTGACAACACGTTTCGCGTTGGTCGCTCCATCCGCGCTGGGCACCGCTATTGAACATTGAAACGACTGACGGATCTCGCGAGGTTCGAGGTTATAAATCGCTGCCGATGTCCTTCAGGGGGGCCGGACTATCCGCCGCCAGTCCTAGGGCTTTTCGCTCGCGTCTCGCGAGGAAGTCGACCAGAAGCGGGCACAGGATCGCGGTGATGACGATGGAGGCTCCGACTTGGACGGTGGCCGCCGCCGCGTAAGGAGCGAAAGACGGGTCGATTTGGGCGAATGCCGTCGGGGTCATGGCCGCGTTTCCAGCGGTCGTTCCGACGGCGGCGCCTACGGCGCATCCTTTGCGCAGAGACTTCGGCACAAGCACCCTATAGACGAAATAGCTGCCGACACCCGTGACCACCAAAGTGAAAAGCCCGAGGATGATTCCGGGGCCGCCCGCGTCCACGATTTGTTTCAGGTTGAGCCCCGCTCCCAGAGGGAACGCGAAAAAAGGAATGGAGATCATAACGCCGGGGGCCAAAAATTTGCGGATGTCGTCGTCGAGGTTTCCGAGGATCATTCCGACGATGATGGGAATGACGACCGCGACGAGCGCTATCCACGGAATATTAGCCAAACCGGCCACTCCCATGAACGCCATTTCGAAAAAAGGCCCGTCGTTGCTGGAGATGATCGCCAGAGCGCCCACGTCCGAATCGTCGCCGTACCGTGAGGCCAAAGCCGCGTAAAGGCCGCCGTTGGAGTTGGACATCGCGGAAATGAAGGCTAAAGGCGTGATTCCAAGCCACGTTGCGTGTTGTCCCAGCACCTTGCCGACGATGAGGGCGACCGCGACGCCCAGAAGAACTTTGCTGGTGTTGAGGACCACGCCTTTCCAAAGGGCAACCCCAGCGGTTTTGACGGTGATCTGGGCCCCGCTGCAAAAAAGCAACACGCCGATCAGGGGCAGCGCGCCTTTTTTAAAAAGCTCCGTCGTGAAACTGCCGATCATAAGCGAGTCTGGGGCGAAAGTATTGACTAAGCATCCCAGCACCAAAAACACCACCATGAGACCGCCCGGAATCTTGTTGATCGTTTTGAGAATCGGTACGTTGCCCAACACTGCGAACACCAACCTTTCTTTCGTTTCGTTTCTGCGGATAAAATCCCCTCGACGCCGGCATCGACGCTCGATACCGTCATTTCGCATTATATCACGTCGTAATATGCCCTATTTACTGTTATGACTGAGTTTCCTGTTGACGGATGTAGTTCGCCGCTTCTTCCAACGGAACGGAGGTTTGCTCGCCGCTCGTCATGTTTTTCACGGTGACGACGTTTTGCGCCATTTCCTCGGCCCCGATGATGCAGGCCCAGGCGGCCCCGATCTTGTTCGCGCTTTTCATCTGCGCCTTGAAACCGCGCGCTCCGCGGGACGCGTCTCCCGCGTCTTGTTCGGCGGAGATTCCCTCCATTCGAAGTTTGTGGGTGAGAATTTGCGCGACGCCACGAGCCGCGTCGTCCTGGGCGACGACGTAGACCGTGGTTCGAGGACGTTTTCCGAAGGAATTGCCCTGTTGTTCCATGACCAGCACGACGCGGTCGAATCCCGCGGCGAAGCCGACGCCGGGCAGGTGAGGACCTCCGATGGACTCCGAAAGATTATCGTAACGCCCGCCTCCGCAGACGGCGTTTTGCGCGCCCAGATCTCCCGATAGGATTTCGTACGCCGTTTTGGTGTAGTAGTCCAGCCCCCGCACCAGCCTTTTGTCCAGTTTGTAGGGGAACCCCAGGCGGGTCAATCCGGCCTTGACTTCCTCGAAGTGAGCGGCGCATTCGTCGCACAGGTGTTCGTAGATGGCGGGCGCGGAGTCGGCGACGACCCCGCAGTTCGGAACCTTGCAGTCCAGCACCCGCAGCGGGTTGCGGCCCATGCGCTCAATGCAGGTTTTGCACAGGGAGTTTTTTTTCGACGTAAAGTAGTCGATCAATACTTTGCGGTATTGGGGGCGGCAGTTGGGGCACCCGACGGAGTTCGCCACGACTTCCAGATTCCGGAGCCCCAGACGGCGGAAAATTTCGACGGAAAGAGCTATGACCTCCACGTCGGCGACGGGGCCGGAAAGGCCCAGACATTCCGCGTCGAATTGGTAAAACTGTCGATAGCGCCCTTTTTGCGGCCGTTCGTAACGAAACATGGGGCCCCAGCACCACAGCTTGCTGGACACGTTTTGTCCGCACAGGTTGTGTTCCAGCGCGGCGCGCACCATGCCCGCCGTCGCCTCGGGCCGGAGGGTGACGCTTCGGTCCCCGCGGTCGACGAAGGTGTACATTTCCTTTTCCACAATGTCCGTGGTGTCCCCCACCCCCCGGGAAAAAAGCTCGGTGTGCTCGAAAATGGGCAGATGGACCTCAGAATATCCAAAATCGGCCATCGTTTGCGCCGTCACATTCAAGACGTAGGCCCATTTCCACGACTCGTCGGGCAGGATATCCCGCACGCCCCTCGGCGCTTTGTTTTGCGTCTCCGCAGTTTCTATCTTAGCTTCCATCATAGCTCTATCCTAGCTTCCATGTTCGTCGGTCTCCTTATATCGCGCGTCCGCGCGCGTTCAAGCGCTTCGCCTGGCCGCCTTCCGGCGTTCCTGTTCGTCCAGGATCGCCTTGCGCAGGCGGACAGACTGGGGAGTCACCTCCACAAGCTCGTCGTTTTCGATCCACTCCATGGCTTTTTCAAGGGACATGCGCCGGGGAACGTCCAGTTTCGTCGTCAGTTCTTTGGTCGCGGATCGGTGGTTCGTCTGCTGTTTTTTCTTCGTCGGGTTGCAGGGCATGTCTCCGGGGCGGCTGTTCTCTCCGACGATCATCCCGTTGTAGACCGCCTCCAGAGGCGCGATGAAAAGAGTCCCGCGCTCCTGCAAATTTTCCAACTGGTAGGCCGTGGCCTCGCCCGTGTCCAGGCTGACCAGCGCCCCGCGGCTTCGGCTCGTCAAATCGCCCGCCCAGACGTTATACCCGACCAAGCAGTTGGACATGATGCCGAGCCCCCTGGTGTCGGTCAAGAACTCTCCTCTGTAGCCGATCAGACCTCTCGTGGGGATCTCGAACTCGATGCGCAACAGCCCCCGCGCTTGATTTTCTATGTTTTTAACCTTGGCTTTCCGCTTAGCCAGCTTCTCAAAGACCACGCCCTGATACTCGTCGGGAACGTCGACGATCAGCTGTTCGTAGGGCTCCATGAGCTGTCCGTCGCGGGTTTCCGTGATGACCTCGGGCTTGGAGACGCAAAACTCCATTCCCTCGCGCCGCATTTCCTCGATCAGGATGCCGAGCTGGAGTTCGCCGCGTCCCGACACTTTGACCCCGTCGGGGCGTCCCAAGTCCTCCATGCGCAACGACACGTTGACGTGCATTTCCCGCTCCAGGCGCGCCTTGAGCTGTCGCAGCGTGATGGCCTGCCCCTCGCGTCCGGCGAAGGGCCCGGAGTTCACCAGAAAGAACATGGACACGGTGGGTTCCTCGATGGAAAGGGGCGGAAGGGGTTTCCCGTCGAGTTCCGCGGAGGAAAAGGTATCGCCGATGTCGATTTCGTTCGAGCCCGTCAGCCATACGATGTCGCCGGCCGTGACCTCATCCGCCTCTACGCGCTCCAGGCCGCGAGTCACCCACAACTGAGCGACGCGCGCGTTTTCCGTGCCCGTGATCTTCCATTCGGAACCGCTGTGGTCCGCCGTCAGCCACTTCGTGGAGGTTCGCAGAAACGGCTCGCCTTTGCGGATGCTGCCCTGCAGGATCTTGCCGCAGCCGATGCGTCCCACGTACTCGTTCCACGCCAGCGTGCTGACCTGCATGAGGAAAGGAGCGTCCGGCTTCACGTCCGGGGCCGGCACGTAGTCGATGATGGCCTGAAAGAGGTCGTCCATGCCCCCGCGCTCGGTGCGCGAATTCTTGTCCGAAGAGGGCTCCAGGGCCTTTAAATCCTTCACCGCCCACCCGTCGAGTCCCGAGCCGTACAGCACGGGGAAGTCCGCCTGTTCGTCCGTGGCCCCCAGTTCGAAAAAAAGATCGAACGTGTTGTTGAGCGCGCCCTGAGGGTCCGCGCCCTCCCGGTCCACCTTGTTGATGAAGAGAATCGGCTTCATGCCGATGGAAAGCGCGTGCTTCAAGACGTAGCGGGTCTGAGGCATGGGGCCTTCGTTGGCGTCGACGATCAGGATGACCGAATCGACGGTGGAAAGAATGCGCTCCACCTCCCCGGAAAAATCGGCATGGCCCGGCGTATCGATGATGTTGATCAAATAGCCTCCCCACTCGACCGTGCAGGGCTTGGAACGAATGGTGATTCCCCGTTCCCGCTCCAGAGCCCCGCTGTCCATAACGCGTTCCACCGTTTTGGAGTGCTCTTTGAAGGTCTGCGCCGCCTTGAAAATAGAGTCGATGAGCGTGGTCTTGCCGTGGTCGATGTGCGCTACGATAGCCAAATTACGAATCTTGTTTGCCTGCATTGTGCTTGTACTGCCTCCCGATACAAAAATCCCCTCGATTGCTTCGATCTTAGGCATTGTAACCGAAAGTTCCAGGACTCGCCACTTTTATTTGAGGCCCGAACTTCGCGGTTCGTCCAACGTCATCCATCTTCGTCCATCGTCATCTATCGGAGAGGACGGCGCGGATCGCATGGCCGGGGGCGAGTCAGATTCGCTCCGGCGCTTCTATCTTTGCGCCGTCGGGATAGGTTTCCGGGAAAAAAAGTTTGAGCACCTTTTCATTGTTGGGCTTGCCGATCAGACTGCCGATGACGAAGAGGGCAAGACCGAGCCCGATGCCCACGACGATCGCGTGGAAGCCGTAGAGAGGGACTTTGAAAGAAGCGGGAATCCCGGGGGCCATGGAATAGCAGTAAGCGAACACCCCGCCCACCATGGACAACAGCGCCCCCGTGGTGTTGGCTTTTTTCCAGAAGAAACCCAGGAGAAACGTCCAGAAAAAGGCCGTCTGCAAACCGCCGAAGGCGAACATGTTGATCCAGACGATGACGGCGGGGGGCTTGAGGGCGACGAGAATACAGGCCACGCCGATGACGGCGGTGACGATGATGGAGAACCGGGCCACTTTTTTCTGATCCGCCCGCTCGCCTTTCCGCTCGACGGCGTGCTGGTACACGTCCTTGATGATGGAAGAGGACGCCGAGATCAGGAGAGAGGAGACGGTGGATATGGCGGCCGCGAGAGGCGCTATGATGGCGATGCCCGCCCAAATCGGCGACAGGTAGTTGACGACGAGGTGGGGCATGATGGAATCGGTGGTTCCGCCGGCGGGAAGCTCGTGGATGACGCCCCGGGACAACACGCCGATAAGGTGCATGCCCAGCATCATGGCCCCCACGACGACGGTGCCGTAAATCATGGCATGGTGAAGGGACTTGGAGCTTTTATAGCTCATGTTCCGAACCAAGGACTGAGGCAGGCCCAAGGTGCAGACGCCGCTCAACATCCAGAAGGAGATGAGAAGCCGCACGGAAATCGCGCCTCCCGACGTCGGCTCCAGCATCTGGGGCTGCTCTTTGATGGTGGTCATGATGTTGCTCATGCCGCCGCCGTGGTCCAGGACGGCGTAAGCGAGAACGCCCAAGCCCGTCAGCATGGCGAGAGCGCAGATGGTGTCGGTGACGGCGACCGCCTTGAAGCCGCCGACCGCGGTGAAGGCGACGACCACCAGGGCGAAGACGAACAGTCCCAAAGTGTAATTGATGCCCGCGGCCGCCGCGAACAGTTGAGCGCCGCTTATGAATTGGGCCACCATCGTGCCGCAAAAGAACACCACAATGAGGACGGCTCCGATATTGGCCAGCGCGTTGGATTCATAACGGGTGCGGATGACGTCGACAACGGTGACCGCTTCGATTTTGCGGCTGATGATCGCCATCTTCTTGCCCATGACGCCCATGACCAAGAAAGCCGCCAGAACCTGGGTCATGGCGAGGTAAACCCAGCCGAACCCCCTCAGCCAGGCGACGCCGGGACCTCCGACGAAGCTGGAGCCCGAGGAATAAGTGGCGACCAGAGTCATCGCCAGGACAAAGCCGCCCAAACTCCTGCCGCCGATAAAATAATCCTTGGAAAAGTCCACGGACCTGTCTTTTTGGGACCTTTTTCGGATGACGAACCCCACGGCAAGCATAACGATAAGGAAAACAAATACGGGCGCGAGGACCAAAAATATTCGCATTTATCGTCACTCCTTCGTCGTTTCGTCTTCGTCGTCTTCGAGGCTGAAGTCCTCGAAGACCTTGGCGGTCAACACCCATACCAAAACGATGGATAAAATCCACACGCCGAAGTTGCTCAGAACGAACCAGCCGGGCATATGGAAAATAGTGTAGTCCATGCCGGCGGTGCCGAACCCGGCGATCCACCAGTACGCGATGAGGATCGCCGCGACGATCCAAGTCGCCTTCGCTTCTTTATTCATTTGAACGAACTTTTCTTTGTAGCTCATCTTTTTCAAATTTATGACCTCCCTTAAAAATAGCCGCAGATTTTGTAATTTTACAATATACTTTCGATTCATGCAGACCCGCGATCGTCTTTCACCATCTTTCATCATCTTTTACCTCATCATCTTTCATCGATGCATATTTTTGTTGACAAACGGCGTCGCTCTCTTTAGAGTCAAGCTGGAAAATCGGTCAAAAGGGGAATTTTGCAAAATGGAAGCGACGACATGGATCAAGCCGGGCGATACTTTGACGCTTTGGACGTTTCTGGCGGGGTGGGCGGCGATCAGCATCTGGCTTGAGCAGAAATACAAGTGGGCGGCGACGCTCACGGGATGCATGATCGCTCTTTTGGGGGCCATGGCTTTGGCCAACCTGGATATCGTTCCCTTGGACGCCCCCGCCTACGACAGCGTGTGGGAATATCTCGTCCCCCTGGCCGTCCCTCTTCTCCTGTTTGACGCCGACATTCGCCGTATCTGGAGGGAAAGCGGGCGGACGTTTGTTTCGTTTCACTTCGCGGCTGTGGGAACCGTCCTGGGGACTTTTATCGCCACATTCCTTTTTTATCGACACATCCCCGAGGCGCGCGGGGTTTTGGCCATGCTCTGCGGGTCTTACATCGGCGGCAGCATGAACCTGGCCGCGATGAAAGACGCCTTCGCCGTTTCCTCCGAGATGACCAGCGCCACCATCGTGGCCGATAATTTTCTCATGGCCCTGTATTTCTTCGTTCTCATGATCATTCCGACGCTGGGGTTCTTCCGAAAGAATTACAATACGCCCTATGAAGCCGGAACGCGTTCCGCCGGGGAGGCTCCCGCCGAGGGGGAAAATCGCGCCGCCCGTTTCTGGGGACGCAAGGAAATGTCCCTTCTGGACATTGCGGGCAGCGTGGCGGCCGCCTTTCTTATCGTGACCGTCGGCACGAAGCTGGCCGATGTCATCGCGGCCTCCGACCTCGCCGATTTCGTTCGGGCGCTTTTGGGGCAGAAGTACCTTCTAATCACGACCTTGACGGTTTTAGGCGCGACCCTGTTTCCCAAATTTTTCGGCGGCCTCGAGGGCGCTCGGGAAATCGGGACGTTTTTCATTCATATCTTTTTTGTCGTCATCGGGGTGCCGGCTTCGCTGTCCATGATTTTGAGCAGGAGCCCGCTGCTTTTCGCCTACGCCGCCGTCGTCGTCCTCGCCAACATGGTCGTGACTTTGGGGCTGGGGAAGTTGTTCAAATTCGACCTGGAAGAGCTGATGGTCTCCTGCAACGCGACGATCGGCGGACCGACCACGGCGGCCGCCATGGCGATCGCGAAAGGTTGGGGCGATCTGGTCGTGCCGGCCCTGTTGGTGGGGATCTGGGGCTACGTCATCGGAAACTACGCCGCCATCATAACGGCAAATTACCTGGGCTCTCTTTTGGCCCTGCCCTAAAGGAAACGTGCGAGAAGCAACCCGCGCGCACTCGATAAAAAAGCGCGCGCGGGTTTCGTTTCGTCTGAATTCTTGAACCGGGCCGAAGCCGTGGAAAGCGTGGAAGTGTGGAAAGTCGATCGGGAAAGTTCTGGATTGGGAAGGTCGTTGATTGGTATCGCGCTCGAGTTTTGCCGGCAGGCTACGTCGCCGTCACGCTTGGTTGGGAACGGCAAGCTGCTCTTGCAGTTCATCGATTTCGTGCGCTATTCTATCGAGGATCTCTCGTTTTTTTGCGGCGGGCAGCTTCGAAAGCTTGGGATCGGTTTCAATGCGCGCCCGCTTTTTAATCAACATCTCCAATAAAGCCATACGTTTTTCCGTCAAAGTCTGAGCTTCCAGTCGCGCAACGCGCTCCTCGTCGTCTCTGACAAAGGCTCCGCTCATCGTGATCCCTCCTTTCGACGCGTATCACAAATCATAACAAGTCCATAACGAGCTATTTGCAAATTATACCATGCCCTTCGAATGCTTCAGAAGGTAGGTAAAAGGTAGGTAAAATGTTTACACTTGAAAAAGCGGGGCAAGTTCTGTAGAGTATCAGCATCGAGGAGAGAAATTCTGGATTGGAAAAGGTTTTTTAAAGATGCCAAGCCGAGGAACGCTAAATATCGTGTAAACGGACACGAGGGACAACATATTGGGCTTTTACTGAGTTATAATCCAGAAGATCGTCATATTTGCGAGGGTGAGAGGTGATTTTTTTTGAACGACATAGCCGAACGCATTGGCATCTATGCGGCAAGTCGAATATCCGCGCAGCTGTCGGGGCTGATATTCCGAGAACAACGCAGTGGGGACACCGGACTGAACGCTCATTTGGAAATTACGGAAGATTTTCCCAAAATGGGGAAATCGATCGGCCTGCAGATTCGCTCGGATGAAAGCGCATGGATGGAGCGGGGGGCGCGCGGGTACGTCTGCCGAGGCGAAATGTCGCACCTGGCTTATTGG
This sequence comes from Synergistaceae bacterium, assembly GCA_031274425.1. Lineage (GTDB taxonomy): Bacteria > Synergistota > Synergistia > Synergistales > Aminobacteriaceae > JAISLU01. The sequence goes on along the minus strand of JAISQE010000045.1, from coordinate 15,892 downwards.
CTTCAACATGCCGTACCCGTCCTTGTGATGATCTATGATCGTAAAAGCGATCGTATTTTATGGGAGTTCGCGAGCGCGGACACTATCGAGGTGGACGGGCCGAGCTGGGAGCTGGTGATCCCCAACGATCAAGTATACGGACCGGAAGCCGTCGCCGCCATATCGGCGTTGCCCTGTTATAGTCCTTACCTGTCTCGTCTCGCGCTGGATCGGCCTTGGATGGAGCTTGTGGAGGCGGGCAGAGACGTCATCCTCGAACTGGAGGAATGGATCAATAGGCCATCGGCGAGAGGAACCCTCAGGCTTTGCGTGTGCAACATCGACGGAACGCGGGACGCCGTTTACGATTGGATGTTTCAAACCGACGCCGACATGCCTTACAGTCTTCGGCTGCCTTCGTTGTTTCCTTGGGCCAATCTGTCCGTGGACGAAGAGTTTTATCGGGAAAAGGTCGTGAACGCGGGGCAGGATATAGATTCTTCCGAGCTTGCGTCGATACGCCCCTGGGCGGTGGAGGCGGGCGAGATCGCTCGTTTTCAACTCAAACTTTCTTTGAACGAGTTAGGAAAAGCGTTTTTGATCACCGAACGTTTTCTGAGGCGCGGAGAGTTTCCGAGACCGTCCATTATGGGCAAAATAAACGACGCTTATGAAAACAGCATCAAGTATAAGCTGCACAAAAAACCTTAAATTGAATTAATTCAAGGATAAAACTTGAGACTTGAGACTTGAGACTTGAGACTCGAAACTTGAAAAATGACTTTTGAATCGCTATTTTAAAGGAGTGGGGAGATGCCTCCTGAGAAAAGCCCTGTTGCCCGTACCATAAAAAGACGTATCTCCTTGGGCGAATTACGCGAATACGCTCTGACTCCCGCAAGAGTGGCCGAAGATGTCCTTACCGCGAGCAATAGCGTTCTGCTGCCTCATGGGACGGAATTGGCTTCGTTGGTTTCTTCCGTCGACGATTTGGAGAAAGTCTTGCGCCGTTGGGGAATTTTTTCGATTCCCATCGTGATACACAATGAAGTCGACATCCGAGAACTCGAAGCGATGCTGAAAGCCGCCGAAACGAATTTGGCGGTTGTCGATCCGGAGCTTGCCAGACAGACGGTCGAGCAGGTGGAAAACGTCTACGACCGCATCGCCAAGGGGACATGCGGCCCCGAAGACATTTCGCAGCTTGCCATGCAAGGACGAAACCTGGCCAAAGAAGTGGCCCAGGCGCCGCAGGTGATGCTTTGCCTGGGGAAAGTGCGGGGATGGGACGAATATACCTACGTGCATTCTTTGAACGTCGCTCTTCTGGGGGGATTTCTCGCCAGCCGGCTTTTTCCGGATCAACCGGAGATTGTGGAGCGCCTGTCCATGGGGGGTATTTTGCACGACCTGGGGAAGGCGCTCGTCCCGAAGGAGGTCTTGAATAAGCCGGGGCCCCTGACGGACGAGGAGTTTGCGATTATGAAAAAACACCCCGTTTATGGAGAAGAGCTGGCGATCGCCAACGGCGTCGCCGATGAGGGGGTTTTGTCGGTGATTGCCGGGCATCACGAACGTTATGGCGGCAAGGGGTACCCCAAGGGCCTCGCGAAAGATGAAATCCGCATAGAGGCGAGAATATCGGCTGTCGCGGATGTTTTCGACGCCCTCACGGCAAAGCGGGTTTATAAGGAACCGATGGAGAGTCGCGCCGCGGTTTCCCTGATGATCGACAACATGTCGACGCACTTCGATCCCGTGGTGGTACGTATTCTTTTGGTGTCGATCGGCCTCTACCCTCCGGGGACGGCGGTAGAGCTTTCGGACGGCAGCATGGGCGTGGTTGTCGGCGCTCGGGACAGAGACTTGTTGCGCCCCGAAGTCCTTTTGCAAATCGACCACATGGGGCGCAAAGTGGAAGAAATGAAGATCGTGGACCTGAGTTTGAACCAATCGCTTTTCGTGCAGCGGCCGTTGCAGGATGTGGGTAAAATAGCTTTCTAAAATTTATAGATTTCTAAAATTTCTTGAAAGACCTGAAGTCGGAATACCGGGGGGTGTGCGGCTGTTGTCGAAGAAGTTCAACGTGGGGGTCAATAGCGCGTGGTGTAAAGGTTGCGCTTTGTGCATAGGGGTATGCCCGAGGTCCGTCCTGGAGATGAGCGGGCGGATGAAGTCCACTCCGGCGCGAGAAGGCGACTGCATCGGGTGCAGGCAGTGCGAAAACATCTGCCCCGATCTCGCGGTAACCATCAAGGAGGTCGAGGAGAATGTTTAGTGAAGAAAATAAGATGTCGGAACAGTTCGCTTCATTTAACCGATCGCCGGCGCGCGACGTGGCATTCTGGCAGGGCAACACGGCTTTGGCGCATGGCGCGCTCCTGGCCGGATGCGACTTTTTCGGGGGATATCCCATAACGCCCTCTACCGAAATTGCGGAGGTTATGGCGGAGGAACTGCCGAAGATCGGCGGCAAATTCATTCAGATGGAAGACGAGATCGGAGGCATCGCCTCGGTCATCGGCGCGTCCATTGCGGGAGCCAAGGCACTCACCGCGACCTCGGGCCCCGGGTTTTCTTTGAAACAGGAAAACCTGGGGCTGGCCTACATCGCGGAGATTCCTATCGTCGTGGTGGACGTCATGCGCGGCGGGCCCTCTACGGGGCTCCCCACGAAGACGGCGCAGCAGGACGTTATGCAGGCGCGTTGGGGGACCCACGGCGACCACGCGACGATCTGTTACTCGCCTTCCTCGGTGCAGGAATGTTACGATTTGGCCATCAAGGCGTTCAATATGGCGGAGCGTTTTCGTCAGCCCGTGTTGATTCTTTCCGACGAGGTCGTCGGGCACATGCGGGAAAAAGTGACGAAAAAAGACCCCGGTAAACTCAAAATCGTGAATCGCGCCCGGCCATCCATGCCTCCCGAAAAATTCACGCCCTACGAGGCGGACCCTATGACGGGAGTGCCCGCCATGGCCGCGTTTGGGGACGGTTATTCTTGGCATGTCACGGGCCTGACCACGAACGATTGGGGGTTCCCCACCAACAACGCGTCCGAGATCGAGAAGAAAATGTTGCGCTTGATGAACAAGGTCGACAGGGCGCGTAAGGACATCGTCGAGTACGAAATGGAGTATATGGACGGAGCGGACATCGTTGTCGTGGCCTATGGAAGCGTGGGGCGTTCGGCCCTCCGCGCCGTCCGGGACGCGCGCAAAAGAGGAATCCCGGCGGGTTTTTTCCGTCCCATCACCCTTTGGCCCTTTCCCGGCGAGGAATTGGCGAGAATGGCCCTGGGCGCTAAGATGATCTTGGTTCCGGAGCTGAATTGCGGGCAGATGGTTCTGGAGGTCGAGCGCGTCGTCAAGAGGAGGAGCGAAGTTCGCGGCCTGAGTTTGGTGAACGGAGAGCTTTTCAAGCCGTCGGCAATCGGACGGGTTATCGAGGAGGTGGCCTGAAGATGCCGAGCGCGGAGGTTTTGAGTTGGCTCAGAACGCGCTTCATGCCGCATATCTGGTGTCCGGGGTGCGGGCACGGCGTCATCATGCACGCGCTGATTCGGTCGCTGGTGGGGTTGAACAAAGACAAAACCAAGACCGTGGTTGCCTCGGGCATCGGTTGTTCCAGCCGTATGGCGGGCTATATCAACGCCTGCACGCTGCATTCCACCCACGGACGTTCCCTGGCCTTCGCCACGGGCATCAAAATGCACAAGCCCGAACTCACGGTGGTGGACGTGATGGGCGACGGGGATTGTTCCGCCATCGGGGGCAACCACTTCATCCATGCCTGTCGGCGCAATATCGACATCACGGCGATTATCATGAACAACAACATCTACGGCATGACCGGGGGGCAAGCCAGCCCCACGACCCCCGTCGGGGCATGGGCTTCCACGACGCCCTACGGCGCCGTCGATCCCTCGTTCGATCTATGCAAGCTGGCGGAGGGCGCGGGAGCTTCCTATGTAGCCCGGACCACCATCGCCAATCCCAAGCAGGCGGAGACCTTCATCATGAACGGCATCAAAAAGAAGGGATTCTCGGTCATCGAGATCATCACGCACTGCCATACCCAATTCGGGCGGAAAAACGACCGGCGTCTGCCGATGGACAACTACAACTACTTCAAAGAGGTCTCCGTGCCGTTGACCAAGGCGAAGACCATGACCTCCGAAGAACTCGTCGGCAAGCTGGTGTGCGGAGAGTTTGTGGATAAAAACGTTCCGGAGTACACGGACCAGTACGGTAAAGTCATCGAACGCGCTCGAAAGAAGGGGTAAGGCATGGCGGCTGAAAGATTTGAAATTCGCATTGCGGGCTCCGGGGGGCAGGGGGTGATTCTCGCGACGGAACTGATCGGGCAGGCCATCACTCTTTACGAACAAGGGCTTTACGTCGTCCAGTCTCAGGCCTACGGGCCGGAGGCCAGGGGCGGAAAGTCGAAAGCCGAGGTCGTGGTGTCCCACGAACCCATCGATTATCCCAAGGTGATGGCGCCGAACCTGCAGGTGATCCTGACTCAGGCCGCGGCGGGGGAATTTGCCCCCGATACCGCGCCGGGAGGGCGAATTGTGTACGACGATTTTTTCGTCCTCGACCTGCCGGGGATCAGCACGGCTTACGGAGGCGGGAGCGTGGAGGATGTGCAAAACCGTATCGACGCGCGCGTCTACACGCTGCCGATCGTGCGTACGGCACGGGACAAGCTGGGCCGGGAAATCGTCACCAATATGGTGGCTCTGGGCTGCGTGGGGCGCGTTTTGGACCTGGAGAAAATCGCGTCTTCGGACTCTCTTCGTAAAGCCATCGCGGATCATTTTCCCGCGAAGAAAATCGCAGAATTGAACATCCAGGCCTTCAACGAAGGCTACGAGCTTTTCAGGCAGAGCCCTCTGCCTTGACGCCGGCGTTATGAACGAATTGGACGAATATCAGGGAACGGAGCGCCTGCTCTCGAGCCGCAGAATCTACGACGGACGTATTTTGAATCTGCGGGTCGACGAAATAGAGACGAAGGGGGGGCGCAGGACGACGCGGGAGGTCGTGGAGCATCATTCGGCCGTGGGAGTTCTGGCGCTGACGGGGCGGAACAGCGTGCTCCTGGTTCGGCAGTTCCGCTACGCCGCCGGGGAAGAGACGCTCGAGATCTGCGCGGGACTGGTGGAAAAGGGCGAGGACCCGAAGAACGCCGCGACGCGCGAGATGCGGGAGGAATTGGGTTGGTTTCCCGGCGTTTTGCGGGAAATAGGACGTTTTTACGCGTCGCCCGGTTTTTGCACGGAGCTGTTGACGCTTTTTCTCGCGGAGGACTTGAGCGCCTCCAGTTTGCCTCAGGACGACGACGAAGACGTCAGCGCCGTGGAAGTTCCATACGAAGAGGTTCCCCAGTTGTTGGCGAAGGGCGCTGTCCGGGACGCCAAGACCTTTGCCGCTTTGTCGTGGCTTATGGCGTGGAAAGGTCTCGGGGCATGTTTTAAGTGACGAAAGGGTACCCCGTGGTCGCGATCATCGGGCCGACCGCGGTCGGCAAGACCGTCTTGAGCCTGGAGCTGGCGGCGTCCTTAAACGCCGAGGCGATCTCGGTCGACTCGCGTCAAGTTTATCGTTACATGAATGTGGGGACGGATAAAATCTCTCCCTCGGAGCGGAGTTCCGTACTCCATCATGTCATCGACGTCGTGGATCCCGACGAGCCTTTTACCGTCGCCTCGTTCGTGAACTTGGCCCGAGAAGCCGCCGCCCGGATACGAAATCGGGGGCGCGTACCGCTCTTCGTGGGAGGAACGCCCTTTTACTACAACGCTCTTTTTCACGGGGCGCTTTCCTCCGGCTTACCCTACGACCAGGAGACTCGGGCGCGTTTCGAACGCATCGCGGAGTCGGAGGGGCCGGCGGCGCTCCATCAAAGGCTGGCGGAGGTCGACGGGCGGACGGCCGCGAGACTGCATCCCAACGACGTAAGACGCGTGTCGCGCGCTCTCGAGATCCACGCGCTCACCGGGACGCCTCCCTCCCGCCTCTACGCCGAAAGCGAAAAGCCGCGTTCGGAATTCGACGTGCTCTATATCGGCCTCGACCGGCCGCGCGCGGAACTTTACGAGAATATCGCGTCCCGTGTTCGAAAGCAGTTCGCGTCGGGTTACCCCGAAGAGGTCGAATGGCTTCTGAAAAACGGCTTCGACGAACGCTTCCCCTCCATGCAGGGATTCGGCTACAGAGAGCTCGCCGCTTACTGTCGCGGGACGATGACGCTGGAGGACGCCGAGGAGGGGGATATTCGCCGAACGAAAGCATTCTGCCGCCGACAACAGACATGGTTCGGAAAATTTGCCCCTACCTTATGGTATGATGTGTCGGTATCGAGTGCTTACGCTTTGCGGACGAATATTCTCGAGGCCGCGAAAAGACATTTGGAACGTTGAGGTTCAGGACTGATCGGAGTGAAAGAAATTATCATGGCCGACCGAGCCGGGTTTTGTTTCGGCGTGAAACGGGCGGTAGACGAAATCATAAATGCTTTGGAGTCGCGAGCCTCGGCCCAAGGAGCTTTGCTTCCAAAGGGAGCGGTCTGGTCCATCGGGATGCCGATCCACAATCCCCAGGAAGTGGCGCGCCTCAAAACGATGGGTTTGAAGGTGGCTCAGGACGCGGATGAGGTCCCGGACGGGGCGATGGTTCTCATTCGCGCGCACGGGGAGTCCAGGGCCGTGATCGAGGGCCTGCGCGGCAGGGGCGGAGTGATCGTCGACATGACGTGTCCCCACGTTCGTCGAGCCCAGGAGCGAGCCAGCGAACTCTCGTCCCAGGGATACGACGTCGTGTTGCTGGGAGACGCCCGGCACCCGGAAATACGATCGATTATGGGGTATGTGGACGGACCGATCGACGTCGTCGCGAATGTCGCGGAGGCCGAAAAATTACCGAAACGCTCCCGCGCCGCTTTGATCTCCCAAACCACTCAACAGGAGGAACTTCTTGCCGACATCGCCTCCGTGTTGGTGTCGAAAACGGGAGAGCTTTGTGTTTGCAACACTATTTGCAAAGCGACGGTGGAGCGGCAGGACGCGGTGCGCCGCCTTGCCGGAAAAGTGGATGGCGTGGTGCTCATCGGAGGCAAAGAAAGCGCCAATACGGCGAAATTGCGGGATATAGCGGAAGCGAATGGAATGGATGTCCTCTGGATAGAAAGCGTCGACGGGATGGATTGGGGGTGGCTCCAGGGTAAGATAAGGATTGGAATAGCCGCGGGGGCGAGTACGCCTCAATGGCTTATCACCGAAGTTTGTAATAAAATTGCGAGAATGTAGGCAGTCAAGGGGGCTATGTGGCAATGGATCAGGTTATGGAAAACGGAACGGTACAGGAAACGGAACTAACGATGGAGGGAGTGATGGATCAGATCGCTCTCTTCGACCTTCACAAAGGCGAGATAAGAACGGGTACCGTCATTGGGGAGACGGAAAATGGCTGGTTGGTGGACGTCAGTTACAAGTGCGAGGGATACCTTCCCGCCAAAGAGTGGACGCATCGCATCCTGGTCGGGGACGCGGAAAAACCTCAGGTGGGAGATAGTGTGGATGTTCAGGTTGTCAGCATCCGGGAAGGGGAGGAAGCCCAACTCCTATTGAGCCGTTGGCGTCATGAGTTCGATCGCCGATGGACTGAATTTGAAGACAAACTCGCCCAGAACGAGATCATTCAAGTCAAAGCCCTCCGTAAGGTCAAAGGCGGGTTGATGGTCGACTGTTGCGGGCTCGAGGGGTTCATTCCCATCTCCCACCTTGCCGCCGACGGTAGGGGGGTCAACCTCAACAAGTTCGTGGACGAGATTTTTGACGTTAAATTGCTTGAAAAAGATCGCCGGAAACACAGAATCGTGTTCTCCAGAAAATCTCTTGTGGAGAAGGAGGCCGCGGAACAACGCGCCAAGTTCTACGAGGAGGTCAAAGAGGGCAGCGTTATCGAGGGAGAGGTCAGCAGTTTGACCGATTTTGGCGTTTTCGTGAACATCGGAGCGGTGGACGGTTTGGTGCACATGAGCGAAATCTCTTGGAAGCGCAACGTGCGCATCAAGGATGCCTTCAAAAAGGGCGATAAAGTCACCGTCAAGGTAATCGGCATCGACCACGACAACAACCGGATCTCTTTGAGCATCAAACAGGTGGAAGGGGACCCGTGGAGTTCCGTGGTGGAGCGTATTCAAAAGGGCGCGGTGCTCACGGGGCCGGTCACCAACGTTACGGATTTCGGCGCGTTCGTGGAGATCGAACCTGGAGTGGAAGGGCTCGTTCATATCGGAGACATCAGCTGGGCCAGAATTCGCCACCCGAAGGAGGCTTTCCGCAAGGGGCAGGAGGTGCAGGTGCAGGTATTGGAGATCGATACCGACAAGCGCCGCATCAGCTTGGGTTTCAAGCAGCTTCACGACCCCTGGAAGGACATCGAGGAGCGGTACAAGAAGGGCCAGGACATCACGGTAAAGGTCGTGCGTTTGGCGGAGTTCGGCGCGTTCGTCGAGGTCGAGGAGGGTGTGGAGGGCCTTATCCATATCTCTCAGCTCAGCGCGAAGCGTGTGGAAAAGCCCGGTGACGTTCTGCAGGAAAAACAGGAGGTGACCGCGCGCATCATCGAGGTCAATCCCGATCAACGCAGGATGCGCCTTTCTATCAGCGCGCTGGAGGAGCAGGAAATTCGCGCTTCCCGCGAGGAAGAAAACAAGAAACGCGGCGCCGCGCGGGCGGATCAAGAAAAGCATCAAAAGGTGATGCAGGAAGAGGTTGCCAACTATACCATGGGGGATCTCTTCAAAGACCAGAATATCGACTCGGCTTCTGATTAATGAAAAGGCTTTGAGCTTAAAGTTTTAAGCTCGGAGTCCGGCAGGCAAAATCCACCGAAACAAAATAGGTAAACGACAAAAAGGAGGAACGAACATCCTCCTTTTTGTCGTTGGAGGCGCGCCCGGTAGGGATTATGATATGATTACGGAATGTGGGAATGTTATCAAGCGAACGCGTTTCGGGGTCGGGCTTGCAGAAGTTTGTTGGAGGCCGTTCAAGTCGGATGTGAAGTTTAATGTGAAGGAGGATTTCCGTTATGTCTACTCGTATCGTAGCCGTTGTTCTCGCTTTTGTTTTGCTTTTGGGAGCGGCTGAAGCCGTGGTCGCCAAGGAAAATCTCATTATCTACACCTCTATGAAAGAATCTCTCATCGGGGGGATCGTGGAGGGTTTCAACAAGAAATATCCCGATATCGCCGTGGATTACCAGTCCGCCGGGGCAGGTAAGCTCATGGCCAAAATAGCGGCCGAGCGGGAGAGCGGCAAAATTTTGGCGGATATTATATGGACCAGCGAGGTGCCGGATTTTTACAGCATGAAGCGAGAAGGCATTCTGGAAAAATATGAAACCCCCTTGATCAAAGAAATTCTGAATCCCTTTGACGACTACGACGGACATTTCACGGCGGCTCGCTTGGGTACGCTGGGCATCGCCATCAACACCGACCTGATCAAAACTCCGCCCACCCAATGGTCCGATCTTTTCAAGCCCGAGTACAAAGGGGCTTTCGGCGTCGCGGACCCGGCTCTTTCCGGTACGGCCTACATGAGCGTGGCTCTCTTGGACAAGCAATTCGGTTGGGAGTTCTTCGACAAACTACATGCCAATGAGGCCAGAATCGGCAAAGGATCCGGGCAGGTGGTGGACGACACCGCCTCCGGCGAATTGGCGGCCAGCCTTGCCGTCGACTACATAACGAACGACAAGATCGCCAAAGGCGCGCACATCGCTTTGTATTACCCTCCAGAGTTATTGATGGCGCCCAGCCCGATAGCTATTTTCAAAGGGAGCCCCAATGTGGAGGCCGCCAAAAAATTTGTGGATTACCTTCTCTCCTATGACGCTCAGATTCTCGTGGCCGGGGAGGGAACCCTATCCGTACGCACCGACGTCAAAAACCCGCCGGAGTTTATGCTGCCCGACGCGGCCGACGCCCTGAAGCGTTCCATCAAGATCGACTACATTCAGATGATGGCTACAAAAGAGGCATTGATCAAGAAATTTACGGATACGTTACAAGGCAAGTAGCGAATGTCGAGGGCGGAGGCAACGCCTTCGCCTTTTCAAAAAGGGGATGGACATGGATATCATTCAGGTCGAGGACATAGCCAAAAGTTACGGCAAACATCGAGTCCATGAAGAACTCTCTCTATCGATTCAACAGGGTGAATGTTTCACATTGCTGGGCCCTTCGGGTTGCGGCAAAACGGTTTTGTTGCGGCTTATCGCCGGATTCGAAATTCCCGACGCGGGGAAAATATCCATCGGGGGCACCGTGGTTTCAGACCCGAGCGCGGGCGTCAATATTTCTCCGGACAGCCGTGGCCTGGGAGTCGTTTTTCAGGACTACGCGGTCTGGCCGCACATGACGGTTTTCGACAACGTCGCCTATCCCCTCAAGTTGATCAAAATGCCGCGCAAAGATCTGACGGAGAGGGTCATGGAGACTGTTTCCATGGTGGGCATGGGGGGATTGGAAAAACGGCTGCCTTCGGAGCTTTCCGGAGGGCAGCAGCAACGTGTGGCTCTTGCCAGGGCGCTGGTCGCCAAACCTTCTCTCATGCTCCTCGACGAGCCCTTGACCAACCTCGACGCCAATTTGCGCGAGGAGATGCGTTTTGAAATAAAGGAGCTGCAACGCAAACTCAACATCACCGTTTTTTACGTCACCCATGATCAAGAAATAGCCCTAGCCATTTCCGACCGTTTGGCTATCATGGATGAAACGGGGCATATTCGTCAGACGGGCAATCCATGGGAAATTTTCGAACAGCCCGCGGATCCTTTCGTCTTTAACTTCATGGGCATAGCCAATTTTATTTCGGTGCGGCGGGTAGGGGAGGACTACTTAGTGGGTAACGGCGCTCAGCCCATGCCCTGGGAAAAACCTGAAGGCGACGCGTCGGAATGGGCGGCCGGTTTTCGCCCTTCGGATGTGCGGATCGCTCCGGCCGGCGGAGCCGGACTGCGCGGCGTCGTCAAACGCGCCAGTTTTTTGGGAGCCATGATGGACTACCTGATCGACGTAGACGGCGCGAGTTTGCGTACGAGCATCGAAACCCACGAGGCCTTGACGGAGAGGTTGATGTTCAAAGAAGGCGAGGCGTGTGTCGTGAACTTTCGGAACTTGCTCTGGTTCGACGCTCGAAGTTTGGCGGAGGTGCTGAAGCGATGAGCGGCATTACCCAAAAACGAAACTTCGGAGCCGCGCAGATCATCCTTTTTCTGTCCATAGCCGTTTTGGTCATTGTGGTGGCGGTGCCGGTTTTACTTATTTTTTTCAATGCCTTCTGGGTTGGCGGAAAATTCAACATCCGGGATGTCCTTAAAATCATCGGCGAGCCGGATACCTACCAAGCTCTGGTCAACTCTCTCATCATCGCCGCGGGAACCACCATAGGCAGCACGATCATCGGAACCTTCTTTGCCTGGCTTGTGACGCGTACGGACCTTCCGTACAAACGCTTCATGAAGAGCATGTTTTTGGTTCCTTTCATGCTGCCGTCCTTTATCGGCGCGCTTGCATGGAAAATGTTGTTGTCCCCCAGGGCGGGGTTCATCAATCGTTTCTTCATGGCAAATTTCGGTTTGAGCGGTCCTGTTTTTAACATTTACAGCTACGCCGGCATCATTCTGGTCGAGGTCATGTACCTCTTTCCCTTCGTGTTTATCCAGGTCTGCGGCGCTCTGGAGCGTATGGACCCCACGTTGGAGGAATCGGCGCGTATTTCTGGAGCCGGTCTTTTCACCATTACCAGAAAAATCACGATTCCCCTGGTGTTGCCCAGCATTCTTTCCGGCGCGCTTCTGATTATGCTTTATTCCATGGCCCATTTTGGAACCGTCGCCGTCCTCGGCATCGAAAACGGAATTTTTAACATCCCCACCCTCATTTATCAGCGTATCCATCAAAGCGCGGGAAGTTTCGCCTCCATACGCACCGGCACGGTGTTGGCCACGGTGCTCGTGGTCACGGCCGCTTTCATCATCTGGCTGCAGGGAAAAATCCTGAGCAAAGGGCACTATCAGATCATCGCGGGCAAGAGTTTCCGCCCCATGGAACTCAAGCTCCGCACCCTTCGAGTGCCGCTCTTTGTCCTTTGCGTGGCCTACATCGGCTTCACCATCGTATTGCCCACGGTGGTCATATTTTTGGTGGGCGGCCTCAAAACCTATGGACTGCCCTTCACCTGGGAAAACCTTTCCCTGGATAACTACAAGTTTATCCTTTTCGATTACAAAGTCACCAGAGACGCTATATGGAACAGCGTGACCCTGGGACTTGCCGCGGCGCTCATCACCATGTTCGCGGGGGTCATGATTTCCTACGTCATCGTCAAAATGAAAGTGCGCGGCAAGGGGTTTCTGGAGTTTTTGGGAATGCTTCCTTTCTCGGTCCCCGGTTCCGTCATCGCGTTAGGCGTGATTCTGGCCTGGAGCGGCAAGTTCGGAATCAACCTGTACAATACCGTCTGGATCATTTTGGTAGCCTACATCGCGCGTTACATGGCTTTTTCTCTCAGAGCCAACTCCGCCGCCCTCGAACAAGTGCACGATTCTTTGGTGGAAGCGGCTCGCGCCTGCGGGGCCACCATGTGGCAAGCCCTCAAGGATATCGTGTTGCCCCTGGTGCGGCCGGGTATGTTGGCGGCTTTTTTCCTCATCTTCCTGCCCTCGCTGCGGGAACTCACCGTTTCTATCATGCTTTACGCGCCCACCACGCGCACCATCGGAGTGGCCATTTATACCCTGAACGAAGACGGGGAGACTGTGGTTTCCGCCGCCCTGGCCGGCATCGCTCTCGTTCTTATCGTCACGGGACAGAGCCTCGTCAATTACTTCACGGGTAAATCCGAAGGGTAGGGGAAAATTACGATGTCTCATGTGCGGCTTGTGAACGTGACCAAACGCTTCGGCCTTGTTACGGCGGTCGATTCGTTGAATTTGGAGGTCTCCAAAGGAGAATGTTTCTCCATGCTCGGCCCTTCAGGTTGCGGTAAGACGACGACTTTGCGTATGGTGGCGGGATTTGAGGACTTAAGCGAAGGAGAGATTTATGTGGGGGACCGTTTGATCTCTTCTCCTGGGAAAAATTACTATTTGCCTCCCGAAAAACGGGATTTTGGCATGGTTTTTCAGGCTTTTGCCGTGTGGCCGCACCTTTCGGTCTATGAAAATGTGGCTTTTCCTCTGCGCGTCCGCAAACTTTCCGCTTCTGAAATCGAAAAACGGACAACGGATGCCTTGCGATCCACAAATTTGTTGAATGCGGCAAAGGATAGCCCCGCGGATCTTTCCGGCGGCGGCAAGCAACGCGTAGCCCTTGCCCGCGCCCTGGCCATCAACCCGGACGTTATGCTGCTGGACGAACCTCTCTCCAGTTTGGACCCTCACCTGCGGGAAGAAATGCGATTCGAGATCAAGGATTTACAGCGACAATACGGTTTTTCCATCATTTACGTAACCCATGACCAGTCCGAGGCCATGGCCCTCTCCGATCGCATCCTGGTTATGAAACTCGGCGTCGTGCAGCAAATAGACACGCCATTCAACGTCTACAACGATCCGGCCAACAAATTCGTGTTCAGCTTCATCGGGCTCTCCAATTTTTTGGAGATCGCCTGGAGCGGCGACAAACCTTTCCCGCGCGGAAGCGGCGCTCCTCTGCCCTTGGATTTGACCCCTCCGGACGCCATGCGAAAAGCGAAAACTTTTTCTCTGGCCAGCCGCCCCTCGGAAATCGATTTCGGCGGCGAAGATGGGTTGCGTGGCGTCGTCACTCGAAAGTCCTTCCTGGGCGAGATCATCGATTATCAAATAAAAATCGGCGAAGGGGAGATGCGCGTCCAGAAAAGCCGCCGTACTCCCGGTCCTCAGGTGGGGGAAACCTGCGGACTGTCTCTGCGTCGCCCCTTTTGGTATACGGGAACCGAATAGAAAGCCCTTCCGTAATGTGACATGGGTATGACGTGGATAGGCTTTGCAAAGGGTTTGTTGTTTTGCGCCGGAATGTTCGGGGGGTTTGCCGCGGGGCACCTTTTTTATTTCGAGCGATATCTGCCGGGGACAGCCATGTTCGCTTTGACGGCGCTGTTTTTGTTCTACGCGATAGCCGATTTTACCCCTGTCGAGGAAAGCGAGGAGGAATTTCTCGATATCGTGATGGACCTGCAAAAATCCTTGGGAAAAGTGGCTCTCGCGGCTGCCGAAAACGCGGTCAACGAGGCCAAATATATAGGGCGCACGCTTCCCTCCACGCCGGCGGAAATCGCCCAACTGGAGGACAGCCTCTTACCCCTTTTGAGTTCGTTACAGGTCGGTTACAAAGAACGGGAGCGCATCATCCAGGAATTCGACAAACTGAAAACGCGCTCTCGCCAGAATGAAGGACGCCGCGTCCTGTCCGACAACAAATTTCACGGCGGATAACCGTCGCAGTAGATGGATTCGTGGGCACAATGGCACGAAAAAACGAGGACCGCTCAACTGAGAGCGTTAATTTAGCGGCTAACTGTCTCTAACGACACAACGGATAGTGCCGAGGCAAGCCTGACGGCTTCATTCTCAGATGTAGCCATCGCCCTGAGTTGAGGATAAATACCCGGTGCGACAAACCAGTCTGCGGCGGGGAAATTTATGATATCTTGCCATCCGGCGTCTCCGACATCCAAGCGCAATGCCATCCCAAAGCCGTCGCCGACAACACTCCTTTAACCTGTTCTTCGCGGATCAAAAAAACAGCGACCGCCTGATTGCGTCCTACGATTCTTCCCAATGAGGTAAAGCAACTATCAGGGTCGCACTGTTGGCGTATAGCGTCAGGCCATCAAAAAAGCGTAACCCACACAGCTTCGGTGTGGATTACGCCCATTACAAAGGAGGAAGAAAAGTCCTGTACCGTTACAGCTTAGGGAACGGGTGTGCCCAGTAACAACCAGTCAAACACAAAATTGACATCGTCAGGAACAGCGTGCGCTTTTCCAGGTGTGTAGTAAATCTGGATGTTTGCCGCAGCCTCCGGCGCGATACGCGACAGGTTTTCCTTGAAGCGCTCCGCGTTTTCCGGTGGGATATGTATATCCTTTTCGCCAAGCACCAGCAACATCGGGATGCCTCTCTTGTAGCGGCTCAGGTTTACAATCGGGCAGAAGTTGTCATAGAAGAACTGCGCGTATGAATCCGGCTTACCGGGATCCATTAATGTACCGTCGCTCAGGCTGTGCATACCGGGGCGCATCCAGTCTGGCGTTGTGATAAACGGCGCGATACGTACGATGCGATGGTCTATGCCGGACGCCGAAATGCTGATGTCACCACCCATCGAAGTTCCCGCCATTACCACTTCCTCGGATACACCCATGTTCGCGATGAACCAGTCGATGACCTTACTGACGTCCAGAACCGTTTGCCCCAAAATCGGCCAGCCATAGTGGTACATATTGGCAAAGGTGCGATCCCGGATGTCCTGCCTTTGTAACTGCGTGCCATCCGCTTTAAGCGGCGCGCGCTCGCCGTGTGTATAGTTGTCAAATACGACGCCCAGATATCCGCGCGAAGAGATCATCGGCAAAAACCTGACAAGGCTTTCTTTATTACCAGACAGACCGGACAGGTAAATGCACAGCTTGAGTTCCTTCGGATTGCCCTCTGGCATCAGGTAATACACGGGAATATCATCAATCCAGGCCTTCGTGACGGTAACACCTTCAACTTCCATCTCTATTCCCTGCGGCACCGCTGCTTGAGCGGCTAACGCACATGGCGTTATGGTCAATAGGCAAACCAACAGAGACAAAAACAATATACGTTTTTTCATATCAATAACCTCCCCATCGTACCTTGGCTAT
>JAISQE010000044.1 GCA_031274425.1 Synergistaceae bacterium | reverse complement strand
CCCGGAACATCGGGAAGCTGCTTGGGGTACGCCCCCGAAAGGGGGTGATTGCGTGGCGAAAATTATAGCAATAATAAAACTTGTATTAGCGTTGCTAGCACTAATACAAGCCCTCGCGGAACTGATCCGCATTCTCAAAGCGTAACATCCTTGCCTTAGGGCGTAAGTCCGAGGTGGGGAATACCGCCCCGCTTCGGCAGCCCAGAAACGTCCGTCTGAGCCTCTCCCAGACGGGCATTTCTATAACGTCATTATAATACAGTCACGTTTTCTTGCAAGGGTCTGTCTTACATTTTTTGTGCTCGCTTTAAAAAAAGATAAAGAGAGAGGAGAGCCGAAGCTCTCCTCTCTTATTAGCTAAAAACTGACGTTGTGATCTCGTGTAGATTAGAACGATACCTGCGTACGGAAGCGAATCTGACTCTCGTCATTCACGCCAAAGTCGTCGTCGTAGCTGAACTGAGCGTAAGATAATCCCAAAAGCACGCTAGGATTCAACTGATAGTTCACACCACCGCCGAACTGATTGAACTTAGCATCAAAAGCATCCACATCGAAATTCGCGTAATACAGGAAAGTGGACCACTTGTCCGTCCATTGCTGCTGCGCAGCAATACGCCAAATACTCAAATCACTGGCGACAACATGTCCGGGTGCAATGATATTTCCTGCCTGGGCAGTACTACCGAAATCGCCATCATTAAAGAGAGCGGTTCTGCCGGTAGGCAGATAAAAGCCCACGTCAAGTTTATTGTATTCCAACCACAGACTCGTAAACTTTAACAGATCCTGCTTAACATCGACAACAACCTTGAAGGCATTACTGTCATCGAAATCCAGGCTTTCCCCCGTTGCGTCAATTTCGGCATCTCTGGTTTGATGATAGTACATACCCTTAATAGCGATGAATTCGTTAAAGTTAAAACGAAGGCCCGCATAAAGAGTCCAGAGATTGTTTACTTTTATGTCCACTTCCTCAACGGCAACTACCGCAGCATCATCACCAAAAAATGCTTGAATACCCAAATCGAACCCAAACTGCTCAGTAAACTGAAGTTGAGCGTTAGCCGCCACTTCCCATGCACTGACTTCTGCCCAGTCTCCCACACTCACTAAAGGATGAGCTACATAAAACGTCGCGCTCCCCAAGCCGAAACTCTTCTGAACTCCAAAAGCATCAACTGTACGGTCGCCCAACCAGTTATCGGTACCTCCGCTCATATGTTTACTGAAGGGGTTCTGGCCGCTATCCAGATAATAAGGGGCCTCGAAATCATACACATAACGCCCTAAAATTAACTTCGTATCGAAAAATGCAGGCACTTCCGCATAAAAACGGGTAAACTCCACTCCCCTCGTTCTCACTTTGTTTGAATAAGGAGAATCGGAACCTTCAAGACGAGCAAAGAAGTGCATGGACTCATCTTCTCCGAACCAACGCTCAATAAACAAGCGAGCCCTTGCCAAATCACCATAACCTCTAGAATCTTCGGCCGCATTATTATCGGCAAAAGAATCCGTATGAAGAAGATCTGCACGTAACACTCCAGTGATCTTCCATCCGCCCAGGCGGTCTTCGATCTTGGCCAGGCGGCCGTCGATCTGGTCGACTCTCACGCCGAGGGCGTCAAGCTCGTCTTTGAACTCGACAACGAGCTTCTTCAACATCTCCACATCCTGCTTACTGGCCTTGGTCAGGTCGACGAGAGCCAGGGCACGGGCGAGAGCGGAAGCCATCTCGTAACGGGTGGTGGGCTGCTTGCCCTTGTAGGTGCCGTCCGGGTAACCGGAAAGAACTCCGCGCGCGGCGAGCTGACCAATGGCGTCATAGGACCAGTGGTTGATGGGAACGTCCATAAACGGATTGGTGGCCGCGAAAGCCGGCGCCGCGAAGGCCGCCAACACTACTACTGCTGCTACTGCCAAATACTTTTTCATCTTTGTTTTACCCCCTTGAATTTTGTGTTGCTGTGCACAACACGCCTTTCGCTCTTCTATTGCCGAGCGAAGCCTTCGGGGTGCGAGATAAAGTTGCCTTGTTTCCTTCTCTCGTCTTTCCCCTTATCTTCTCGGCTCTTTCGAAACGTTCGGCGCCTTCTTTAAAAAAATCCGCTCGTCCTTATTGGCTGTCGGGGGTTGCACCTCGCTTTCCTGCCTATCGGGAATCCCTGCGGACTACAGAAGCAATTAGAAATTCTTAGTCAAGAGCATGTTACACCAAACGAGAAAATTTCAATAAGGCCTTTAGGCTCATTTAAACTAAGCCTTTTGTCTAAATACACGCTCAAAGAAAGAGAAAGAGCCCCAGGGGTCTTGGGGAGCGGCGAAGGCCCGAAGGGCTGGACGGGCTCCGCCCCCCTGGGCTTCAAATCCTCGTCGCCGATTTCATGAGCTTTACGAACGCGGCGAGCTCTTCGTGCATTTTTCCCATTTTCCCCGGGTCTCCCGCGTGGGCGGCGATGATGGCCACCGTCGCGGAGCCCGATATCGCGCCGTCCGCTCCGGCTTTCAGGGACGCCCTCACGTGCTCGGGCCTGGATATGCCGAAACCGACGACGACCGGCGGGGCTCCCGCCTCCTTCAACAGCGCTATCTTCGAGGACAGGGGGACCTTCATTTCCTGATCCGCTCCGGTGACCCCGGCACGCCCCAGAAAGTACGTGTAGCCCTTCGTCAGGGCGGCGACCTCGCGCAATTTTTCGTCGCTGGCGTTCGGCGGAACGATGAACACGGGATCGATCCCGGCGTTTTGCGCGTATCGGACGAACGGGGGAGCCATCAACGTGGGGACGTCGGCCACGAGGACGGAGTCCACGCCGGCTTCGGCGGCGCGCTTATAAAAACTCTCCGCCCCTTTGCCGACCACCAAGTTGGCGTACACGAGAAGCCCCGCGGGGATGTCTTCGTATTTTTTCCGAATCCTCGCCAGGATATCCAGACAACCGTCCGGGGTCGCGCCCTTTTCGAGGGCCCTGTTCGCGGATGTTTGGATGACCGGCCCGTCCGCCACGGGATCGGAGAAGGGGATGCCGAGTTCCAGGGCGTCCGCTCCGCTTTCGATGAGGGTTTCGATGATCGCCTCGCTCTCTCGCGTGTCGGGGTCGCCCAGCATCACAAAGGGGATGAAGGCTCCCTCGCCCTTCTTTTTCAAGTCGGCGAAGGTTTTTTCGTAACGTTGACTCATGACCGCGCACCTCCGATATAGGGCATGACTTGTTCGATATCCTTGTCGCCGCGGCCGGAGAGGTTGACGATGTAAATTTGGGGGGCCGCCGCGTCTTGCGCGTGTTTCAGGGCTTGAGCCAGCGCGTGGGAGGATTCCAGGGCCGGTATGATGCCCTCCTCACGGGAAAGGCGCGTGAACGCGTCCAGCGCCTCCTGGTCCGTTATGCCGATATATTGAGCCCGGCCGATGGAGTGCAGGTGCGAGTGCTGCGCCCCGACGCCTGGGTAGTCGAGCCCGGCGGATATCGAATGCGATTCCCGTATCTGGCCGTTTTCGTCCTGGAGGACGTAGCTGTAGCTGCCGTGGAGAATCCCTGGGCGTCCCTTTTCGATCGTCGCCCCGTGTTTTTCGGTGTGCAGCCCGTGCCCCGCGGGCTCGACGCCGATAAGTTTTACCGCCGGCTCGTCGATGAAGTCCGCGAATATGCCCATAGCGTTGGACCCTCCGCCCACGCAGGCGAACACCGCGTCGGGAAGGCGCCCCTCGGCCTCCAGGATCTGCCGTTTCGCCTCGCGCCCTATCACGCGCTGAAACTCCCTCACGATCGTCGGAAAGGGATGGGGCCCGGCCACCGTCCCCAACAGGTAGTGGGTGTTCTCGTAGCTCGCCGCCCAGTCGCGCAGCGCCTCGTTGATCGCGTCCTTCAGGCCCCGGCTCCCCGTCTCCACGGGCACTACCTCCGTCCCCATCAACCTCATCCTGAATACGTTCGGGGCTTGCCTTTCCATGTCCTTCGAGCCCATGTAGACCCGCGTTTCCATCTTGAAAAGCGCCCCGGCCAGGGCCGTCGCCACCCCGTGCTGCCCCGCGCCGGTCTCGGCGATCAACCGGGTCTTCCCCATGCGGCGGGCGAGCAGCGCCTGGCCGATCACCTGGTTCGTCTTGTGGGCCCCCCCGTGCAGGAGGTCCTCGCGCTTCAAATAAATCGTCGCCTTCGTTCCCGAGGTCAGGTTCCGGCATCGGTAGAGCGGCGTCTCGCGCCCCGCGTACTCCTTCAGCAGGCCCTCGAACTCCGCGACGAAGGCGGGGTCCCCCCGGGCCTCCTCGAACGCCTTATCCAGCGCCAGCAGCGTCGGCACGAGGATCTCCGGCACGAACATCCCGCCGAACTCCCCGAACCGGCCCAAAGCGCCTTGAGTTATTTTCACGTCAGAATCAAACATTTCCGAATTAAACATTTCCGAATTAAACATCTTCGAATCACACATCTTAGAATCACACATCAATTAAGCGCCGCCTCTCAGATTTGCGAATAGTTGCTCGACCTTGCGGTGATCTTTCTTCCCCGGAGAGGCCTCCACCCCCGAGTTCACGTCTATCGCGAAGCACCCGGACGCCGCGGCGCGGCGCGCGTTGCCCGCGTCGATCCCCCCGGCCAGGATGATCTTGGACCGGCGCATTTTCTCCTGAAAACCGCCGAGGAGCGACCAGTCGAAGCTCCTTCCCGTTCCGCCCCTGGACCCCGTCCCGTAGGCATCGAGCAGAAGCCGGTCGGAGTCCGCGCCCGCCGGGGGCATCTTATCCCACACCCTGGCCGCTTTCCAGATTTCGCAGTTTGGGGGCAGCTCTTTGCGCAGTCCCTCGACGAATTCCCCGGACTCCTCGCCGTGGAGCTGAACGGCGGCAAGGGGCATCTCCGACGCGATGCGGGCGATTTTCCGCGTCTCCTGGTTCACGAAAACGCCCACCATCGGAAGAGGCGAGGCGGAACGGATTTCGCGCGCCCGTAGCTCGTCGACCCGCCTCGGCGACTCGTCCGCGAAGATCAGCCCTCCGAAAACCGCTCCGGCCTCGTAACTTTTCGCCGCGTCCTCCGGCGAGGTCAGCCCGCAGATCTTCACCCCTCCGTAAATCAGTCGGCGCACGGCAAGGTCGATGCGCTCCGATTTCATGAGCATTCCTCCCACGAGATAGGCGTCCGCGCGGCCCTCCAGGCTCGCCACGTCCTCGCGGGAGCCGATGCCCGACTCGCAGACCACGATCTTGCCGGGCGGAATCCTGTCCGCGAGCCGCCGGTACACGTCCAGGTCCACCTGGAGGGTCTTGAGGCTCCTGTTGTTGACGCCCAGAATCCGGGCGTTCAATTTCAGGGCGCGGTCCAGCTCCGCCTCGTCGTGCACCTCCGTCAGGACGTCCATGGAGAGCCGTTCCGCCTCCTTCGCGCAGGCCTTGTAGGTTTCGTCGTCCAGGGCCGAAAGTATCAGGAGGGCGGCGTCCGCGCCGTGAAACCTGGCCTCGCAGATCTGGTAGGGGCCGATGACGAAATCTTTGGCCAGAATCGGTTGATCCGCTATTTCTCGGATCGATCGAAGGATCTCGAAACTCCCCTGGAAGTAGGGCTCATCCGTCAAGACCGACAGGGCGTCGGCAAAGTTTTTGTACGCTCCCGCGATCTCGGCGGCGTCGAAATTTTTCCGAATCAGCCCCTCCGAGGGGGACGCCTTCTTGCACTCCAGGATGAAGCGGGCCCCTGGCTTTTTCAGCGCCGCGCCGAAACGGCGACGCGTGGCCTCGGTCGTTGCCCGCAGGCGGTCGTAGGGAAGGTCCTCCATTCGCTTTGCGACGTCCGCCCGTTTGCGGGCCAGGATCTCGTCAAGCACAGACACGGCGGGCTTCCTCCTCTTCTCCATTTTCCTCATTCTCTCCATTTTCCCCATCCTCTGGAACGCGGGACATTGCGGCGAAGCGTTCGAGGCGCTCCAGGGCTTTGCCGCTCTCCAGCACGCTCATTGAGAGCGCGAAGCCGTCCCGGTAGTTCTCGGTGACGCCCCCGAGGGTGAGCAGCGCGGCGGCGTTGACCGATATGACGGCCGCGTGGGCCTCGCTGCCGCGCCCTCCCAGAACGGAGCGGATGGCGATTTCGTTTTCCTCCGGCCTTCCTCCTACAATGGAAGAAAGAGGGAACTCCCGGACCCCGAACGCGGCGGGGGTGAAACGTTTCTCGAAAATCTCCCCGTTCGAAAGCTCGGCCGCATTCGTCGCCCCGTGGGTCGCGATTTCGTCCAATCCAAGGCCGTTCACCACCAACGCCCGCTCGCATCCCAGCAGTCGCAGGGTTTCGGCCACCACGTTGCAAAGCGAGACCTCGTACACCCCGACGAGCATCACGGAAGGACGGGCCGGGTTGATGAGGGGCCCCAGGACGTTGAACATCGTCCGCGTGGCGAGGGCTTTTCTGACGGGCATGGCGTGTTTGATGCCGCTGTGGTAGTGGGGGGCGAAGAGGAACGTCACCCTCAGCTCGTCGAGGACTTTGCGCGCCGTCGCCGGGGACATGTCCAGCTTCGCCCCGAAGCGCTCCAGCAGATCGGCCGCGCCGCACTTGGAGGAAACCGACCGGTTGCCGTGCTTCGCCACCGGCAGGCCCGCCTCGGCCGCGACGAAGGTGACGGCGCTCGATATGTTGATGGTGTTCGCCCCGTCGCCGCCGGTTCCCACGATGTCCGCGAAAACGTAGTCCGGCCTGGGGAACGCGCGCGCCCCCTCCCGTAAAGCCTGCGCCGCTCCGGCGATCTCCTCCGCCGTCTCGCCGCGTAGCTTCAGCGCCACCAAAAGCGCCGCGATCTCCACGTCGTTCAGCTCTCCCCGGATGACCGCGTCGAAGAGCGCCGCGCTCTCCTCCCTGGCCAGTTTCTCGCCGGACATGAGCTTGTGGTGAAGCGCCTCGGTGATCGACGCGCTCCGCGCCTCGTCCGCCGCCCCTCGATTCCGTATCGTCTCCATAAAAATTTCCCCTTTCGTCCGTCAAAAATCGTCTTATAGTGAATTGAAGTAAAAAGCCTAAAGTTAGAAATCGCCCAAGCGCCAAAAAACGCAAAAACGCGAGGGGACCGCTTCGCCCCTCGCGTCTATAAACTCACGCAATAAATCAAATAAATAAAAAAGGGGCTCTGAAAGGAATCGTTTACACCCTCAGAGCCCCTCTGAAATCAAATCTAAAAAATCAAAGAAACGGCAACCTTCGGGTGGGAGCTAAAGTCGCCACCACCAAAGGCCATTATTCGCGAAAGCGATATCCGTTTCGATGAAAATGTTTTTCTTCACTTTTTTCCGCTCCAACAAGAAAAATAAAAATCCAGAAACTCGATGCCCTGTATTCTACCGGCAGGGGGCAAATCTGGCAAGCCCTATTTTAAAACTCGGGGAGCCTGGAATTTTCTTGGAATTTTCTTCTTGAATTCTCTCCAGGCTTTACCAGGCGTTGCGGTGGAGCCTTGCCTCGTCCACTCCGCTGTGGGGGGCCTTCGACTCCGCCCCGTAGCCCACCAAAGCCATCGCCAGAATTCTGACCCCGGCGGGGAGGCGCAGCATCGGGGTCACGACTTCCTCCCGTCCGGGGCGGTTGGCGATTTGCAGCCAGACGCCCTCGAGCCCCAGGGCCCTGGCGGCCAGCAGAATATTTTCCATGACGCAGGCGCTGTCCTCCATCCACGTTCCGTCGGTGAGCCGGTGCACTTTTTCGTAGTTCGCCACGTCCACGCAGACGGCGAAGGCGAGAGGCGCGCCGCCCGCCATGCGGGTACGCTCGTTCGCCGCTCCGATTTTCGTCAGGAGCTCTTTGTCGTCGATGGTCACGATATGGCATGGTTGGGCGTTCATGGCGGTGGGGGCGGCAAAAGCGCACTCCAGAATCAACTCCACCTTTTCCGGCTCCACGCTTCGCTCCTCGAAGACCCTTACGCTGCGACGCCCCAGAATGATCCGAATCGTTTCGTTTTGCTGCGTATCAAGCACTGTCATTTCTCTACTCCTCCCAGAAAACACAATTTAGAACCGTCTTGCCATAGATGTTTCGACTCTTTT